>CAZISX010000020.1:19950-23827 GCA_964542005.1 uncultured Spirochaetales bacterium
ACCCTATAGAGCATATAATATGCGGAATATATTGAGTTAAATCATCTTTTTCTGTTATGCAAAGTCTGTCCTCATCCCTTAACGATGTTACCAAATCCGTAAGTTGAATATCTGATATTCCTGCTTTCATTTGACGATTTATAATGTCTTTTGCATATTCTTTTAATGGGAAGCGATAAATTTCATCAATAGCTTTTTTTAAATTTTCTGTCATAAATATAGAATTTTCATATTCTTTGCAGAAGCGGTCGAGTCTCATATAAGTTCTATATTTTACTCCTGTTTTTCTTCCAAGCACGCCTAAAGAAGATTTCTCTTCTTTTTTTATAAAATCAACACCGATTTTTACAAGTTCGTGATGCTTATCAAGTTTATACTCTGGTTTTGTTTTAGCAGTGCATTCAACAGCTTTTAATATTGTCAACTGTGATTGTGTTATAATTTTTTCTGCTGTGTTAATCCATGCAAGAACATCGTTCTCTCCAGCAGTTCTTGTATAGACTATTGTTCCTTCTTTCTCTGGATCGCTTTCATTTTTCTTTGTACTGTAGATGACATTTGGTAAATCAGGAATAATTTTTTGTAGCAAAGGATCTGTTTCTATAGCATCTTTCCATATTTGGTAAGCATAAGATGCAAGATCAACTTCTGTATCATCATCTTCATCCAAAATCCCCGATTTTTCGCTGTAAAGATCATGGATTTTTACTGTATCTCCATCAAAAAAAGTTTCATCAGAGCCAACAACATCAGCATTTTGCGAGATTCTTTCGGTGAGTGTTTTTCTGAGATGAATAATTTTTTCAATTCCATCTTCCGGGAGAAATGAATAGCAGAAAATTTTATCAGATTTCTGACCTATTCTGTCAACTCGCCCAGCTCGCTGAATAAGTCTTATTATTGCCCACGGCAAATCATAATTCACAACTATGTGAGCATCCTGCAAATTCTGACCTTCACTTAATACATCAGTTGAAATCAAAACTCTAATCTCTTGATTCGATGTTACAATGTCAGCTTTTTTATTACTTATCGGACTAAATCTATGTGCTAACTCTGTAGGATCTTTTGTGTCTCCTGTAACTGCTTCAATTTTTAACATGAATTTATTTTTAAGTTCTGCGGCTAAATATTCTGCTGTATCTGAAAACTGTGTAAAAACAAGGACTTTTTCATCCTGATGCGTGTTCGCAAGTAGATTGTAAAGAGCATTCAGTTTTCTGTCTGTTTTTGAATTCCAATTTTTACAAGTATTTAATATTTCAATAACTTTTCTCCCGTCATCAATAAGACTTTTTTTGAGTTCATGCTTGAAAAATGAGCTTTTAATCCATTGATAGCGATTTCTATGTGTTGTCGCAAAATCTTTGTAAATTTTTGCGGCTTCGCTGAGATATTGCTCCTCTAAAAGAATTATTTTCAATAAATTATCGTTGTCTTCGGTATCGGAATCTTCAAGATAGTCATCAAGATTGTCTGCTATATTTTTTCCAATTGGAAGGGGAAGCTTGTTCTCAAGAGCATATATAAAAACAAAATTTCTTATAGCATGTCTTCCCAGCGATAAAATAAATGAATATCCCGAACTTTCTAGTCTTTTAAAAAGATTGGTTCTACAAAACCCCATAAGCCTTTTCCCTGCACGGGAAAGATTGCCTAATATTACTTCTTCTGATTTATCAGGCTTTTCCAATGGTTTTTCATCAATATATTTTGCAAGTCCATATCTTGGTAGATTGAGTGAATTCAATATATCAACAATTTTTGGCGAATAGAGTTTTGCATATTGATCTGAGGAATCTTTTTCATTAAAAGGATATTCAACTTTTTTAGGAATTCTATCGGGAAAAAAAGAATGGGTTCCATCAGAAAATGAAAGGTATCTTCTTCCGGATTCATCTTTTTTTGAATAGTTGTTTTTTATAAATCCGCGAGTTCTTCTGAGAAGATAGAATCGCATAAGTTCATGCCAATCTTCAGGAAAATGACTTTTTTCAAATGCTTTTATCGAACGGATAAAAGTATCTGAGTGTTTAGCCATAAATTGAACTTCGCCACCGATGTGTCTTATATATTGTTCTGGACAGATCCCCAAATCTTTATCTTCATAAACAAAAAGTTTTAATTGATTTGCCAGATCGAGATATGATTTATTGTAGGGAGTAGCCGATAAGAGCATGATTTTACTTTCATTTTCTCGTAAATATTCTTTTATTGCTCTATATCTGGAACCTTGATCATTTCTTAGATTATGACTCTCATCAATAATTGTAAATCTGAATCTTCTCAGGCCAGGAAGTTTTTGCTGAACCTCGCCAATAGAAATTACCATTGCTTTCATATCATATTTTTCAATATAACTGTTCCACATTGGAATTAAGTTTGGGGGGCATATAATCAAAGTTGAGGTGAAATCTGTTTCTTCAAACATTTTAGCAACTGCACATGCTGTAATTGTTTTCCCAAGACCTACAACATCTCCAATTATAACACCGCCTCTTTTGTTTATATGGTGTGCCGCAATTGCAACAGCTTTTTCCTGAAAATCAAGAAGTTCTTTTGAAAACATTGGCGGAATTTTGTATTCAGCAATTCCGGCAATTGCTTCCCTGGAAAGATGATAAGCCATTTTAATATAAATGTGATAAGGAGAAATAAGTCTCTCTGTAGCCCAACTATTGTCAATAATTTCAATAAGTTCTTTTGTTATGTCAACACACCATTTGTCAATCCATCTGTCTGAAAACCATTTTGCCATTTTTTCTGCAGCATCCTGCTCAAGCACATCAATATTAAGCTCACCTTGACCTGAAAGTCCAGCCATTGTAAGGTTGCTACTTCCAATAAAACCAATAACAGGAATTCTTTTGTCATTGCTGTAAGCGAGATAGAGTTTAGCGTGGAGAGGATAGCGGAGATGAAGTTTTACACAAAGTTTTTCCTCTTTCATTTGTCTGCTCAAATTTCTAAGGGCTGCTTCATCAGAATCAGAAGGGACTCCAATAACAAGTTGATTTTTAAATTCTTCTGCCAGCTTTTTTTTAAGTCTTAAAATCTCTGCCTGATCAATAATGTCATCTTCATCACGGTAAAAATGTTCTCGCAATATATCCTGTGGCATTTTCTGCATTCCAACAAGAAGTCTGCAAATACGAAAGACTTCTTGTTCTCCTTCAAGAACTGTTCCACCTGCAAGTTTATCAATATTTTCAAATACTTCTTTCCAGCCACGAAGATTAAAATAGCCTGCGCAAAAATCAGCTCTTATAGATAAATCCAAGGTTTCGTTAATTCCTTCATTAAAATAATTATCAATATTGTCATATAGTTTTGGCATCTCTATAACTCCTCAAATCCAACAACAACTTTTTTTCCAATATTTTTTGCATACTCTACCATTTTTTCTGTCATACTGTTTGGTGCAGCAAATGGTACAAAAAGTTCATCACACAAATCTATCATTAAAAAATTTCTTTTTTCTGCATTTTTCATATTTACGGTTGTTACCTTTTCAGAATGTGCCGAAATTATTAAAAGTTTTTTGCTGTGAACCGCTTTTTTTATCTCAGTTGAAAAATTCTTCATAATGCCTCGAGCCAAAACTAAAATTATAGGTTGGTCTCCTTTTAATAAAAAATGAAAAACATCCTTCTCTATTTGTGAATGAAACCCGGAAATTATACACCGATGAGATTCTCTTTGAAAAATAGCCCAATCATAAGTCTTAAGTACAACCGATGCCTGAATGTCTTTTGAACAAAGAAAAGCTATTTTATAATTGTTAAGAATCTCGTCACTGCCGAGGCAATGCAAGTTGCTTTTGTCAAAAAATCGTTCTTTCATTAAATGCCATTCCTCTTGTTTTTCCATTTTGCTA
>CAZISX010000020.1:23837-27301 GCA_964542005.1 uncultured Spirochaetales bacterium
AATAAATTTTATATAATCTTTATTTTCTTTTGAAATTATAGTGACAGCCTGTCCTTGAACATCTAATTTATCACTCATTACTTGCTCCCAACCATCACATCAACAATCTTCATCGTATCATTGCCGAAAATATTAACAACTTCATTGGTTTTTCCGTTCCAGACAAGCTCAACTTCCTGTTTTTCGATATCTGTGAGTTTCATGTTTGTCTCCAAAAATTTAAGTCGGAAAACTATAGTAAAAAATTTCTCAAAAAACTAGAAAAAGCCTGTTTTTTCAATTCATTTCAGGGGAAATAAAACAAAGTAGTTAGAGGCAGTCTCTCTTTTTAACAGTTCTAATCCAATCAGTTTAAAGGTCTATTTCTTTCACGGGCAAACCACCTTCCCAGCTTTTGTCAGTATTTCCAAAATGTTATACATATTTGAGATTGTGCCGGCACCCATTTTTTCCTTAATTTTGTAAAAATCGGCACAGGTTCCGCAGACAACAATCTGAACACCTGATTTTTCGAGTTCTTTTATAGATTCGATTACCGGAGAATCATTTGCAGTTAGCATTACTCCGCTGTTGTAAAAAACAATTTTTTCGGGAAGTGGCGTTATCTCCTTGATTGTATTAACAAATCCTTTCATCAGAATTGCTCCCAGCTCGTCATTTCCCATTCCCATCTTATCGCTTTTTATGCAGATAACATGGCTTGATAAAACCTCTTTTTTTGCCGCAGGAGTACAGTACTCTTCAGGATTTGCAGTCACCTGATTACCAGTTTTTGATACGAGGATATAAAAGTAGTTCTCTTTTTTTGAAGTCTGAAATAACACTTTGTTATCTTTCAGGAATCGCTCAACATTCTCTTTCGCTGTCTCGTTATCAACCAAAAGGGCAAACTCCTCTTTAACGGCATCATCATTCAACCCTTTTTTCGCCATTATCAAAGGCTTAGGACAAAGCTCACCACGGGCATCAATAATATTTTTAGTCATCGTTTTTTTCCTCTTTAATTTTTTTATATTTCATTTTCAGTTGTACGATTTTTTCGTACAACTCACTTCTTATCTCTGTTTATTCAAAAATCTGTAATCGCCATCCCTTCTGGTCACTTTTTCGCTGTCAAAAATAGAAACCAGTGCAAGACAGATTTTTCTGTTTCCGCCGACTAGATCGCGGAATTCGGCGACAGTGATTCCAGACTCATTTTTCGCAAGATAGCTCACCAGTTTTTCGCGGCAGCTATCAACAACTGTTTTGTGGATATACTCCTCGCCAACTCTGTAAACAGCACCGGTAATTCCAAGATGATGGAGAATCTGCTTTAATTCTTTTTCAGGAATTTTATGTTTTGCTGCGATTTCCTGCATAACGCTCATAAGCGGAACCTGCATTCCACAGCTTTTCATATAATCTTCTATGTGTTTGATATTATTAATTAGTTTCTGATCTATGTCGCCAAAATCATTTGCGGAAAGCCAGGTTTTATCTTTTTCCCTCAGCTTTTCTTTATTTGTCAGATTTTCAAGCATAAATCTAAGGATTTCTTCATCAGGCGAATTTTTCTCAAGCTTTATAAAACCTCTGATTTCATCAAAATTTGCGCCGCGATCTGTGAGGGGATTTTTCTTTCTGAAATCCTGAATTGCTTTGAAAATCCCTTTTCTTATATTTTCCTGACCTGTTTTGGTAAAAAGGAGAAATGAGTTTTTTGTTTCATATTTGATAATTTCATCAGGCAGTTTTTTTGCCAAAAGCTCCTCAATCTCTTTTTGCGAGATATTGAGACTGAAGGCAAGCTCAGCAGCTGTAACTGCACGGTGAAACTTCACAACCTGAATCCCGATTATTTCAGACATCTTGCCAGTTGACAACTTCTCGATATCTTTGATTATTTTATCTTTTCTTCTTTTGTGATGAAGCGGCGAAACATCAATAATTTCACCACCGCCAAGAGTCTTGTCGCCTGAAGTGTTTCTTATTACAAACCGATCTCCATACTGCAAAACGCACGGCTCTTCAAGATGAATCTGGATAAGTGCAGATTCTCCGGTTTTCACTTTATCTTTATCAAGAAGATGGATTTTTGCCTGATATTCGTAGGTTCCAACATGAAAAATAACCTGAGACCAGATGCCTAATTTTACATCATCCTCAAAAATCTCAAGCTTCGCATCAACCATTTTTGTATCGCGGAGGATTGTATCAGAAATTATCATCCCGCGGCGGAAATCAGATTTTTCCATTCCAGCAATATTTATCGAAGCCCTGTCTCCGGCAACAACTTCTGTAACCTCGCCACCGTATTTTTCGATTCGTCTAACCCGCAGATCGCGACTGTTTCCAGGAAGGAGAAAAAGGGGAGAACCAACAGCAAGTCTGCCGTTTAGCACCGAGCCTGTCGCAACTGTTCCAAAACCGCTGACAGAAAAAACTCTGTCAACAAACATTCTGAAAACGCCGGAATCGGGTTTGCTTTCAATTTTCGCAGTTATTTCAACTATTTTCTCTTTTAAAACATCAAGCCCAAATCCTGTTTTTGCCGAAACTTCAACAATCGGAGCATTCTCCAGAAATGTATCTTTTACAAAATCTCTGACATCCTCTTTCGCAAGTTCGAGGAGAATTTCATCAGCCAGATCCGCTTTTGTCAGAGCAATAATTCCCTGTTTAATCCCCAAAATCTTCATAATTCTAAGGTGTTCTCTTGTCTGCGGCATTATCCCGCTGTCAGCAGCAATAACCATCACAACAAAATCAATTCCGCTAGCACCGCCAACCATAGTGTGGATAAAGTCTTTGTGGCCAGGAACATCAACAATTCCAACAACTTCACCATTTGGAAGCGTAAGATGGGCAAAGCCAAGATGAATTGTTATACCGCGTTTTTTCTCCTCTTTGTGAGTATCGCAGTCAATATTTGTAAGTGCTTTAATTAACGATGTTTTTCCGTGATCTATGTGACCGGCGGTGCCCATAATTAGATGTTTCATTGTTTCTCCTGAGTTTTTTCATCGCTTTTTTCCACAACTTCCCAGTAACCGCCAAGATTTGGCCCTTTTCTTTCAATAATGCCTGCATTTTTAAGTTTGTTGATATAATTTTCAACTGTTCTGCTGCTTACTCCGAGTATTGCTGAAAGTTCTAATGCTTTTATATATTTATTCTCAAGTATAAGCTGAAATGTTTTTTCCACATTTTTGCCGAATTGCCTCCGAATTGCTTCCGAAATCATTCCGAAATCATGTGGAAATTCTTCCGCAAGGTGCTTTGTTAAATTAGCTTCTATTGGTATTTCGCCGGTAAAAGTAACCATTACTCCCCCAAAATCATACTTGATTTCTGGTTCTTTTGCGTTGGCTTCTCTGCTTAATTGAGTTTTAATTGAATTTAGATGTTGCTCAACTTGTGAGATAAAGTGCTGATTTATGGTTAGGTTAGCCAATATCATAATGCTAAACACATTTGCTTTT
>CAZISX010000020.1:27311-35356 GCA_964542005.1 uncultured Spirochaetales bacterium
CTTTTTATAAAATCAAAAATTGGTCTAAAAACTTCAAAATGAGCAGCATCAATTGTTGGTACAATATCCTTTGCAAACTCGGACTTCTTTTTATCACTAACAAATTTATAAAAACCATCAGTCCTTTCTGTGTCTTCAACAAAGTATGTCTCCAAGCCAGCAACTTTCATAAATAACAATTCAATTGTCAACAATGATCTTTTTCCATAATTTTTTCCTGTTCTTGGATTTATAACTTGTTTTTTAACTTCAGGAATATTTGGCACAGGTAAAAGCAATGAATATGATTCATAATTTTTGAATTTCTTAGTTAAGCATTTTTCGGGGTTGACTTCAGTATCGTCACCCAGTTGATTCCAATCATTGAATGCTTCATCAAAATCAAAAATTGAGAAAATCTTTCGAGCTGGATTTTTTTTATAAATCTCTTCATCTTTTATTAAATTACGAAGAAAAGAGCAGCAATGAGCATGTTGTATCTCAAATATTCTTGTTTCCTTTCTATATAATTTTTTCCATGCTACCTCTAAAATTTTCTCATCAGTAGGGCCTTCTGTAAATAGTATTGCCTTTTTCGTGTTATTTATAAAATGATTTATATTCAATCTGACTTCATCTTCAGAAAAAGAAATAAGCCCGGCAGATAGTCCTTGGATTATTCTATTTTTCTCTGATCTTTTAGGAACTATAGTGTTGTTTTCAAACTCCATAGAACGAATTCTTTCATTATCTAAAGCAGCAATCGTTGATGGGCTATGGGTGCTCAATAAAACATGGTTTTTCTTTATTGAATTCTCTGATACACTTTTTGTCTGCTTTAAAAATTCATATTGCCATTCAGGATGAAGAAAAGAATCGGGTTCATCAAGCAGCGTTAAACAATTTCTGTCTTGAAATGCTTCCATAAGTGAAAACAAATAGATAGACTGAAATTGCCCATCACTAAAGTTTTCTATGTTTTGTTTTTGCCCATTATTAAGAGTCACTTCAAAGCTTATTGTATTTATCATATTTAGTATCTTTAGTGCGTTAAATTGAATAATCAGATTTTCAACAGACATCTCTTTGAATTCTTTTTGGAATTTATCAACAGCTATGAAATACTTGTAAAGTTTACTTAAATCATCATAGCCAGAATCCCTTGTTCCTGCATCATTGCAAGTAGAGGCTCTTCTTAAGAATTCCCTTGGTTCGCCTTTGATTCCCCAGTATAATGTTTTCTCATCCGCTCTGTCAATCTTATAGTTGCGACTTTTCAAATAAGGTCTTTTAATTGAAATTTTAAATTCTTCACCGATCTCCTTTATGCCAAGACGAGTTTTTATTGTTTCAGAAATTGTTTCATCAAAAGGCTGTGTTAATAAAATTGTAAGCAATAATTTTTTATAACTTCTGTCAAAATATATGAATTTGTTGAAATCTATATCTCTGGCACTTGTCATTAGTTTTTTTATCTTGAGCTGATAATTTTCGCTTGATTCATCAACCTTTGAATTATGACCCGAATAATAAATAAGAAGATTATCAGGCAGTGGTGTTTGTGCAACCTTTTTTCTTTTCTTGCCATTTATTTTTAACCCTTCATCCAGCCATTCTATTCTTGTTTCTTCTAAGTCAATCTCATATCTAATTGAATAATCAAATTGAAGTTTATTTCCTTTTTTATCAAACTCATACAAGTGCCTAAATATCTCAATCAAAGCTTCAAAGAAATTTGATTTTCCAGAGCCATTTTTTCCGACAAACACATCAATAAAACTTGTACCGTCAAAATCAAGTTTAAACTCTTTCAAGTTCTTGTAATCGCTAATATATACTGACTTTAATCTCATAATTTTCTCCTACACATTCGCCAGTACAGCATTGAGTATTGCGGTCTGTTTTGCGGTTGACTGTTCTATCTTTTTTTCCAAGTCATCGCAAAAGGCCATAAGTGCATCAATCTTTGCAACAATCCGCTTTTGCTCGGCGAGAGGTGGGAGAGGAAAATGATGATTTCTTAAAAAAGTTAAAGAAACAAAGGGTTGTGCTCCGCCACTAGCATTTGATTGTATTTTAGAAGTCATTACTTTTAAAAATATAATTAAATAATGAGGTAACACCTTTGTATTGTCATAATATTTAAACAAGGCAACATTTTTTATGCTAAATTCTATATTGTCAAAATTGACCATGACCATATTTCCAATATTGCCGCCAATCATAGAAAACAAAATATCATCTTTATCAACCTTGGATCTGATTTTTATTTTATTATGGTCTTCAAGTGAAATGAATTTAGCCTGAGAAAAATCAATTTCTCCGTTTACAAAATCTTTGCTCGTTATCAAAGGTATTCCTGAGTCTAAATACTTGGGAGAATCATGTGTCCCATCTCTAACATCTATTACCTCGTGTAGCCTCACCCAAGCCCAATTTTTTGGCACAGAATACGGTATTTCCTCCGGTTTTATCGGCGGAAGCGGTTCCTGTTTTTTGATTTTTCCTTCTTTTATGAGCCTATTTTTTTCTCTTTCAATTTCTTTTAACAGTTCGCTCGCCGGCTGATCCTGCGGGTCTTGCGGCACAAGTTTTCCTTGAACTGCGAGCTGGAGGATTGATTTTTTGAGTGATTTTACATTTTCGGTTGTGGAATAAAGTTCGCCAAAGTTTCTTTTGATAAACTGCCACGAAGCATCAAAAGTTTCACTCTCATTTGCAGTCAGCAGCCGGTTAATGGCGGCAGTGTGGAGATTGAGCTTTTTTTGGTTGCGGGCATTGCGCTCTGTTTCCAGCTTGTCGCACAGCGCCATAAGTGCATCAATCTTTGCAACAATTTGCTTTTGCTCGGCAAGAGGCGGGAGGGGGATAAGGAAGTCTGTTAAGCTACCAAGTTTTATATAATTTATTGCAGAACCGTATTGTTTGCCTTCAAGAGATTTTAAAAATCTAGCTTGTATAGAACATTGAATGTAATTTATAGTTCCAAAAAAGAAATTATTTAGGATATATGTTCGTTGATATGCTTCAAACTTCCCATTGTAATAAGTCACTTGTCCAACATTTGCGCCATTTCCCGGCAAAAGTAATGACTCGCAATCGTACGAATAATCATTGCTTTTCAAAGGAATTTGAGCACATGAAAAGAAAGGATATTCGCCATTTTCATGTCCTTCGTTAACATCTTTTTTTCCTGTTTGAATATTTGTAATACTTCCGAGTTTACACCACACCCACCCATCCGGCACTGGATACGGTATTTCCTCCGGTTTTATTGGCGGGAGCGGTTCCTGTTTTTTGATTTTGCCTTCTTTTATCAGCCGCTTTTTTTCTGCTTCAATTTCTTTTAACAGTTCGCTGGCTGGCTGATCGTTTGGGTCTTGCGGCACAAGTTTGCCCTGCATCGCAAGGGTGAGGATAAGTTCGCGGAGCTTTTTTATGCCGTTTGGCGTTTCAAGCGCGGTGTCAAAATGCTTTTGCAGAAGGATTAGCTGCTTAGACATGTTTACCTTTCCTGCCCGAGAGAGCTTTACCTTTTGCGGTAAGACGATATTTCTGCGTTGGGCTTTTGGGTGATTCAGGTTGAGTCATTTCTATAAACCCCGATTCAAGTGCAGGCTGCAAATAGTTCTGCAGAAAATTTCTACGACCTTTCAACTCAAGAGCGGTCATTATTTCAACTACAGACATTTCATTTTCCAGCTTCAATACCAGAAATCTTACTTGTTCCTTTACTTGTTCCTTTACTTGTTCCTTTACTTGTTCCTTTACTTTACCGGTATTCTCCTGTGCTTTTATCTGCTTTGGTAATGGATATGTATATGGAAAAACCACACGCATAAAATTTCTGCTGATCTGAAAAGCATCCTTTCCATAAGCATCTAAAATACGGGGAATTCCTGAACCAAGGTGTTCAACAATCTCCAAATCCCTGAATATGCGCATTATTTCCTTATTGCGTGGAGCTGTATGACCTGCAAAGAAATCTTCAATTTCAAGACCATAAGGCAATCCTCCGGCAGAAGTAATTTCCACTCTGTCTGAGAAAAATTCAAATTTGGGGACACTTCCATTTGAGTAATCATTGTGAACAATAGCATTAACCACCGCTTCTCGCAAAGCAATGGGGTTTATCATTGGTTGTTCTTCACGCAGAGGTACACCAATTTTTGTATAAATAGTGTTTTCGACATTCATTCTATCCATAACATTTTTATAGGCTTTAATCAAAGAACAGCGACCAAAATCAATATTTTCTATAAGATCAACTCGTGTTGTATCAGCGTATTTTGCCACTTGAACCGAAACGCCATTTTCATCTGCTAAAAGATATGCGGCATAGTTAGGTTTTCCTTCTGGTGTCAGCAGTTCCAGATTTTTCATAAAAGAAGCATTCAGGTGCAATCCTCTGGCTTCATAATAAATCTTCAGCTGCTCAAAAGTCAGATTGTGCCGGGTTGATTCCATTTTTCCGATAGTATTGCGGATTCTTCGACTGTAGAGCGAATCAATCATATCCTGAGACATTGGTTCACTTGAACTGCCTATTCGTATAAAACACCCTTTTTCAGTCATACCATATTTTTTTAAATAATATGGTTTTTCCAAACCTCCGGCGACAATAATTCTGATAATATCTTTATCATCTTTTCTTTCTAAAATTACATCGAAAAGACCCATCGCGGAGGGTTGAATATTGTTTTTAATTCTATCTTTAATAACAAGCTGAATCTGGTCACTGCTTGCAACCCCCACGGTATTTTGATTATTATCAATGCCAATATAAATTTCTCCACCATCACGATAATTGAGAAAAGCAACAACCTCTTTTTCAAGCCCGTCGGTCAGCTCTCTTTTGTATTCTATCCGGTTTGATTCCATTACTTTTCCCCCAATGCCTGCATAAGCTCCTGTTTGAGCGCTTCCCGTGTTGCAATAAGCTGTGCTGATATTGCTTCATATTCTTTCAAAAGTTCTTCAGGATCACCGTGATTTATATCAACAACATGCGGATTTTTGGAGTCAAGATTGTAGTTTTTTGCTGCTATATCTTTTACTGAAACTTTCCATGCGTTTTCTGTTTCTTTGCGGTTTTTCCACCAGTTTTTTTCAAGATCAAATTCTCCAATTGTGAGCGGTTTTGAGCGGGAATAGGATTTGTAGCCTTCAGGATATGGATGCTCAAAAAACCAGACATGTTTTGTCGGGCCGCCTTTTTCTATAAATAAAATATTGGTGTTTATGCCGGTGTAAGGGCTGAAAACACCTTTTGGAAGTCTTACAATTGTGTGAAGGTTGAATTCTTCGAGAAGTTCCCGTTTTAGGTTTGTTTTTGTCCCTTCTCCAAATAAAAATCCGTCCGGCAGAACAACGGCAGCGCGGCCTGTGTCATGCTTCAAAAGGTGCATGATAAGTGCCATAAAAAGATCAGCAGTTTCGCGGGTTTGATATTTTTTTGGAAAGTTGTTTTCAATGCCGTCTTCTTCCATGCCGCCAAAAGGTGGATTTGTTATAACTATATCAACACGATCTTTTGGCCCGTAATCTTTGAGCGGACGGCTGAGCGTATTGTCGTGACGGATATTTGTCGGCACATCAATGCCATGCAGCATCATGTTTGTCATTGCAAGCATGTGAGGCAGCGGCTTTTTCTCAACGCCGTGAATTGTATTTTGGAGGATTTCTTTATCTGCGTGTGTTTTAATCTGTTTTTTTATGTGCTCAATTGTGCTGGTTAAAAATCCGCCGGTTCCGCAGGCTGGATCAAAAACTATTTCACCAAGTTTCGGGTTTATTATATCAACCATAAACTGTGTAACTGCTCGCGGCGTGTAGTATTCGCCTGCATTTCCGGCTGACTGCAAATCAGCAAGAATTTTTTCATAAATATCGTTAAAAAGATGTCTGTCTGTTGAAGAATTAAAGTCAACATCATTTTGAATAGCATTTATCACTTGTCTTAAAAGTGTGCCTGATTTCATGTAGTTGTACGCATCTTCAAAAACAGAGCCGACAACTTTTCCGTGAGGCGTGACGCCTGCTGTTGTTGCCATTTTTTTGAGTGAGGGGAAAAGCTCGTTGTTGACAAAATCAATCAGTTCTTCACCAGTAATTCCTTCAGGATTTGCAGCCCAGTTTGACCACTGAAAACGGGTTTGCAACGGTGATTTGTAATCTTTAATTGTCAGCTTCCATTCCTGCTCTTTGTCATCAAATATTTTAAGGAACAAAAGCCACACAACCTGGCTGATTCTCTGGGCATCACCATCAACACCCACATCTTTTCTCATAATATCCTGAATAGTTTTTATCAGTGTTCCTATCGGCATTTTTCGCTCCTTTTATCGTTAAGCACAATAAAGCTGATTTTCAAGTTCATGAATTGCCTGCTCATACTTTTCAAGTCCGCCAAATTTCTTTATTATTTCTATCGGCGTTCCGAAACTGGTGAACGGATTTATGTTAAGTATCTGAGTTTCCTCAATGTGAGTTACACCTTCATCTGCATATTTATCCAGCAGTGCTTCAATAACTTTTTGTGCCTGCTCTCCGTACTTTGTGAAATAGTTGCGCTTTTTCACATTTTCTGCCCGTTCTTTTCGTGTCAGTGCCGGCTTGTCCCATGCAACATGACAGATAATATCAAACGGGTCAAGCTCTCTTCCGATTTCTTCGGTAAGCGCCTCAAAAAACACGCCAACACCGGCAAGTTCTTCAATTATTGCCTGTTTTTTATCTGCACTGTTCCATCTGTTTAGAAATTCATCAAGCGATGAAAACTCTTTTGCAAGTGCTTTTTTAGTATAATCTTTGAGCGATTCTGTTATTAATTTTCCGTTTGCGTCAAAGTATTGCACCCGTTCTGAGGCAACTGAAACATTGACATTGGCGACAACATATTTTTTGACTTTTGCACCATCAACCGGAAAGTTAAATGCAGTAAATTCAAGATTTTTCTCACTCAAAATTTCGCTGTTTGCAGCTATTTTATACTGATTTTCTTCAGTGTTTTCAACATCATCTTCTGGCGGAACGGGAGAGTCATCTTTGTTTTTCGGTTCATAAATTTGTACCGGATCACCATCAAAATCGGGATCAGCAAAAAGTTCTGTCGCTTTTTTAAAGTCCATAATAGTGAAATAAAACTTGTTGTAATCCTCATTTATGCGTGTGCCACGCCCGATAATCTGCTTAAATTCTGTCATTGACTGAATCCGCTGATCAAGCACAATAAGTTTGCAGGTCTGCGCATCAACACCGGTTGACATCAGCTTTGAGGTGGTTGCAATAACAGGGTATTTTGATTCAGGAAAAATAAAGTTATCAAGTTCCATTTTTCCTTCTTCGTTGTCTCCTGTGATTCTCATAACATATTTGGAATTCTGCGCTGCAAGGTCGCTGTTTTCATTAACAAGTGCCTGCCGCATCCGTTCTGCGTGATCAATGTTGTCACAAAAAACTATGGTCTTATCAAACCGGTTTGTCTGCTTTAAAAAATCGCTGATTTTCCTGGCTACAAGCTCTGTCCGCTTTTCCAGCACAAGCGTTTTATCAAAATCTTTCTGGTTGTAAATGCGGTCTTCAATCTCATTGCCATATTTATCAACCATCCCTTTGTCTGGCCGCCAGCCGGTTAAATCCTTATCAATATCTATGCGGACAACTTTATAAGGCGCAAGAAAACCGTCATCAATTCCCTGTCTTAAAGAATATGTATAAATCGGTTCGCCGAAATAATCTATGTTGGAAATATCTTTAGTTTCTTTTGGTGTTGCAGTTAAACCTATCTGCGTTGCTGAGTTGAAATATTCAAGAATCTGCCGCCAGTTTGAATCTTCAGCCGCGCTTCCTCTGTGGCATTCATCAACAACAATCAAGTCAAAAAAGTTGGGAGAAAACTGTTTGTAAATGTTTTGTTCCTCTTCTGTCCCTGTAACTGCCTGATAAAGTGAAAGATATATTTCATAAGACTTGTTTGCCTGCCGTTTTTGAATCTTGGTCATAGAGGAACCAAACGGTTTAAAATCGTTTGTCATGGTCTGATCTACCAGAATATTTCTGTCAGC
>CAZISX010000020.1:35366-35912 GCA_964542005.1 uncultured Spirochaetales bacterium
ATCCAAAATCCAACTTCACGAGCCAAATTAACAGGAACAGCATTTCCAATTTGTATAATTTTTTGTTTTTGATTTCCACAAACGCCAGATTATCTGAAAAGCTGTGTAAGTCTTGCCTGTTCCGGTCGCCATAACTAGCAAAATTCTGTTTTGACCTTGAGCAATAGCTTCGATTGTTTTGTTAATAGCTAAGACTTGATAATATCTAGGCATTTTGTTGCTGCCGTCGCTATAATAATCCTGCGTAATAACATTTTCCTGTGACTCTGTTATTCCTTTTTCTTCACAGTATAAATTCCACAATTTTTCCGGAGAAGGAAATTCATCCATTGAAATTTCAGTTTCAACTTTTCCATCTTTTGCAAACTTGTTATGAAAAATAAAACCATCTCCATTTGAGCTGAACGCAAAAGGAACATCAATCATCTCTGCACATTCAAGATAACCAAGCGCCTGCTGCAAACCTGAGCCGATTGAATGGTTGTTATCTTTTGCCTCAATGACCGCAATCGGCATATTTGGTTTGAAAAAAAGAATATAATCAGC
>CAZISX010000020.1:35922-42494 GCA_964542005.1 uncultured Spirochaetales bacterium
GCCACGGGTGTGCAGTTTGCCCCTGACAATAATCCTGCCTTTGGTTAGAAAAACCTGCTCTCGAACCTGCATAAATAAATCCCAGCCAGCTTTAACAATTGCCGGTGTGATGAACTTTGAGCAAATATCCTGTTCAGAAAGTGTTTTTTTATTCATTGCCAGTTTCCTTTTTTAATAGTGCTTTCCCTTTTCTGGTGATTTTGTATTTCTGCAGGCGGCTGTTTGGTTTATCGGGAATTGTATATTCAATAAGTCCTTTTTCTAATGCCGGCAATATATAGGTTTTGCGAAAATTTTCATCATTTTTCAGACCCAACAAATCTTGTATCTGCTGTCTAGTCATGGCACTTGAAAGCACCGTAAGCAGACGCACTTCCGCCGTGACTTCCGTGGTGACTTCCGTGGTGACTTCCGTGGTTGACTGGGCCTCATCATTTCTCGATCCTGCCAGTTGTTTATCAAGCACAATCGGTTCGTTTAGATAAACAGTAAACCGCAGCCGCATGCCGATTTCTTCTACTTTTGGCTGTTTTAGATTACTGTCTTTAGCCATTTTAATGATGTTTCGGACACCACTGCCCCACTGCTCAATCAGCTTCAAATCTCTGAAAACTCTTGCAATTACCTGATTGCGGATTTTTGAGACGCCCTGAAACATATCTTCGATTGTCATTCCTGGCAAGAGAATACCGGGATTTTCAATCTCAATACGGTCATCAAAAAAAGCTATTCTAATCGGTGCGCCACGCTGTGAATAATCTGCGTGGACAAGGGCGTTTATTACTACTTCCCGCAATATATTAAGCGGAATGCTCCATGTGTCTTTGCGTCTGATTTCAGAAAAATCAGCACCGCGCATAGCATGTTTTTTCAAAAATATCATAATGCTGTCAGCAAGTTGCGGCATCGGCTCGTCAAGCTCTATATGATCAAAAATATCAGTTTTGTCATTTCCGATAAAGCGGCCGCACTGCACCCACGCATCTGAAAAATGGAAGGTACGCTCTTTTCCAAAAAGCAACACTGCACCTTTTGTGGGCACCAACTTGTTTTGGTCACGCTTAAGTAGCTTTAATGTTATCAACTCCTGCTCATTCAGCTCCCTCACATTTTGGAAAAACTTTCTGGCAGATTTAATATCCAAATCATCTTCTGATAACTCTGTCATTGGAAGTTCATCAAAAGCTATCCCTTCTGCACCTCTGCGAAGTTCTGCGACAAGCTCCCTGTCTGCCTGACGATTGGTTGAGCCGAGTCTTACAAAAACGCCGTTTTCAGGCCCTTCGGCGCGAAGATAATGGGGGCGGGAATTGCTAAGAAAAACCTCAACAATAACAAGCGTTTTTCCTTGTACGGTAATCATTTCAATATTTGGCACAAGGCGCGGACTAATAGAATCTGCAATCAGATTGCATAGCCGCTCTTCTTCATCAAGCGGCGAGTCAATGCCTATAATCTCGCGGGTTTTGTCATCTATGCCGATAATTATTTTGCCGCCGGCTGTATTTGCAAAGGCAACCAGCGTTTTTAATATTCCTTTCGGCGAGGAAAAATTACTCTTAAACTCCAGCGTTTTTCCTTCATCAAGAGTCAGCAGGTTTTCTATGTTCATCTATTTTTCTCCAGCCACACTTTCCATCACAATCCCTATTCCCCCACAGCTTCCGAGATTTTTTCAGCAATATATGGAATATCAGATTTTGAGATAGTAAGAACATCAAAAAAGATATCGCCCTCTTTTAAAATTGCGATAATCGGCTTTTCTAATTTGTGAAGTTTATTGAACAATTTCTCTGCAAAGAGCGATTGTCCTTTTTGTTTTGGATTTCCTGAAACAACTGTAACTGCAAAGCTTTTTATCCTGAGATTTGGGAGTGTTCCACCGCCGCACTGACCTGTACTTTCTACAATTTTGCCTACAAGATTGTGTGCTTTCAGCTCTCTTGCCAGCGACTCAGCTTTTCTGCGGAGCGTCTCTTCCGACTGTTCAAGCATCGCGAAAAGCGGGATATTTTCGACAAGTGTTTGGTCGTTAAAATAGCTCCTTATCACACTGGATAAAACTGCAAGTGTCAGTTTGTCAACGCGGAGAGCCCGCATCATCGGAGCTTTCTTAAGTTGTGATATATATTCCCGTTTTCCGGCAACAATTCCGGCCTGTGAGCCGCCAAGCAGCTTGTCTCCGCTGAAAGCTACAAGATCTGCGCCGTCAAGAATTGCTGATTCAACATCAGGCTCATTTTCAAGCGGCAGATTTTTCGGTTTTCTGATAAGTCCTGAACCTATGTCATAGAGAAATGGAATTCCTTTTTCCTTAGAAAAATCGGCAAGTTCCTTAACGAAAACCTCTTCTGTGAATCCTACAATATCAAAGTTTGATTTGTGTGCCTTGAAAATCAAAGCAGTATTTTCTGTTATCGCATTTTCATAATCAGAGAGATGGGTTTTGTTTGTTGTTCCAACCTCAACCATAATCGCGCCGGAAGCTGATAAAATATCGGGAATTCTGAACGAACCGCCGATTTCTATAAGCTCGCCGCGCGAAATTATAACCTCTTTCCCTTTTGCGAGAGTTGATAGCGCAAGCATCAGTCCGGCCGCGTTATTATTAACAATTACAGCATCTTCGGCTTTTGTTATATATTTGAGAAGCGGGATTATATGATCGTTTCTGTGACCTCTTTCCATTTTTTTAAGGTCATATTCCAGATTTGAGTAGCCGGAAACAACGCCTTCAATATCTTCCAGAACCTTTCTTCCAAGCGGTGCGCGGCCAAGATTTGTGTGGAGCACAATTCCTGTTGCGTTTATCACCTCTTTTAATATCGGTTTTGCAATAAATTCAATAGTTTCCTCGATGTTTGCTACCATCTCGTCGCAGCAGATATCGCTACCGTGATTAAGGATATTTTTTCTTACATTTTCGATAACACTTCTGACAATAAACGAAACAAGCTCGATTCCATTTTTTTCAATCTGATTTTTGATAACTTCCTGACTTAAAACAACGGCAACGGACGGTATTTTTCTTAATTTTTCCTGTAATTCTGATTTATTCATTTTTGCAACTCAAAGTAGTTAAAAAACTTTTGCATAATATCACTTAGAGACGAAAAAAATCAATTTTTTACAAGAGCCGCGCCGATTGCACCTGTAAATTCAGGATATTGGCTGACAAAAACCTCTCTTTTGAGTTTTTTTGCAAGTAGTTTCACAAAAAGTTTGTTGTAGGCGCAGCCGCCGGCAAAAGCAACCTCACCGCCAAGCCCAGTTCTGCCGGCAAGAGATGCAACTCTTTCAACTGCCATTTCGTGGAGTGCGTAGGCAATGTTTTTGCGGTTTTCTCCGCTTCCAATCAGAGAAATCACCTCAGATTCGGCAAAAACGGTACAGAGTGAGCTGATTTTGACCTGCTTGTCTGGCGTGTTGTCGCAGTCACCAAATTCATCGAAACTCATTTCAAGCGTTTTTGCCATTATTTCTAAGAACTTGCCTGTTCCGGCCGCACATTTGTCGTTCATTTCAAACGATTGAACAATGCCGTTGGAATCTGTTCTGATAACCTTGCTATCCTGACCACCGACATCTATAACTGTCTGTATTTTCTGGTTAAAGTAATGAGCTCCACGGGCAAAAGCTGAGATTTCGCTTATTGTTTTGCAGCCAAATTCTTTTTCCGCAAGATGACGGCCATATCCGGTCGCTGTTATTAGACCTGTTTCCGCCGTGCCGAGAAGTTCCCGGCAGCGACGGAGTGAGTCAAAACCTGTTTCTGATTTTCTAAGTTCTTTAATTTCCCCGTTTTTTATGATAGCTATTTTTATATAACGGGAGCCAATGTCAAGACCGGTTAAAATCATATAACTCCTTAATTTATCTTCTGTTTTTAATCATTTCAAGGAATGCTTCAAAACGGGTTTTAAGCTGGCCTGCATCTTCCATGCTGTAATCTGTTTCTATGCGTAAAAAAGGGAAATTCTCCAGTTCTTTCGCAACCTTAAAACCTTCGCTCATATAAAGTGTGCAGAACTGAAGCGAGTAGTGGATAATTCCATCAACTTTGAGGTCGTCACGCATTTTGCAAATATTTTCAAGCCTTTCGTTGTTTGGTGTAAAACACGCGCAGTCAATTGTGAGGTAGCGGCTCGAAATTTTTTCAATTCCATCTTCAACTGAGGAAAAGTTTTCATCAGTAAGTTCGCGGTAATTTCTTGAGCCGACACAAGATTCCTCGCCAACAACTACTGCGCCGCTTGTTTCAAGAAGATGATGAACTTTCCAGTTCGGAATAGCCATCGGAGAGCCTGAAATCATGATTCTTGGAGCATCTTTTGCTGCAACACCTTGATTTAATTTGACTCTTTCTTCAAGTTCATCGCAGAGTTTGTTGACCATGGCTGTAAATCTTACAGGATCATCATAAAAAGAAATCTGATTGATAAGGAGTGAATCAAGCCCTGAAATCGGAGCAGGATTTGCAGCACGGCACGCAGATAATCTCTGAAGTGCTTTTCTTTTGTTGTTTACAATTTTTGTAGCTTCCTCTAATTTTTCAGGTGTAATTTTGTTGCCGGTAAGAGCTTCAAGCTTTTCTTTCAGCAGATTAACCTCAGCTTTCCACAATTTTTTTCCTTCCGCCGACTTTGTATTTGGAAGATCCATAACATGGACTTTGCCTGTGATTTCGTTAAAAGCTTCATACGCTTTTTTCTTGCCATCGCAGGTTGTTTCGCCGATTATCAAGTCAGTTACTTCAACATAAGGGCAGAGATTTGTCAGTTTAAAACCAACAAAAGCCTTAATAAGAGCACAGGTATTTCTCGGAAGATACTGTTCAGCCTGCGGAGTTCCAACTTCAGCACCGGCGCAAAGTCCGATATAAATGCCTCCAGCCGCAAGAACAAGCTCTTCAGGAACATAAACACAGAAAGTTCCGATTCCTTTTTTGCCCTCTTTTCTTGCATCCATAATCTCTTTTACGCGAAGACCATGAATTTCAGAGATGACAAAATCAAAATAATCCATAGATTTTGGGCGGTTTTGCTGTGTCAGATAAATTCCCTGATAGGTTTCGCCAAGAAAATTTAAAAGACCTTCATGGTTTGGTAAATCAAGCCCGAGTTCGCTCCACATTTTGTTGTAATCACTCATTTTTTTCTCCTTTTTTAAAAAATAATAAAGAAATATGGTTGGGAGTTTTCACTATTGAATTTTTTTTCAGCGGTTCAAACCGCAATTTAATTTCAGACATTTTGCAAATCACCAGTCAAGGTCAGGAATCGAACCTGCTTGATTTTCAGACCGGAAACCGGACTGTGAGCACCAGCTCAACCTCGGTAAAAAAATTTAAAAATCCGCTTTTGCGGCAATTGTAAGAGATGGTATGAATCGAACATACCGCAGAATGCTGCTGCCGGTTTTAAAAACCAGCCAGGCCACCAGACCAGTCATCTCAATAACGGAATTAAAATAATTGAGAAAAAAAGGAAAGTCAAATTTATGAGTTAGATTTGCTTTATATTTTTACAAATTCTAATGATTGCCAACATTTTCAACAAGATACCCTGAAATCTTCTTTCTTCTTTTACTAAATCCGATGCCAACAAGAACAATATTTCTGCCATCAGTCAGATATTTTTCGTGGTAGCCTTTCTCTTTGATTTGATTAATCGCGTCAACTGCTTTTGTGAGCTTGAATTCTATAACAAAAATATGGGTTTTTGTCTTGATTACAGCGTCAATTCGCCCTTTACTTGTTGAAACTTCGCACTCGATGTAAACTCCTAAAAGTTTGAGGGCAAGATATACAATTGAGTGGTAATAAGCCTCGAATTTTTCCAGGAAAATCTGATGCGGAATTGAGGCAAAAAGAGAGTTAAGCGCGTCAGTAAAAGTTTCAACATCGTTTTTTCTTAAAGCAGTTAAAAGTGTTTTTGTAGTTGTTCCAATATCTGATAGATCCCTGCCTGAATAGCTTTCAAGCAGATGGCTTGAAAAGGATGTTCTCACCTCTTCATTCGGATAGTCAAGTGTGAAAAAGCCATCTTCATCTCTGTCTTTAATTGTCAGGTAACCTGTCTGAAACATTAGAGAAAGTATATCAATCTTCTCAATATCAAACTTGTCAAAAAATATTGAGTTTACTTTCCTGTTCTCAATTTCGTTAGCATTTAAACCTTTATCTCTAATAAAATTAACGAGAAAAGTCGGCGTTCCGGTTGCAAACCAGAAGTTTTCAAACTGACAGCTGTCAAAAAATTTCAAAACTGAAAAAGGGTTGTAAACAAAATCGGAAAAATTCCATGAATAACCGTTGTACCAAAATCTCATTTTTTCATCGAGTTCAGCTCTTGATAAAGCAAGTTTCTCTGCCGCAATATCAAGATATTCCTTGAAGTTCTCGTCAATCTCCTCTTTTGTGAGTCCTACAATTTTACCATATTTTTGATTGGTTGTGATGTCGTTTAAGTTGTTCAAATCTGAAAAAATCGCAACTTTTGAGAATTTTGTCACGCCTGTCAGGATTACAAAATGGAGATAGGGATCCATCGGCTTGATTATGCCGTAAAAAT
>CAZISX010000021.1:0-2161 GCA_964542005.1 uncultured Spirochaetales bacterium
AATCCCATTCCCCTTTTTTTGCCTGTTCAGTTATCGGAAAAGTGCTGTAATAGATGCTGCGGTCTTTGAAGTAGTTATGTTTCGCTTTTTGCATCTCAACAATGAACTTTTCGCCCGCCTCGTTTTCGCAGTAAATATCGAATATTGCACGGCGATCAACATCGAGTGCACCGAGTTTTTCGTTCTTTTTGTAGGTCAGTTTTGTGATTTTGCCTTTTTCATCTTCGAGCAGTGAGTTGAGAAAATCGAGGAGAAGATCTTTGTTCATTTCTTCGCCGAAAATCCGCTTAAATCCAAAGTCAGTATAAGGGTTTATGTATCTGTCACCTGTTATTTTTGAGGTCACTTTTTGTTTTCTTGGCATTTTGGAATCTCCGCAAAAAAGTTCGGAAAAATATAAGAAATTTGAGGGGTTTTGTCAAGATTTGCGGTTTTGATTTTCCTGTTGGAACTGGCGGCAACTTTCGTGTATAAAGCTCAACAGTCTGCTTAAATCTAACTACACAATAACACTTGAGATGGTTGATTTTGCAAAAGAAGCATCAATAGGCGGCGGAGTAATAAAATGTTGCCACTATGAATCAGGCTATTTTTTAAGCCACTCAGCTGTGTCATTTAAGAATTTTGGAGCATCAAGCATTGTTACAGAATGGCAGCTTTCCGGGTAGCTCGGGAAATAAACTTCAACTTTTGTGGCATCAGTTCCCGCAACCGGATTTTTGTAATTAATTGTAAATGATTCCGCTGTTTCATCAACAGAATTAACTACATCAGTGTAGGCTTTAAATGATGATGGAATTGCTGGCGCATAGATAACAAGGTCTTTCCCTGCATTTGTAATCATTGTTTTTACAAATGGGATAACTTCCAGAAATTCTTTGCCAAAACCCGTGGTGTACGGAGTAACAGGACTGTTATAAAATGGAGTTAAAACCTCGTCATGAAGTCCAATATAAAATGTATCCCAGGTTTGCAGCGTGCCAAAAACGGCAGTTAAGTCACCGTTTATTCTTGGTTCATACATTTTTTCAAGGAAATAACGAAGCTTTATCTGCTCTGTTTCAGGAAGGGTTGATACTGCTTTGTTGCTGAAATTATTGGCAGTTCTAAATGCCTCAGTTCTTTCTGTCGAGTACATTTCTTCAATTAGCGAAGGATCGTAAAGAAGCATATCTTCAAGCATTGCGTAGTTTGTCAACTTATAATCGCCGGTATCGGACATGTCAAAAAGAAAATCTTTCGGTTTGCTGTAGCAGTAGATATCTTTGCCTGTTTTACCAACATAATTAAGTGCATTGTTGTAGGCATTGTTGTTTGATGGAGAAAAATTAATACCTGTTGCTTCCTCAATTTCATAAATCGGAGAACCGTCTGCCTGAAGTTTTTTCCCCATTTCCTGAAGCTGATAATCGCCTGTTACCAGCGGCTGAATCAGAATCATGTTGCCGAATTGATTAGCAATGACAGTCGGCATCATTGGTGCGCTGCTGATTTCAGGGAAAACAGTTCTAAGATGTGTTTCAATCTCGGTGGAAAGTGCTGCATCCTGATAAATTGAAGAGCCATCACCATGCTTTGAGTAGTATAAAATCATGTGGAGAAGAACTTCAGCTCTTGTTCCGCCATAACTTTCACCAACCATAACTACTTTGTTTTTCTGGATTAATGGATGATTTTTTAAAAATCTTACAATAACTCTCGCAAAATCGGCTGCATCAAAATAAACATTGAAATTTTTTGTTGAAAAATGGGCAGCTCGCTCATTGCTGTTTGAAGGATTTGGTGTCATCAGATAGGAAAATCCTGTCTGCCTTGCATCAATATAAAGAAGATTTCCAAGTTTTGTCCAGCTTGAAGTGTTTGGTGCTATTGCATTACTAATCTGCGGATCAAGCGTGTTCTTTGATGTGTTAAATCCAAAAAGAAGACCAGTTGATGCGCCTGGGCCTCCATTAAAAAAGACAAAAAGAGGCTTTTTATCAGGCTCGGAATCGGCTGGCTGAAATGCGTACCAAATTCTGGCTTTTGCGGAGGTATAGGTTGTGCCTGAAAGTTTATAGGTAATAGGCTCAATCTCTAAAAAGTCAGATTCATAACCATTTGAAGGAGTTACAGAATCGGTGTCGGTAGGCGCTGGCGTGTCTTCATCGCCAGGCAGCGG
>CAZISX010000021.1:2171-3353 GCA_964542005.1 uncultured Spirochaetales bacterium
GCAGCGGCATATCATCATCTCCGGCAATTGGTTTGTCATCATCCCCGATAGTTGGCGCGTCACTATCGCCAAAAATAGAATTGCTATCTAAATCACCATCATTTTGATTGTCAGGAAGAGTTGTGTCGGAATCAGTTTGGGAAGAATCAGAATCATTAACCGTGTGATTTGTCTCGCTGCTATTGCTGCTGCACGAAAAAATTAAAAACGAGAAAATAAGGATAAAAAACAGACGCTTTGATAACTTCATTATAACCTCCATTATTTGGCAAAAACAATCTTTACAATCCTATTTCAAGGCAGTTTAAATTACAAGTTTTAGCTGTAAAATAGATTGTTTAAACCTTGCAAAACCAAATTTCTCTGCTATAATGCTCTGGCTTTTTGTAAACTATTATTATAGGTGTGATGATGAAATTTAATTATAAAAGCCTTTTAATCTGGGCTGTTCTTTTTGGTGTTTTCTTTATTATTTTAAATATTTCAAAGATGGCGACAACTTCGGCTGCGCGAGAAATCAGCATGACCGAATTTATAAACAGTGTCAAAGATAAAAGGGTAAAAGAGGTTAATATCGACGGGCTTGAATACAAAGGAGAGCTGATTACAGGTGAAAAATTTCAGGCAATTGGGCCAAGCGGCGAAAAAGTTATGGAAATTCTTGCCGAAAACAATATCCCTGCAACCTACAAAAAACCTGAAGACAACTCGATGATGCAGACAATTCTTGCATCATGGCTTCCGATGATTGTTTTGATTGTCTTTTTTCTCTTTTTTATGCGTCAGATGCAAGGCGGCGGTAACAAAGCGTTTTCATTCGGAAAATCTAAACATAAAATGATAACAAAAGATAAAAACCCGATAACATTCAAGGATGTTGCAGGCGTTGACGAATCAAAAGAAGAGCTTGAAGAGATTGTTGATTTTCTTAAAAGACCATCATTTTATACAAAAATGGGTGCGAAAATTCCTCACGGAGTTTTGCTTGTTGGCCCTCCCGGAACCGGAAAAACACTTCTTGCTAAAGCTGTCGCAGGTGAAGCGAATGTTCCATTTTTCTCAATCAGCGGCTCAGATTTTGTTGAAATGTTTGTCGGAGTCGGTGCAAGCCGGGTAAGAGACCTTTTCATGCAGGCAAAAACCAACGCGCCATGTATTATTTTTGTTGATGAAATTGATGCT
>CAZISX010000021.1:3363-7968 GCA_964542005.1 uncultured Spirochaetales bacterium
TGGTAAGACTTTATTGGCAAAAGCTGTGGCTGGAGAGGCTGGAGTGCCTTTTTATTCTATGGCTGGATCTGAATTTATGGAGATGTTGGTGGGAGTGGGCGCCTCAAGAGTAAGAGATTTGTTTAGTACTGCCAAAAAAGCAGGTAAAGCGATTATCTTTATTGACGAAATTGATGCTATTGGTCGGGTGAGAGGAGGAATGGAAAGTCATGGTGAGAGAGAACAGACATTAAACCAGCTTCTTGTTGAGATGGATGGTTTCGGTACTGATTCCGGCGTTATTGTTATGGCCGCAACCAACCGCCCCGATGTTTTAGATCCTGCACTTCTGCGTCCTGGAAGATTTGACCGTCAGGTTTATGTTCCAATGCCGGATGTGAAGGGACGAGAGATGATTTTAAGAGTTCATGCAGAAAAAATCAGAGTTGAAACAGATATAAAATTAAGCCAGATTGCAAAAGGAACTCCTGGGTTTTCAGGTGCAGACCTCGCGAATTTATTGAATGAAGCTGCATTAATTGCAGCGCGAAGAAACAAAGACAAAGTTACAATTGATGAAATAGAAGAGGCAAAAGATAAGGTTTTGATGGGAAAAGAGAGAAAGAGTCTTCTTCTTACTGACGAGGAAAAACTTGCGACCGCTTATCACGAAGCAGGTCACACAATTGTTGGTTTTTATTCAGAAAACGCAGATCCTATTCACAAAGTTTCAATTATTCCACGAGGTCGGGCTCTCGGAATTACTCAGCAGCTTCCAGATAAAGACAGGTTTAGCCACAATAAAGATGAGCTTTTAGACAGAATCAAAATCCTGATGGGCGGAAGATGCGCTGAAGAAATATTCCTCGGCAAAGTTACAACTGGTGCAGGCAACGATATTGAACGAGCAACAGAGCTTGCCAGAAATATGGTTATGCACTGGGGAATGAGCGAAAAAATGGGGCCAATCAACTACGGCGAAAAAGAAGAGCAGGTTTTTCTCGGTCGCGAGCTTACAAAACGCTCAATAATAAGCGAATACACATCACAGCTTATAGACCAGGAAGTCCATGCAATTATTATGGAAATGAATGCCGAGGCTCTCAGGATGCTTAATGAAAAAAGAGGCAAGGTTGAAAAACTTGTTGCTCTTTTAATGGAAAAAGAAACTCTTGATCATGGTGATATTGATAGAATTCTCTGCGACAAACCAAAGAGCGAATGCGGCAAAACTGAGGAGCATCCAACTGAAGAAGAATTAGTAGCTGATAAAATTGAGGTTTCTGCCGCAACAGTTACAAATAGAGAAGAATAGTTTATTTCAAAAGCATATCCTGAACTTGAATTTCACAAGCAATTTGTAAATATAATTTTGTTTAAATTGACACTTTTTTTTTAATAGCTAAAGTTTAGCGTTGTTGTCAAATCAATTCAAGGAGTTTGAAAATGAAAAAAATTGTTTTATTAATCTGCGCAGCTATCTTTTTTGCTTCACTTTCGGGAGAAGAATCTGTAAAAAACACCGAAAAGAATTATTCTTTTGGATTGTTTTTTCCTTTTTTCTCAAATACAAAAACCAAAAATGATGGAGAAATGAAGTTAAAAAATTACAATGATGAAACGGTAACTATTGATACCGCAACCGATTCTTCGGAAACAGTGTACGGCATTGAATTTATGGAACCTACTTTTGTTGCAGGAAAAAAAATTGCCAAGAGCGCGTGGCTCACAGCATCTTTCTCATTAAAAAAGAATTCATCAGATTCTAAAGATAAGCTTTCTTATGATGGAGACACAAAAACAGCATCTAAAGAAAATGTTGATGAAACGACCTTTATGATAAGCTTTGGATTAAAATATGATTTTATGATTGCAGACGATTCTTCTTCACTATTTATTAATCCTGAAATTGCTTTTGCGTACATGACGGGAAAGGATGAGGATAAAATAACGAATAATAAAAAAGAAAGTTCAGGTACAGGCTATGGAGCTTCTTTGAAGGCTGGTTATGAAAAATTTATTTCAGAAAATGTATCTCTTGGATTTTATGGTTTATACACCTATTTAAATCTTGACGCAGACCTGAAGTTTGATGAAGATGGTGATAAATATGATTCAACGGTAGAAAGTAAAAGCAATATGTTTGAGCTCGGTCTTTTAGCTAATGTTTATTTCTAATCCGTTCGATTCCTGACTAATCTGTTGTTCCGGTTTAAATCAGCTTTTTTGCGATAAAAAGAACTGTTTCCCAGCTTATTTCCTCGATTCTTGCATTTGGAGAGATTGCAGATTCATCGAGAATGCTTTGCGGCAACTGATTGATTTTAAAGACATTTGCAAGCGTTTTTCTTCTGTTTGAAAAAATCTTCTTCATAATTGTTCCGAATTTTTCGAGATAATCTTCAGAAAAATCATGCTCGTTGAACCTTATTTTGATAAGAGAAGACCACACTTTTGGCGCAGGGAAAAAAGCTTCCGGCGGAATGTTGAACAAAAGTTCAGCCGAGCCTGTCAGATTAATCAATGCAGCAAGCGGCGAAAATTCCCGTTCGCCAGGATTTGAGACTGTTTTTTCTGCTACCTCTTTCTGGAGAAGAAATACCGCAGAATTTAAAAATCTGCTTTGTTGGACTGTTGTGAAAAGAATAGGTGAGCTGACCGAGTATGGAAGATTCCCAAAAACTGCACCTCTTTTTTCTTTAAAATAGTTATCAAACCGGAGGTGTGTCGCATCTTCTTTTTTGATTTCGGCCTTGCCGCCAAAGCGGTTGTTCAAGATTTTGAGCATTGAGTCGTCAACACCGCCACCAATTTCTATGTAAAATCCTGCGTTTTTCGGGACAAAAGAGGCTATTCTTTCAAGCATTTCATCTGAATAAAGAAAGTTCTGGCTGAACCCTTTTTTTGCACTTGTCGCATGTGAGCCAAGTATCTGTTTTAAATCACTTATATTCATTATTTAGTGCCTCTTATTGTCGGGAAAACTGTTGTGTTGAGCTGGGAAAAATTGCCCTGCGCCAAATCTGCAAAACCTGCTGCCGCAATCATTGCGCCATTATCCTGACAATATTTTAAAGGCGGCATAAAAAGAGGAACTCCATTTTTTTCAGCAAGCTTTTCAGCCATTTTGCGGATTCCGCTATTTGCAGCAACGCCGCCTGCAATTACAAGTGCTTTGTAGTGTTTTTGCGAAAAGGCAAGGATCAACCTTCTTTCAATAAGTTCAACTAGTTTTGCCTGAAAACCGGCCATAAGATCTTTCATGACAAGATCGCTTTCTTCTTCGAGAAACTTCTTAACAGCAGTTTTTAAACCGCTAAAACTGAACTCAAAAGTGTTTTTGTACTTCTGATTTTTGAGAAGATATGGAAGCTCGTATCTCGAAGCATTTCCCTCGGCCGCCATTTTGTCGATAACAGGTCCGCCGGGATAACCAAGCCCCGCCATTTTCGCAACTTTATCGTAAGCCTCGCCAGCTGCGTCGTCAAATGTTTCGCCAAGAATTGTCTTCCCATTTTCGTTAAATTCCATCAAAGTTGTGTGACCGCCGGAAACAACAAGTGCAAGATAAGGAATTTCAGGCATTGTTTCTTTTTCCAGAAATGCACTGTAAATGTGGCCTTCGAGGTGATTTACAGCAATAAGCGGCTTTTTCCAGCCGATTGCAAGGCCTTTTGCAACTGAAACTCCGATAAGAAGCGAGCCGATAAGTCCGGGAAAATTCGTCACAGCAATTGCAGAAATTTCCTCCTGCGAAAGTCCTGCCTCGCCCAAAACCTTGTTCAAAACCGGAAAAATATAGGCAGCATGGTTTCTTGCCGCAATTTCAGGCATAATTCCACCAAATAACGCGTGAACAGTTGTTTGTGAAACTGTTTTTATTGCAGTAACCCGAAGCTTTTCATCAACAATCGCAATCGAGGTGTCATCACAACTTGTCTCTATTCCTAAAATGTACTTCATCAAAATCTCCGCATAAAAAAAATCGTAGTAGAATATCAGAAGGTTTAGCCAATGTCAATTGGAGTTGTTAGAGAGTTTGATGAAGATGTTATTTCACCGATTTTTTGTGCAACTTCGTTTACCGGAAGCCCTACAACATTTGAGTAACTGCCTGAAATTGATGAAATCATAAAAGAACCGATTCCCTGAATTGCGTAAGCTCCGGCTTTGTCGTAAGGTTCTTCTGTTGAAATATAGTATTCAATCTCATCTTTTGAAAGTTGTTTAAAAGAAACATTTGTTGAAACCGAAAAAATCTCAATTTTGCCTTTGTAAAAAATCGCACAGCCAGTTATAACCTGATGGGTTTTCCCTGAAAGTAACGAAATCATCTCTCTGGCATGATTTTTATCAGACGGTTTGCCTAAAATTTGATTTTCGCACACAACAATTGTGTCGGCAGAAACAACAGGTGTTAAATCTCCAGTTTTTTCAATAACATGCAGCCCTTTTGATTTTGCAATTTCCTCTGCTGCACGAGCTGGCGAGAGGTTGGTGTCTACAATTTCTTCAACAACAGGTTTAACCACATTAATAATAAAACCTGCCTCGGATAAAAGCTCAAATCGTCTGGGTGATGCTGATGCTAAAATTATATTCATAAAAACCTCAAAAAAATTCAAA
>CAZISX010000021.1:7978-8917 GCA_964542005.1 uncultured Spirochaetales bacterium
TACACACACACTAAATATTAACAATTTTTTTAATCATACAAAAATTGAATTTTTTTTAAAAACAAAATATACTGCTTGGCATAAAGTTCATATTTTTAATTTTTTTAAGGAGAAAACCAATGGCTAAGACAAAAATACTTGCAACTATCGGCCCGGCATCTGCGCCAAAGGAAATTGTTAAGGAATTGATTGCGGCTGGTGCAAGTGCATTTAGAATCAACATGAGCCACGAAAATCACGCAACAATTGCCGGATTTTTTCAAAACATCAAAGAGGCAATTGCAGAAACAGGAAGATTTATGCCTGTTTTTTTTGATTTAAGAGGGCCTAAAATGAGAATCGGAAAATTTGAAAACGATGCAGTAACTCTCAAGGAAAACTCAATTTTTACGATTACAACAAAAGATGTTTTAGGAACAAATGAGATTGTAGCTACAGATTATTCTCAGCTTACAAAAAGTGTTTCAGTCGGAGGGAAAATCCTTCTTGATGATGGCCAAATTGTTCTTGAGATTCAAAAAGTTGAATTAAATCAGGTTGTCTGCATTGTTGAGGTGGGCGGTCTCCTTAAATCAAACAAAGGGATGGCACTTCCCGGCATTGTTGTTGATATTCCGGCGTTAACAGACAAAGATATTGATGATGTAACCTTTGGTCTTGATCTTGGAGTTGACGGATTTCTCCTTTCTTTTGTTCAGAAACCTGAGGATATCTATGAACTTCACGGTGTTATGAGAGCTCACAGAAAAAGCGTTCCTGTTATCGCAAAAATTGAGACAGCAAGCGGTCTTATCAATCTTGATAAAATTGCTGAAGTTGCTGATGCACTACTTGTTGCCAGAGGTGATCTGGGCGTTGAGCTTCCGATTTGCAAACTTCCAGGAATGCAGCTTAAAATTATAGAAACAGCTCACAGACACAGAAAACCTGTAATTGTTG
>CAZISX010000021.1:8927-17225 GCA_964542005.1 uncultured Spirochaetales bacterium
TGAATCAATGATTACAAAAACCCGTCCGACAAGGGCAGAGGTAAGCGATGTTGCAACCGCAGTAAGCGAAGGAGCTGACGCGCTGATGCTTTCCGCAGAAACAGCAACAGGCAAATTTCCGGTTAAGGCTGTAACAGCTATGAATAATGTTGCAACAGAAGCGGAAAAATATGTAAAACCGGTAGGTTCAGAGTTTTTGGACACCTGCGAAGCATCTGATATTATGGCTGAAGCGGTAAGTCAGGCAGCGGTAAGGCTTGCAACAATTTTAAAGGCAAAAGCACTGATTTTATACACAACAAGCGGTTTTACTGTCAGAATAACAACAATGTTTCGACCAAGTCTCAACATTTATGCATTTACCGCAGATAAAAAAGTAGCAAATCTTGTAGGATTTTATCGCGGTGTAATTCCTATTCTTATGGATGAGGCTCCTGAATCCTTTGAAAGTTTCATCACAGACGCAAGAACTATTCTGACGGAAAGTGGCGTTTTACAGCCAGGAGACACAGTTGTGGCATCAAACATAAACAGCCGTTTAAGCACCCATTCATCAAACGCTCTCCGTGTTTTTGTCTGTTAGGAGAAGCCCATGTTACTTAAAAACGGAAAAATTTTTACAGGTCGCGGGACAATACTTGAATCGACTGATATTTTAATAGAAAGAGGCCAGATAAAACAAATCGGAAAAAACCTTAAACCCCAGAAAAATGAAGAAGTTATTGATTTGACAGGGCTTATGGTTTTCCCTGGATTTATTGATGCGCACACCCATCTTGGCGTTTATGCCGAGCCAGTCACTTGGGCATCGGAAGATGGCAACGAGATGAGTGATCCAGTTACACCGCAGGTTCGGGCAATTGATGCAATAAACTGCGATGACATGGCTTTTGCTGATGCTGTAACTGCTGGAATTACCTCGGTTTTTACAGGGCCTGGCAGCGGCAATATTATCGGTGGTCAATCCGCATTTATAAAAACTGCGGGTTCAATTATTGCTGACGAACGAGCTGTCATGCAGTTTTGCGGACTCAAAGCTGCTTTAGGCGAAAATCCGAAAAGAGTCTACGGCCAGAAATCAAAACTCCCAATGACAAGAATGGGTAATGCCGCAGTTATGAGAGAGGCGTTCGTAAGTGCTCAGAATTATTTGAAAAAATCAAAAACAAAGGATAAAAAGCCTGACGCAGACCTCAAAATGGAAGCACTTATTCAGGTTCTTGAGAAAAAAGTTCCGCTTAGATGTCATGCTCACAGAGCCGATGATATTGCGACAATTGTGAGAATAAAAGAGGAATTCGGCTTTAATCTTGTTGTTGAACACGCAACAGAAGGTCATAAAATTGCCGGATTTCTGGCAAATAAAAAAATTCCCTGCGTAATAGGGCCATCACTTACAGCCAGAGTAAAAGAAGAGCTGAAAGAGAAGAGCTTCAAAACTCCGAAACTCCTTTTCGATGCAGGCGTATTTTTCGCAATTATCACAGACGCACCAGTTATTCCGGTTCAATACCTTCCCGAAATGGCAGGATTTGCAATCAGAGAAGGACTTCCGTGGGATGAAGCATTAAAGGCAATCACGATAAATGCAGCTGAAATCTGCGGCGTTTCCAGCAGAGTCGGCTCATTAGAAATAGGAAAAGACGCTGATATTACTGTTTATTCCGGCGACCCATTTACAATCGAAGGTCGCTGCGAAATGACTTTTGTGAATGGCGAATGTGTTTACAAGAGAGGCAAGGGGTAGGATTTGAATTTTGATCAGGCTTTTTCAATTTACAAAAACATTTCAACAAGTGTTAATTCTATAATAAAAGGAAAAAATTCTGTTGTAGAGAAAGTTCTTGCCGCTTTTTTTACGGGAGGCCATGTTCTTCTCGAGGATGCGCCCGGAACTGGGAAGACTATGCTTGCGAAAACACTGGCAAAATCGGTTGATTCTACTTTTGTGAGAATCCAGTGTACACCTGATTTATTGCCTGGCGATATTCTTGGCGTTTCAATCTTTAATCAGGAAACCAGACACTTTGAACTTCACAAAGGGCCTGTTTTTACTAATATTTTACTTGCTGATGAGATTAACAGAACTTCTCCTAGAACACAATCTGCACTTCTTGAGTCAATGGCTGAAAAACAGGTGACAATTGACGGGAAAAGACATGCTCTTGAGGAGTCGTTTTTTGTTATAGCCACACAGAATCCTGCAGAAAGCAGAGGAACTTATCCGATTCCTGAATCTCAGATGGACAGATTTATGGTTAAACTTTCACTTGGATATGCAAGCCGTGATGATGAGGTCGAGATTTTAAATGGAAGCGGATTTGCGGAAAAACTCCACCAAATAAGGCCAGTATGCACAAAAGAAGAGATTTCTCAGCTTTCCAGAATTATAGAAAACATCCGTATTTCCGAGGAGTTAAAGTATTATATTGCAGACATCACAGCTGCAAGCCGTAATTTTCCTGGTGTTTCCCAGGGAGCAGGAACAAGAGCATCGCTGGCACTAATGCGGATGTCTCAGTCGATTGCTTTTTTCAACAAATCAGAATTCGTAATTCCTGATTATATTCAATTAGTTGCGGAGAATGTGCTTCCCCACAGAATTATGCTTAATTCGGAATCAAAATTTTCAGGGATAACTTCTGAAAGTGTTGTTAGAAAAATTATAGATTCAATTCCTGTTCCGGCCTAGTTAAAAACCAGCAAATCAGGCTTCAAAACAAGTATAAGTCCAAGAGAAATCATCAGAATTCCGCTGATAAGCTTTAGCACTTTAGCGTGTTTTTCCTCAAAACGGTATTTGCCCATTGTTGCAACAAAAAGCCCAACAATAATTGCGAGCGGAATAACATAATAGATGTTGTAAAGTCCCATATAAAAATATTTTGTAAAAGTGCTGATTTTCTGAATTGAGAGAACTCTTGTGTAAATTGCGGGAAGTCCAATTGTGCAGCCAAGCTCAATTAGATTTACAAAAAATGCAAGCGTTATTGTTCCAAAAAGAGCAACCCAAATATTTGAATTGTTTATAATATTTCTCATTTTCTGGAAAAGTTTAGGCTTAGCTTTTTCAGGAATCATCAGACTGACTCCTTTTTTAAAAAAGAAAAATTCCTTAAAATTTATTGCTCCCATAAAAATCGCAACACCGCCCAAAATATATGTTATAGTTGTTTTCATTCCCATAAAAGTGAAGATGTTAAGCCATGCTGTCATGAAAAGAAAGTAAACAAAAGCAGATGAAAGAACAAAAACTGTGCCGACCATAATCAGTTTTTTTCTGCTTTTTGCATTGACAAGAAGCGTGAGAAGAAACATCAAAACCCACATTGCGCACGGATTTATTCCATCAAGCAGTCCGATTACAAAAGTAAAGCTTGGCAGACTTACAATATTCGGGTCAATTGTGCCGTAATATGGAATTTCTATAAGATTTTTCTCTCGTTCACCACAGGTAACCCCTCTGTTTTTGTAGTCTATTATCATCTCGTTAATCATCTTGTCGTGAGTTCCTTCGCGAAACCCGACAATAGATTTTGTGCCTAAAATAAATGTTGGGACACCACGGCTTTCAAGCTTCAGCTCGTTTGATTTCTGCTCGAAAAGTGCTTTGTTTTCAGGGGATTTGCTTACTTCAAGCATTTTAAAATTAAGCTCAGGATGTTTCTTTGCAAGTTCTTCGATAAAAGGATGGGCTTTTTTACAATGAGGACAATATTCGGAATAGAAAAAATAGAATGAATTTGAACCTACTGCCAACTCTTTTTTAGGAAGATGTTTTGTTATAAGCTTCTCAATTCGCGGCTCGTATTCACCTTTTTTAAAGCCGACTTCATAGTCTTTTCCCATAACAAATAATGGAACTCCGACACCTTCGATATTGAGTTCTGCAACTTTTGACTTGAAAAGAGCCATGTTTTCAGGAACTTGGGTGACTTCGAGCTCTTTGAATTGAATCTCGGGATGTTTGGTTTCCATCTCTTTTATAAAAGGATGAGCCTCTTTGCAGTGAGCACAAGTTTCAGAATAAAAAAAGTAGAACAAGTTTTCTTACGCTGCATTAAGCATTATTGCAAAGAAAACAAAAATGAGTGCTAAAATAAATTTTTTCATACATCCTCCGAAAAAAGTCACGACTAAACATTCGCCATTATAGTAATATTTCAATAATTTAGTATTTTTTCCAAAGAGAATTTTTAAAGGTCTCGTGAATAGAACGAATTAGTTATGAAAAAATCATTGTGCGCACGAATGACCATTTTTTTTCTCAATATATTTCTGATGATAACTTTCAGCAGGGTAGAATTTACCGGCTGGTGCGATTTCTGTGACAATAGCTCTTGAATAGATTTTTTCTTTAGTAATTTCAACTATCAAGCTCTCTGCGATTTTTTTCTCATCAAGGTTGGAATAAAAAATTGCGGATCTGTACTGAGTTCCGATATCAGGCCCTTGCCTGTTTTTTGTTGTCGGGTCGTGCATGGTAAAAAAGTGTCTGAGCAATGCTTTGTAGCTGATTTTTGAAGGATTATATGTCACTTTTATGCTTTCAGCATGGCCGGTTGTGTCGCTGCAAACCTCTTCATAAGTTGGATTTTCGGTTTTGCCGCCTGAATAGCCAACCTCAGTCTTAACAACTCCGTCAATTTTGCCAAATTTGTATTCAATTCCCCAGAAACACCCACCAGCAAAATAGGCATCAGCAAGCTCTTCTTTTACTGCCTCATTTTTTTTGAAATCAAGCGAAAGGCTGTTTATGCAGTAATGCTTGCCATTAACTCCAGGCCCGTCATCAAAAACATGGCCAAGGTGAGAGCCGCAAGTAGCGCATTTTACTTCGATTCTGTGCATTCCATAAGAATAATCATCAACAAGTTTGATTTTAGATAAATCAATCGGCGCGGAAAAGCTTGGCCAGCCTGTGCCGTGCTCATACTTTGTTTCTGAGCTGAAAAGCGGAGTGCCGCAAACCGGACAGTTGTAGATTCCTCTTTCCCAAAAATTGTTGTATTTTCCTGAAAATGGCCGCTCTGTCGCAGCTTTTCTAAGTACAAGATATTGTTCCTGAGAGAGGCTTTTTTGAAGTTCTTCCTCTGATTTTATCCTTTTTTCTGTTTTCATAGCTTTTTCTCCATTACTGTTTGACTTATCTTTTGCACTTACGATTGTTGCCATTGCAGCAATTGCCGCAATCAAAATTATGTAAATAAGTTTTCTCATTTCAGACTCCCTTTTGTTGTGCAAAATATTGTACCAGCAAATAGTGCTAGCAGCAAGTAGTTTGTGCTAAAAAACTAGTCCATATTTTTGACATTACCTCTTTAAAGGTATAGTATGCAATCGTTTTTATTGTCTTCTATTGAAAGTGTACTATGAACTGGGCAACTACAAGAAACAATAAGTCTTTGTTATTAAAAGATATTCCCTATCTTTCCATAAAAGAGCTTAGGCATGAAATTATTAAAAAGTGGCATGAATCTATCCGTCCTGTTGCATTTTTTGGTGTTCAAAAAGAGAACATTGTAACTCTATTTGCGGTTTTGGCTGATGACGATAATTCACGGCTATTAATCAGCTGTGCAGATATTGAAAAAAGTGGAAGCTATGAATCAATTACTCCAGAAGTGCCGGCAATTCATCTTTTTGAAAGAGAGCTTTTTGAGGATTTCGGGATTACGCCATTAAACCATCCGTGGCTTAAGCCTGTTAGATACTCAAACGAGATTAAATCGAGAAATTATAAGCTTGCTGATTATCCTTTTTTTGTAGAAAAAGGTGAGGAAATACATGAGGTTGGGGTTGGCCCTGTTCATGCCGGCGTTATTGAGCCAGGACATTTCAGATTTTTGTGCGACGGCGAAACAGTTGACCATCTTGAAATCCAGCTCGGCTATCAGCACCGCGGTGTTGAGGAGCTTTTTTTAAAAGGTGATATAAGAAACAAAAGTGTTCTTGCGGAATCTCTCTGTGGCGACTCTTCAATTGCCCATTCGCTTTGTTATGCCGGAGTTGTTGAATCGCTTGCCGGAGTGCAAGTTTCAAGAAGAACAGATGCGATTAGAGGCATTATGCTTGAGCTTGAACGAATTGGTATTCATATCGGAGATTTGTCTGCTATTGCCAATGATATAGGATACTTAACAGGTAACAACATCTTCGCTGCACTTAGAACCTACATTATAAACACTTCGCTGGCTGTTTGCGGCAGCAGATTGGGGCGAGGAATGGTTTGTCCTGGCGGTATAAATTTTGATATTGATGATAAAAAAATAAAGCTTATTAAGGGAAATCTCTCAAAAGTTATGGATACTTACAAGCTTATGGCAGAAGCAATGTTTAACGCAAGCGGCGTGATTAACCGTCTCGAAAAAACAGGTATTGTCGGAACAAAATCTGCCCATGATCTTGGATTTATTGGTGTTGCAGGTAGAGCGTCAGGCATTAAAAAAGATGTCAGAGCTGACCATCCTTTTGGGATTTACCGCTATATTCCGCTCCATCCCCGCACAATGCTTTCGGGCGATGTTTATGCAAGAAGTTATGTGCGGCATCTGGAAATTCTTCAATCTTATCAATATATTATGCAGATTTTTGATAATTTCCCGCAAGATGCCGGAATTAAAAGAGGTGTAGATCCGATAACTACTTCTTCTATTTCTATCTCGATGACTGAATCGTGGCGCGGCGAAACACTTCATGCTGCTGTTTCAGATTCTTCAGGAAAAATAATAAGATACAAGATTAAAGACCCATCATTTCACAACTGGTTTGCACTTGCTCTTGCAGTGAGAAAAAACGGAATCAGTGATTTTCCTCTTTGTAATAAAAGCTTTAACCTTAGTTATTGCGGATTTGATTTGTAGGAGAAATTATGCTTAATCTTATTCGGGCACGAATCAAGCACGGAAAACAGTTTGTTCCAGACATCCAAAAAGCCCAGCTCAACGAAGCATTCAGAGGTTTGCCAATAATAAATAAATCGCTTCTCACGCCAGACATTCTTAGTAATTGTGCTGAAATATGTCCATCAGATGCAATAAATACTGAGCAAATTTCAATAGATATGGGAAAATGCGTTTTCTGTGGCGATTGCGAAAGATGCGCAGGAAGCGATGCAATAAAATTTACCAATTTTCATCACACAGGCTCAACCTCGAGAGAATATCTTATTCAGGACGGTTCAAAAACATCTGAAAACTACAAAAAAGAGGCAATGCTTTTAACAAGAGAGATAACAAAAATGTTTGGCCGCTCTTTAAAATTGAGAAGCGTTTCGGCTGGCGGCTGCAATGCCTGCGAATACGAGCTTAATGCGTGTTCAAATGTAAACTTTGATATGGGACGGTTTGGGATTGATATTGTCGCAAGCCCAAGACATGCAGACGGAATTGTGATAACAGGGCCTGTAAGCGCAAATATGGCTTCTGCACTTCTTGATACCTACAAAGCAGTGCCAGAGCCAAAAATCGTAATAGCTATGGGCAGTTGCGCTATCAGCGGCGGAATTTTCAAGGATTCTCCGGCGATTGACCGTTCATTTTTTGAAAAACACAAGGTTGATCTTTTTATTCCGGGTTGTCCGACCCATCCACTGACATTTATTAATGCTGTGCTTGATTTTCTGGGGAGAAAATAATGGATTTAAAATTAAAGGATGTTGCAAGAATACTTAATGTTTCCGATGATATAGTGTTGAAGTGGATGAATGAAAAAGAGCTTCCTGGAATGAAAATAGGCTCGCTCTACTACTTTAATAAGCAGGATATTCAGGCGTGGATTCTCCAGAACAATATCAAGGTCTCGCTGGAGGTTCTCGAACTTGCAGAAACCCACCATCCTGTTGTAATTTCTGAACTTATCGGCAATTCTATTTTCTACAGACTTTCAGGAAATACACCAAGAGAGGCAATCACTTCCGCGGTAAATGCGATTGAGACAATTCCTGAAAAAGATAAGCAACTTACACTTGCTGCAATTTTAGAGAGAGAAGAGATGATGAATACCGGAATAGGCGAAGGAATTGCTGTTCCGCACCCCAGAAATCCAATAATTACAGAGCCGGACGAGGAGTGCCTAGCAATTTGTATGCTTGAAAACAACATTGATTTCAATGCGATAGACGGAAAACCTGTTCACACACTTTTTATAATTTTATCAGCAAACGCGAAACGACACCTTGAAATCCTTTCAAAAATATCACTTTTATGCCGCCATCAGGAATTTATTGAGATGGTTAAAAATAGAGAAAAAGCTGAAACAATTCAGGCTTTTATAAAAGAAAAGGAAACAGAATGGAAC
>CAZISX010000021.1:17235-30390 GCA_964542005.1 uncultured Spirochaetales bacterium
ATTCTTTTAGCTTCCGGCTCTTTTTTTTCGTTATTTGTTTCAGAAAAAAAGAAGGGGCTTTTTATTTCGTTATTTATGGTAACTGCTTCGATTTTAACAGGAATTGCTTCGTTTGGAGTTCTTTTTACAGGCAGTGTAACCTCTTATTATTTTATGATGGCTTTTCCTTTTCAGGAAGTGGGATTTAAACTTGATTCTCTCTCAGCTCTTTTTGTTTTGACCGCTTCTTTTGGCGGCGCGTTTGCCGCTCTTTATGGCAGATCTTACCTTAAAAGTTATGAAGGAAAATCACGGAATTTAACAAGTCACTACTTTTTTTTGCCCCTGTTTATCCTTTCAATGAATGGTGTTTTTACTGCCACAAACGCACTCTCTTTTGTTGTGCTTTGGGAAATTATGTCGTTTTCAGCATTTTTTCTGGCAATTTTTGAGCATGAAAAGAAGGAGGTCTTTGATGCAGGAATCAACTATCTCGTCGCTGCTCATATTGGTATTTCTTTAATAATTACAGGTTTTGTTGCCTGTTTTTCTCTGGTTGGCTCTTTTGAGATTTCCTCTTTCAGTCAGGTTTTTTCCAAAAACGATTTATTTTCATCGCTGGTTTTTTTAATTCTTTTTGCAGGTTTCAGACTGAAAGCAGGCTTTATTCCGCTCCACACCTGGCTGCCAAGAGCGCATCCGGCAGCACCATCTCATATTTCCGCAATTATGTCGGGCGTAATGATAAAAGCCGGAATTTACGGAATTTTAAGGATAATTTCTCTTTTTGAAAATATTCCGGCGTGGATTGGCTTTTTTATTATCGTAATTAGTGTAATTACTGCACTTCTCGCTATTTTTTACGCTTCAATTCAGCGCGATATGAAAACAATGTTAGCCTACTCATCAATTGAGAATATTGGAATAATCGGAACCGGTATAGGGCTTGGCGTTATTGGCAAAGCTTACGGATTAAGTTATGCCTCGTTTTTGGGATTTGCCGGAGCTCTTTTTCATGTTTTTAATCACTCACTTTTTAAAAGTGCAATGTTTTTTGGAGCTGGAGCAGTTTACTCAAAGACTCACACAAAAGATATTGAGTCATTAGGCGGACTTATCAAGAAAATGCCAAAAACAGGGACAATTTTTATGCTTGGTGCAGCTGCGATGTGCGGACTTCCCCTTTTTAACGGATTTGTAAGTGAATTTATAACTTATGTTGGCCTGATTTCTGGACTTCATTCAGGCAGCACAGCTCTTTCTGTTTCTCTTGTTATCTCGTTTGCAATAATCGGATTTGTAGGTGCTGCCGCAATTATTTCGTTTACCAAACTTTTTTCAATAGTTTTTCTGGGAACTCCAAGAACAGAACTCCATGAAAATATTGAAGAAGTTCCACTTGCAATGCGTATTCCTCAATTATTCCAAATCTCACTTATTATTTTAACCGGTATTTTTCCGCAGTTTGTTTTCCGCGGGATAATTCAAAACAGCGCCAGCTTTTTTGGATCTGAAGTGGCTGATATTGCTAGACTTTATGAACTTTTGAGCAAACTATCCGAGTGCATGATTATTTTTATTGCCATAATACTTTCGCTTTTCCTTTTAAGAAGGATAATTACAAAAAACCGCAAGGTTGCAAGTGAGCCGACTTGGGGTTGTGCCTATTCAAATCCGAATGCAAGAATGCAGTACACAGGACATGGGTACTCAAGTCCGTTTTCCGCACTTATCATAAATTTAAGAGGAATTTCAAAACATAAGAAAACAGCAAAACACTATTTTCCTGAAGAAAGTGAGATGAGGATTGAATATTATGATGCAATTGAGCAATATCTCTTCATGCCTTTAATCAAAAAACTCCATAAATTTCTTGCTGTTTTTGGTGGAATTCAGACCGGAAAAACCCACCTTTATATTCTTTACGGACTGATATTTCTTATTGGTGTACTTCTCTGGACAGTTATTGGAGCTATGAAATGAAAATAATCCAAGTTCTTAATATTGCTATTGTTTTAACATTGCCGCTTCTTTTTGTCGGGGTTATAAACAAGTTTAAGGCAATCTGGGGCGGAAGGTATGGAGCGTCAATTATCCAGCCATACTTTGATTTTTGGAGACTCCTTAAAAAAGATTCTGTCTTAAGCTCAACAACCTCGTTTGTTTTTCTGATTGGTCCGGTTTTAAGTTTATCTTCACTTATTTTCGCCTCATTGATTATCCCTTTTGGCAATATTCCTGCAATCATAAAATTTGACGGCGATTTTATTTTGTTTGCCTATCTTTTTGCGTTCGGCAAGTTTTTTTCTGCAAACGCCTCAATGGATACAGGTTCAAGTTTTGAGGGAATGGGAACATCCAGAGAGGTTTCATTTACCTCTTTAATTGAGCCGGCATTTCTTATAATTATGGCTTCAACGGTCTACTTCAGCGGTGTTTCATCAATTTCAGACATGAGTTCGATGATGAATATTTCAGAAGGACACTGGCGGCAGATTATTACAGTTTTGATTGTAATCGCACTTTTTATAATGATGCTTGCAGAAGGTTGCCGCCTGCCGGTTGATGACCCGAACACCCATCTTGAGCTCACAATGATTCACGAAGTTATGATTTTAGACAATTCCGGACCTGATCTGGCTTTTCTAATTTATGGTGCAGGGCTTAAAATGTTTCTTATTGCTCTTCTTATTGCAGCGTTCGGGCTTCACGGTGAAGTTGCTCCAATTTATGCGTATCCACTTACAATTGTTATTGTGTTTGTCTGGGCCGTTGTTGTGTCTCTTGTTGAATCGCTTTTTGCCAGAATCCGTATGTCGCATGTGCCTGATTTTATTCTTATAATGATTTCAATATCTTTTATAGTTCTTGCCGGCGCGGTAATTCATGCCACAGGAGGTATTAAGTGAGTGATATTCTTGTAATTTTATTTGGCGTTACACTTATTTATCTTTCAATGATAGGAACGCTCAATACATTCATAAAACTCCTTGCAGTTCAAGGAGTTATGCTTTTTTTTATAGCGATTTTTAATCTGACAGAGATAAATCTTGAAGGTTTTTTGTTTGCAGCATTAGAGACAATTCTTTTAAAAGCAATTGTTATCCCCTATTTCCTGGCAAAAACAGTCAGGGAAACAGAGGCAAGAAGAGAGATTGACCCATACCTTTCCAACTTTAATTCGCTTCTTATAACAAGCCTTATCTTCGGCTTTGGCTTTTTTATTGCGGTTTTCACAATGAAATATTCTCAAAACCTTTCGCCGCTCCACTTTGGAATCGCAATTTCTGCAATAATTAAAGGGCTTTTTATAATTGTGAGCAGAAAAAAACTGATAACCCAGATTATGGGCTATATGATTATTGAAAACGGAATATTCCTCCTTTCGCTTGCAACAGCAAAAGAGATGCCTGCGATTGTAAGCATCGGAGTATCTCTTGATGTTTTTATGGTTATTCTGATTGCAGGACTTTTTGCCAATAAAATCAAGTCAACATTTGAAGATCAGGATATTGAAAAACTTACAGATTTGAAGGATTAATCATGCTTTTTGCACTTATGCTTTATCCGCTCATTGTTTCAGTTATACTTTTTTTCGCAAAATCGGTAAAACTCAACAATGTTCTGGTTATATCTTATGCTCTTCTTCATGTTTTTGTGGCCGGATTTTTTGTTGCAACTGGCTCATTCAACTATTTAGACCCGATTCTTGCCCCCTATTTTATGATGGATAGTCTCAGCTTTATTTTTTTGGCAACTGAATCGCTTGTTTTTTTGGCAACATCAATCTATTCTGTGAGATATTTAGCAAGAGCAGGAACAAAAAGACACACGATTTTCTCAATATCTTCAATGCTTTTCCTGTTTTCGATGAACGGTGTATTGTTTGCAAGTCATCTGACAATGCTCTGGATTTTTATTGAAGCAAGCACAATCGCAAGTGCAATTTTAATCTATTTTGAGCGAACCCGCACCTCACTTGAAGCAGCATGGAAATATATATTTATTTGTTCAATCGGTATTGCCCTTGCGTTTGTTGGAATTCTCCTTCTTTCGCCAGCTGGCGTTGAAAGCTATTTTTTTGCGGATCTTTATGGCAAAGCTCCAAGCCTTATCCCTTTTTGGGTTAAGCTTTCATTTGTTTTTATGATGGTTGGATTTGGCACAAAAATGGGGCTTGCTCCAGTTCATTCGTGGGTTCCTGATGCTTATTCAGAATCGCCAAGCCCAATATCAGCACTTATCTCAGGAACACTTGGTAACGCAACTTTTCTGGTAATATTAAGGATTTACAAGATTACAATTCTTTCAGGCGAAAAAGAATTTGCAAACACACTTTTTCTCTTAATGGGTTTTTTATCTCTTTTTGTAGCCTCTGTTTTTATTGTAAAAGCCAAAAACTACAAAAGAATGCTTGGCTACAGCTCGATTGAACACTACGGAATACTTGTAATTGCGATTGCGACCGGCGGTTACGGTATATTTGCGGCAATGCTTCATGTTATTGCAAACTCGCTCACAAAATCGTCACTATTTTTAACTGCTGGCAATATTCTTTATTCCTATAAATCAAAAGAATCATCATCGGTAGACTCTCTTCTTACCAGAATGCCGTTTACAGCGTGGCTTTGGATTGCGGGTTTTCTATCAATCGCCGGAGCACCGCCATCTCTTCTTTTTATCAGTGAATTTCTCACAATAAGAGAGCTTTTTAAAAACAGCAGCTTTGTTCTTTTAGCATTATTTCTTATTTTTCTGGTAATAATTTTTTATGGAATGGCGCACACAGTTTTTTCGATGAGCTTTGGCCGAAACAAAAGCGAAGTGGCTGAAAAAATTAGCTTTTACTCCCACATTCCTCAGCTTGTTCTTTTGATTGTTGTTTTTGTTTTAGGTGTTTATATCCCCGATTTTCTGGCAAAAATTATTGAGGAAGCTGCTTTTATTATTTCGGGAACATACTTGAAATAATGGAATCAAAAAAACTTCTTGCAGCACTTCTTCCCGGATTTCTCCCGATAATTGTTTTTGTTGCAGCCGAATCTTTATGGGGCACTTCCGCAGCTTTACTTTCAGCACTTTTATTCAGTTTTGGCGAGCTTATTTATATCTATTTCCGTGAGAAAAAAATAGAGAAAATAGTTTTTCTCGACATGATTTTGATAATTGCACTTGGTGTAGTTTCGTTTGTTTCTGAAAACGATATTTTCTTCAAGCTCAAACCTGTTTTGTTCGAGGTGATTTTTGTCATTTTTTTTGCTGTTTCTATCTACACACCGCTACCTTTAATCCAGAAAATGATGGAAAAACAGATGAAAAGAGCTGAAATAACTATTGATTTCAATCACCCAAAGTTAAGAGCCATGCTCAAAGCTTTTATGATAATTATGGTTATTCATATTGCTGCAACTGTTTTTTCCGCATTTTTTATGAGTTCTGCTGTGTGGGGCTTTGTCTCAGGCCCGTTTCTTTTTATCCTTTTTGGAATTTACATGGGATTTGAGTTTATAAGAAATAGAGCTCAACGAAAAAAGTGATTAAAAATAGATTGTTCCGGAAAATGCAAGATTAAACTGGGTCACAGAATCATCAGCATTATCAAGGCTTAAAAATCTTAGATAGGCTTTTCCGCCAGCACTGAAATAGCTGGAAAGATAGTATTCCGCAGCAATAGAACCTTCAAGTCCGATAGCTGTGTCATCACCCCATCGGAATTCATATTCACTGTCAATATAAATAAATTTTCCGCCAGCATAAAAACGGTATTCACTTGTTGTCATCAAATCATAATCAACGCCAGCAGCAAAAAGCATATCAGATAAGCTCTTATCTTTTTCTCCATCATCTACATTTGTACTTTTAAAGCCGAATCTTCCCGAAATCCACAAATCAGGAATAATCTTGTAACCAAATGAAAGGTCTGATGAAACAGGATAAAGGCCGAAAGCTCTTGTATCGGAATCTCCTGATGAATACGAAAAAAAATCATTTGAAAGATTGACCATAATTTTGTTGCTTTCAGAAGCTGTAATTTCGGTCGTTTCAGGTGTTGGAGAGGTTGTTTCCTCTTCTTTTGTGTTTGCTGCAAAAACAATTGTTGATGCTAAAAAAAACAGAGTAAAAACAAAGAGTTTTTTCAACATAATCTTCTCCTAATTTGCGTCAGATTTTAATGTGTCGGTTTCATTTAATATTTCTGTATCAGAAACATTATCTTCATCCATTATTTCAGTGTCAGTAACTATCTCGGCATCGTTAATATCGGAGTCAGGGAAAAGAGAGTCGTCAGTTGTAATATCAGAATCATCTGCCGGTGCCGAGTAATCAGCTGCAATATAGAACACAAAAAAATCAGCACCATTGTGTCCGGAATCGCTATCTTCAACTACAAGGAAGACAGGGTAAAGCCCTTTCTTTGGGTTAATTGTAATGTTTGCCTCTTTTGTGGTTGAAGTAGAAAGGGTCGAATCTGTTCCAGAAAGATCTTTTCCAACTATCCACTTATATTTTTTGTTTTTCACAGATTGATCAATAACAGGTTGGAAAAGGATTTTATCAGGCATTCCGGTTTTAGGAAGAATAATTGTTCCGCCATTTTCAATTTTCATAGTTTTGTAATCTGTATCTACTTGTTTTATTTCAGGATTTGCAAAACTGAGTTCTTCAAATTTTGAAGGTTTTATAATTCTTAAAGATTTTTCTGCGGAAATGGTTGATGTGAGATTTTTATTTTTATCATAGAGATTCAGTGTTGCCAGAATTTTAATGTCTGCATAGCCATTTGTTATGAATTTATCAACATCAGATGCTGCAAAAACATCGGAAAGTGATTTCTCGTCCGGCAGAGTCACCTCGGCTTCATTTCCGTAATTAGCTGTAATTGTTATGTTTCCTACATTCCAGACAACTTCTGTTAAAAGAGCCGCTTCAAAAACTCTTTTCTCAATATTTGTTCCAGAAGCAAGCAAGTTAAGCATTATTTTTTCGCCGGGTTTTACTGCAGGATTTGTGATTTTAATAGCAATAATAGAGTCTTGTCCAATCTTGGATTCAGGGTTGAGTTTTTCTTTTGAGCAGCTGATTCCAAAAAGAAGTGAAATCATCAAAATCATTGAAAAAATTATAGTTTTCCTCATATTTTCCTCCTTTAAAAATCGCCTTTTAAGCCAAGCAGAAACATGAATGGCACGGTTGAAATATCTGCACTGTCTGAATAATCTTTGTTGTATGTCTTGTCAACAATGTTCTTATGAAAAAGACCATAAGCACCTGAAATATCTGCATAAAGAGAAAATATTTCAAACTTTCTTTCAATAGATAAATCAAGCTCGTGGCGGGCAGGAAGTCTGCTCCCATTGTTTTTGCCATATTCAGGAATGTATGATGAAGTGTCTGCCAGGTAGCTGTTTCCTGTAATTTCTGTGTAGGTAAGACCGCTTCTGAAGTTAAATCTTCCGCCCAAAACCCACGCTTTGCCTACATTGTAGGTTGCGCCAAGTGTTATGTGGTGAGGAATATCTGTGTCAGTTGGTCTCGATTCTGAGCCTAATGAATCTTTCCTTTCACTTTTTGCAAGTCCATAACCTGCGTAGCCTTTGAATTCATTAGACATTTTTGCTGATACTATAAAATCTCCGCCAAAGATTGTTCCTTCTCCCATATTTTCAAATGAATTAGGCATTCCTTCTGCTCTGGAGATGAGGTTGTAGAGTTTTTTGTAGTAGCCTTCGGCACTTATTGAGAGAGTTTCTGTTGCTTTGCCAAGAATTCCAGCCATAAACTGAGCTGTTCTTTCAGGCATAAGTTCTTCAGTTCCCCAAGGCTCGACAGCAACTTCATTTTTTGGTCTTACAGAATAAAAACCTGCAGCAGCTTTAAGCTCGAGATGCTCATTAAGTTCGTATAAAACATTGAGTCTAGGATCAATAGCTTCCGTTCCGTATACGCCTGTTTGACTATCTGGAATGTAGGTTATTCCGGGAATTAAGGTAAGACCCGCAAAGCGAAGCTCTCCGGCCGCATAAATTGTTGGAAATATTGCTGTTTCCGATTTTGAGCTATCTTCGAGAGCATCAGCTGCAAAAAATTCGCCTTCTCTTCCAGGGTCGCTGTTGCTGTTTGAAATCTTAAAAGATTCTCCAGCAACAGAAAAGCCGGCAATAAGCTTGAATGATTGGGAAATCTGGTAATTTACCTTGTCGGAAACCTCAAACTGATAACCAGTGTAATCAAAATCATTATTTGCAGGCATGTTGTAAAGAAGTTTTGAATATCCAAAAGAAAGTGCAGCCTTATTTTTTAAAGAGGAAGATTTATAATCCCATGAAAGCGCGGTTGTTGAGTAGGTTGTATCTGCATCAAGCGAGCGATTGAGAATAAGTGCATCGTATCCGCTATTTTCGCGGAAAGAGGTTTTTGAAAGAGAGGTTACATTAAAAAGTGTGATTTTGTTATCTTTTGAAATTTCATAAATATACGCGCCAAAAAGATCGTGATAGTCGGGGTAGATAACAAAAGTTTCTTCGTTGTAGAGTGCTTTGGTGTAAAAGCTGAATAATCCTGACTGTAAACCAAACATAATTTTACCTGAAGCAGTTGGAAGAAAAGCTATTGCTGAAAGGTTGGACGGATTAATATCTGTTGAAACTTTCATCTTGTCGCTGTAGTTTTCGTTTATTTCTCCGCTTATAAGTCCGCCGTAAACATCGCTTTCTCCAGTCGCAAAACCAGATTTGTCAACTTCGCCATTCTTTAAAATTTTAGTGAAAACATAAGGTTTTCCGTTAATAGGATGAAAGAGAGATGGTGTCGGGGTTCCATTAATCACTGTTTTTATGTCACCTGAACTTCCGATCACAAGACCAGTGTGATATTTATAAGAAACAGGGATAACATCAACTCCTGGCGTGTAGCGAATTTCTTCAAAAGAAAGGATTTCTTCCTTCTCTTTTTCAGGCATAAGTATTGCCTCGGGTTTTTCTGCTGCAGCCTCTTTTTTGATTTCAGGAGCAACGCAGACATCAGTTGCAAGAGGAATTGCAGCGGGCTCTTTTTTATCAATCATTGCAATAATTTTTGGTTCAAAAGAGTTTTCTTTAAAGCCCATCAAATACTCTTTTTGGAAAACAAAAAGAGGTACACCAAGCTTGGACTCATCAATTCCAACCTCTTTGATTTTCTTTTTTAGTATTTCTAGGTTTTCAGGAACCATAGAAACTTCAAGTTTTTGGAATTTAATAACAGGATATTTTTTCTCAAGCTCGGCAATAAAAGGCATTGCCTGATGACAGTGGGGGCATGACTCGGAGTAAAAGAAATAAAAAACACGGCTGTCATCAATAATGTCAATCTTTTTAGCAGTTTGAGGTGCAGGTGCCGGAACAGGCACTATTGCTTTTGGGATTGATGGCGTTTCGAGGGAGGAGTAGGAGTTATCTTGAGTTTTTTCTTGTGCAAGATAAAACTCAATTTTGGAGTTAGAGCTTTTTAAGACAATTTTTTTTGAATAGGATTTGTATCCTTTGGCAGAAATTTCAACAGAATGCTCACCCTGTTTGAGCTTCATTATATACTTAAAAACGCCCTGTTTGTCTGATCGCGCCGGATAAGGCATAAGCTCTGTTTTTATGGATGCTCCCATAATCGGAGTTTTGGTTGTGATGTCAAAAACTGTTCCTGAAAAATCAAAAGGAATATCTTTTTTAGCAAGCTCAATAGATGCAGGTACTTCTTTTGGTTTTCCTGATTTGGGCTCAATCTTTTCTTCCGTTGGAGCTGGCAACGCTGGCGCAACTACCGGAGCTGACAAAGCTGGCGTAACTACTGGAGCTACCTCTGGAGCAGTTGTGGTCGCTTGATTATGCTGGTGTGGATGATGTTTTTTGTCATCATCTTTTTTATTCTGCTCAGGTTTCTGCTCAGGCTTCGGTTGTGAATCTGTTTTTTTTACCTCTTCTTTAATCTCTCCGACAGGAACTTTTGCAGTCTGCTTTTTTGCAGGAGCTTTTTTTGTTTCTTTTTTAGGCTCCTCTTTGTTATTTTCTTCCTCTTTTTTCTTTTCATCACCTAGATCGGCAGGCTGGAATTTCTTTTTAGCCAAAAGCTCTGTCGAGAAGATAAGGGAAAGAATGATAAGTAGCATCAAGACATTCGATTTCATCATTTCCTCCTGATATAATCAGATAATATATCTATTTAAAACTAACCTTTAAACATATAATTGTACACTGCAAAAACCTTTGTCGGCATAATATCATGTCAAGCTCTTCAAGTCAAAAATTCATTTATGAAGTATTCTCTTAGATTTTATTTGAATAAACCAAAAAGACCTTTTTTCTCTTTTTTATCAGTTTCAGGAATGAGTTTGTTGATAATTGATGGAGCTACCCCTTCGGCGGAAAGGATAATTCGCAAGGTTTCAGGGTTATCTTCTGTTGTTGATTTAATAATTTTTTTTGCTCTAATAATTTCAGCCTCTTCTTTTGTGTCCAGCAATTTTTCATAAGAGCGCAGGGTTTCGTCTACCAGATTTTTTATTTTCTGACTTTGATTTGTAAGATCATCTATTTTTTCAATAGAAAGGCCTTCTTCATCTTTTCTTGAAATTTTTTTTCGCCTTAGCGCCTCAAATTTAGAGGCTTTTTCGCGATTTTTCCAGATTATTGTTTTTGCTTCATCAAGTTTATCAAGCCTCATATAAATTCTTGAAATCAGAAGTCCCATTTTTATTTCATCAACAATATTTTGGACATAGTAACTGTTTAACAGAGCTGTGTTGTAAAATAGAATTGAAAGATTCATTGCCTCAATATCGTTTTTTGGCACATCATGCCAGAGAGGAATTTCTTTAATTAATTTAGCATATTCCTTTTCAAAATCGCCTGATTCCTGCGGGAATTTTTCTGCATCACGGAAAATCCATGCAAGGTGAAGAAAATATCTCCCAATATCCATTGCATCTTTTGTTTTAATTTCTTCAATATTTAACAGAAAAAATGCACCAAGCAGATGAAGCTTTGCTGCCTGCAGATATGTCATGTTTTCATAATTTATATTTTCGCCAAGTTTTTGAATTATTGTGTGAAATGAAGGTGTTGCCTGTATGGTTTTGATTTTTTTTCTGAAAATTCCAAGCACGATTGAATAATCTTTTGTCGGCTCTTCAAAAGATGCATAACTTGCTGTAAAAAGACAATGTTTGCAGTGCCACATATAATAAAGTGAGGGATTAAGTCGGTCGTCTACGCTAGAATTCCAGTTAATAGTTTTGGGGTAAAAATCAACATCAAACTCCACAATAGTATAAAGATGCTGTCTGAATTTCCATTGAAATGACTCATTTTCACAAATTGGACATTTGACTTTTGTTTTCTGAAAAGGACTTTGGACACTAATTGGTCTTCCGCTAGAAGTCATACTAACCCTCGCAACGCTAACAAAATTGAAAAAAATAAGTTGTTAATTATTGCATTTCACTAACAATAAATCAAGAAAGTTTTTTGGAATCTGCCCTGTTTTCAAGAGCTGCCGGCAGAGATAGATCAAGGCAAGGCTTCTGTTAGAATGCGCAGAAAGGATAATTGAGTCTAAAAAATAAGAGAGCAACCGCAAGCTGATGTGTCGTCCGCTATAGGAACATCGGTATTGTCCGGAGACTCATTTGTGCCAGCTGCATTGTCTGTGTCAGCAGCCGTGTTTGAGTCATTTGAAGGGTTTGTGTTGTCGTTTTGGGAATTATTGTCTACTGGTTTTGGTTCGTTATCAGGCTGCGGTTCTTCGTTATCAACTGGAGCAGGATCATCGTCAGGCTCTGGAATCACTGCTTCTGAAAGTTCTCCAACTTTTTCTGTAACCCAAAAGTTGAACACAAAAACATTTGTATCAAAATTGTCTTTCATTGGATCGCAAACCTGATACCCAAAAGATGTAATGCCATAAACAACAAACTCCCCATTTTCTTCAATAAAAAACGGGCCTCCGGAATCTCCAACACAGGTGCCGTTAGGATTGCCGAGCATAATAATGTTGTTATCTATTTGAAGTATTTTTGATCGTCCTTCTCTTTTAACCATGTCATCCATAAGATCTTCTTTTGTTACTCCATAACCAACAACAGCACCTTCCACAAAAGATTGCGGCGGATTTGATGTGATTTTATGTGGAATAATTGTTGTCGAAGTAGCAAGTTTTAAAACTGCAATATCTGATGAAAAGTTACTTCCGTCATTTTTGCCAATCCAGTTCTCATGAACTACAGCTTTTTCTGCAACAGAAACCGTGTTTAACATTTTTGGGCCTGACATAATCTCGATTTTATCGGGAGTGTTTCTGACATCAATCCCTGCGGTAGTGTTATAGACACAATGTGCTGCGGTAAGAACAATGTCAGGAGCAATAATTGTTCCGGTGCATACGCTGAAGCCCTTTGCATCATGTATTTTAAGTCCTATTACACCGTCCCACTTACCGTCAGGCACTTCGGCTGCGCCGCCAGAAATAAATCTCTCGGCAGAAAATGCAGAAAATCCAATTGAAAGAATTGCTGTTAAAATAAGAAACTTTTTTTTCATACAAACTCCTTTTAAAAAATCATTGAACAGCCGCAGCCGGAATCATCTTTTTTTGATGAACCAGTTGTGATATCTGCGTCCTCCACATCATCAACAATTGTATCGTCAGCTACAACTTCATCCTTATCTTGAGGAATAATTGTATCATTATCACTGACTGCCGCATCATTATCCTGAATTGTCGGGGTGTTGTCAATATCTTGCATTGTGTCTGGTGAAGAAATGTCGGAATCATTAGGAGAAATCGTATCACTTTCAACATCAAAATCATTAATTTCATCTGCGTCACTGTCAGAAACAATATCATTATCTTCTTCGACAACAACCTCTCCCTGATAACAAATTCCTAAATTTGTATCACACTTGAGGCCATCGGTGCACTCTTCATCCTTTGAGCATCCTGGATTTTCAGGGTTGCAGAGGTTTTCCTGTGCAAGACGAATCATATCAAACGCATTGATGTAACCGTAGCCAAAGCACTTGCTATGTTTTACTGTGCCATTAAGATACTGATCTGTTTCATCACTCCAGTCAAAAACCTTGTCTTTGTCAATTCCTGAGGTAATTTTGCAAGATTGAAAATCGCCAGCCGCAATCCTGTCGTTAC
>CAZISX010000021.1:30400-31230 GCA_964542005.1 uncultured Spirochaetales bacterium
CTTTTTTGTGCAGTAGAGAACTTCTTTTGCCGTAAGGGCAGGATTTGCAGAAAGCATAAGGGCAATCGCACCTGTAACAACGGGAGCCGAGGCAGATGTTCCAGAGAAATTATCGGAATTGTCATTGTAGTCATTTGTTGTTACTCCCTGTGTGCCGGAAATATCTGTTGAAAGAATGCCGTCATGCGGGAATGAGTCTATTGTTCCGCCGCCGCCAGGAGCAGTTATATCAATTGCTCTTCCATAGTTTGAATAACCTGCCATATAGCCGCTAAAGCGCATTGCTGAGATAACAAGGATATTGTCATTTGCAAGAAAAGGATCTTTGTCTGTAGAACAATTATTGTTTCCGGCAGCAAAAACCATTGCGGTTCCTTTGCCTCCACGACCGTTTTCAAGTGCCCACGCCACAGCTTCCATTTTATTATTATCAATAGGGACATCAACGCACTGCGGATTGTATGGCCCCCAGCTATTATTTACCACATCAGAATTTTCAGCAGCAAATTTAAGAGCATTTAAAATCATTTCGCCGGTAGTTTCTTTAAGTTTGCCTGCTCCTGAATCGAGAAGTCATACAGGTGCAATACCGCATTCCCAGCACATTCCTGCAACACCAGCGGTGTTATTTCCGCGAGCCGCAATAATACCGGAAACAAGAGTTCCGTGAGCAACCAGTTCTTTGTTGTAAAGTTTATCCAGAGCCTGCGGTTTGTAAGCAGCCTCTTCATCATTATCAACAAAATCGTACCCTTTTTTTATACGGCTATCAAATTCTGGGTGCTCAAGATCAACACCGCAGTCAACAACGCTTGCCGTAATATTTGGAG
>CAZISX010000021.1:31288-42494 GCA_964542005.1 uncultured Spirochaetales bacterium
CTGTTTTGAAAAGTTTGTTAGCAATTTCAAAAGGATCTGAGCCGATTTTGCATTCAGCCAGAAAGTAGTTTGTGTGGTTTGAAGGATTTTCAACAACTGTTAAATCAAACTGATTTATAAGTGATTTCCTGGCGTTGGTTGTTGTTTCCGGCTTAAATACAACAGCAATTTTGCCGGTAAGAGCCATTTCTTCGCCATTGTGCCATGTTACAACAGGCCACGCAGCAATATTTTTTGCAGCAAGATTATTTTTCAGTTTAATCCATGCAGCTCTGGACGCGCTTTTATTATTGAGTCCAAAAACAGAGAGATTCTCAAGTTTTTTCAGCTCTATCGCACTAACAGGAAGTTCTGAGTGATTTTTAACAGCAACTCTTGTGTAAATCTGCTTTAAAAGCTGCGGGCTACCATTTGAGTCATAATAAAAAGTGTCATAGCTCAGGCCGTTTTTGGTCAGATTTTCACCGAGCTTCATTTCACCGGAAAAGCATGAAAAAGTAAACAAAACTAAAAATGCAAACACTGAACGCTTCATCATAAACCTCCAAAAATATTTTACCAGGGACTTGTAGTCTTCAGAATCATATTGAATTTATACAGCATTTCAATTGTATCTGTTTGCAACTAAGTAGTAGCTAAATGTTATTGCTTAATCTTTTCAAGATTGGATTGTTTATTATTCAGGAAAATCAAGTCCAATATCTCTGCATTTTTCACGATACTTTTCAATTGCTACAGCAAAATGCTCAACAATTAATGGATCAAACTGAGAGCCTGTATATCTGCGGATTTCATCCATCGCTGTCTGGTGCGAAAGTGCTTTTCTGTAAGGCCTGTCAGAGGTCATTGCGTCATAAGTGTCTGCAATCGCTAGGATTCTTGCCCCAACAGGAATGTCGTTTCCAGCAAGGCCTTCCGGATATCCTTTGCCGTCATATTTTTCGTGATGGTAGTAAACAAGCGGAACAACAGGTGATAAAAACCTGATTGGCTCAAGAATTTTTTTGCCTATTGTCGGATGCTTTTTAAACATTTCAAACTCTTCGTCTGTCAACTTCCCGGCTTTATTAAGTTTTTCGTATTGAAGTCCGATTTTTCCAATATCGTGAAGTCTTCCTGCTTTGTAAACCAAATCAATATCAACCTTGTCCAATTCATCGGTAGCATGAAGATTCATCTCATAAGCAATTGCGACAGAATAGGTTGTAACCCGCTCGCTATGACCTTGCGTGTAAACATCCTTGGCTTCAAGCGCATGAGCAAATCCCTGCATTGTTTGATTAAAGGTTTCAAGGAGTTCGCTATAAAGCCGCGTGTTTTCAAGTGTTGCCGAAAAGTAACTGGCAAACACTTTCATAAAATTTTTCTGACCAAGTGTAAAAATGTTTTTTTTGTTGAACGAGTACAAAAGAATAAACCCAAGAATTTTTTTGCCTCGTTTTAGAGGAATAACCATAAAAGAGTAGAGAAATTTTTCAGGTTCTTTTGTGAAAAATATTTTATAAGCCTGATTGGTTGTAAGAATATCTTCGCTTTTTTTTAGGATTGAAACAATCCTTTCAATATCAACAAGTCCGATGTCTGTAGCAATTGAAGGGAAAATGTGGTGATTTGTAAACTGATTTCTTGTCTCATCAAAAAGAAAAATCGAAACAATATCGGCACCGCTCTCTTTTCTAATAGAATCTCCAAGTGTTTCTATAAGTGAAAAAGAATTGGAATTATTTTCTACCGCCTGGGCAACATCAAAAAGAGAGACTGTCGATTTTAGGTATATATTTTCAAGTCTGAGTTTGCGCTGCTCTATTGCATTGTTGATGGTGTTTGAAATCATATCTGAATTAAAAGGCTTAAGCAGATAATCGTGTGCTCCAAGCTTAAAAGCTTCAGTTGCTGTTTCAACCGTTCCAAAAGCTGTCATCATAATAAAAACAGAGTTGACACCAAGTTCCTTGAATTTGCGCAGAACTTGTATGCCATCCATTCCAGGCATTTTAATGTCAAGGAGCACAACATCAAAGTTTTCTTCTTCAACAATTTTAAGTGCTTCAAATCCGTTGGCTGCGGTTTTAACTTTATAATTTTTCAGAGAGAGAAATTCTGCAAGAACCTCTCTTATAGATTCTTCGTCATCAATAACAAGGATAGAAATATCTGTTCCGGCTGCTAAAAAGCTCATTTACAAACCTTTATAAAGTTAATTTTTTTCAACCATGCTTGAAAGATAGGTAAGCATGTCTTTTTTGTGAAGTTTAATTTTTCTTAGTCTTTTCAGCTCCATTTCGTCTTCTGGAGTCATAATTTCCTTTTTTGCGAGCATGTCAACCTTTTGATTAAGCTCTGAATGTTCTCCGGAGAGAGTTGATATTTTCTTTTTGATTTCATCCAGAGATAGATTTTTTACAGTTTCCATTCAGTCCTCCTTCAGTTCATAGTTATATAAAATTCACTATCATTTTTGATATTTGCCGGAGCAGTTACATAGTTAAAAATAAGTGGCTCATAGCGAATATCAACAGTTTTAAGTATTGGAATTCTTTGGAAAAGTCTTGAGTTAAACTCTTCACAGGCAGCATAATATAAAACCTGCTTGAAATGTTTGGCAAAAAGATCTTTTATAATAGTTCCTGGCTCTTCTGATGAAAGAAGAATTATGCTGTCATAATTGAATCTTTTGATAAGGATTTCAAGTTCTTGGATGGAAATAAACTTGTCTTTTTCAAGGTAAAATCTTTTGCCGTTTTCCCACTTGAATATTGTCACAAAAAGTTCTCTCACATTAAATGGCTGGATAACAAATGTAATGCTGTCTTCATAGTATGGAATAAAAAGAGAGTAGAGATCAAGAGATGAAATCAGGTTGATTTTATAGATTCCTTTTGTATAAAGATAGGAGGCCATAAAAGATGCACCTGTTTTGATGCCGGTAAAAGAACCAGGGCCAGCACCAAAATAGACTTCTGTGTCTGACGATATTTCAAGAGAACTCTCAAATTTATTGAAGAAATGGGGGAAATCAGAGCTAAGTTTCCCTTTTGAAAAAGGCTTCAAAAATTGGAAAAATTCATTTTCGCCATAATATCCAAAAAAAACTGAGCGGGACGAGCTGTCCCATATTAGCGTTTTTTTATTCATTATCCTCTCGTAAAAAGTGAAAAGTAGCGGTTAATATCGTTAAATATTGCAAAAGCCATAAGAAGCATCAGCAGTGCAAATCCAGTTGCCATCATCTTTTCCTTAAGCTTTTTGTTTATTTCTTTTCTGAGAATACCTTCGACAGTATACATGACGATATGGCCTCCGTCAAGAACAGGAACAGGAAGAAAATTAATAATTCCTAAATTTATGCTTATCATTGCCATAACTGACAGAAAAACAGCAATTCCACGCTCTGCTGCTTTTTTGGAAATATCAAAAACCATTATTGGGCCGCCAAGAGATTTTGTCGAAAGCTTGCCTGATGCGAGATAGTAAAGTCCTTTGACGGTAAGCTCCGTCATCTTCCAAGTCTCTGAAATAGCATAAGAAAAAGAAAATAGAAGAGGATTGCCTCTTCTTGATTTCTCGTTTTCAACATCAAAGTTAAATAAAAAAGAGCTTCCCCACTTCACATGACTTTCTGACATTCCGGTATATTGATTGTCGGATGTTTCTTTTGAAAGTTTGAAGCTTCCGTTTTTGAGTTCTCCATTTCGGTAAAAATCAAGATTTACAGAATCACCCTCTTTCATGCTTCTAAGGTAAGACATGAAATCTATTGGAGAATCGCTTTTTCTGCCATTAACTGCAATTATAAAATCGCCTGTCATTAACCCGAGCTTTGATGCAACACTGTTTAACTCAACTTTGTTCACAACATTTCCGCCGTGTCTGATTGTTGAAAGAATGTATGCTCTTGACGCATCATTAAGGGTGAAAGGATATAATCTCTTTTCATATTCAATAGTTATAAGCGAGGCTCCTTTTTTTAGAGAATCGGTAATTTTGTAAAATCTGTCTACAGGTTTGTTGTCAATAGAGGTTACTTTTGCTCCGTTTGGAAATCCAGGCACATTGCCTTCCATTGCAATAACTGAATCTTTTGGCAATGCCATAATTCCGGCAATACAGCGGTATTCCTTGTTGCCAAAAAGATCGTTTTGCGGTTTCACTTCTGGTTTGAGTGAAAGAGTTTCTTCTTTTCCGGTTGAAAACTTTTTGATTTTCACCTCAATATTAGAACAGTCATTGTTTATAGGTTTAGGGATAGAATTCGCAATATCTTCCCAAACAAAAACCTTTTTATCGCCAACAGAAATAATTGTGTCGCCCTCTTCAATTCCTGCTTTTGCAGCAGGAGAATCTGAGGAAACATATTCAACTATAGCAGAATCAACATTGTAAAGGGTAAACGACACAAGAAAGTAGATAAACATTGCAAGAAGAATATTGAATATAGGGCCTGCAGCAACAATAATTATTTTCTGCCACCATTTTTTTGCTGAAAACGCTCTCGGAAGGTCTTTTTCTTCGACTTCAACATCCGTCATTCCTTCACCGAGCATTTTTACATAACCGCCTAAAGGAATTAAGGAAATCCTGTATTCAGTCTCCCCTTTCTGGTATTTGAAAAGAGTTTTGCCAAAGCCTAGCGAAAAAATAAAAACCTTGACATTAAAAAGGCGGGCTGCCAAAAAATGACCAAGCTCGTGAATAAAAATAACTACTCCAAGAAGCAGAATCGCATAAAGAAACATTGAAAACCTCGCAAATTAAAAAACACTTAATTATACCAATAACAAGACTTTTTGGAAGATTAATCCTTAATTAATTTTCACCTGATTTTTATATAGTCACCTTTTTGAATAATTCGAGAGGCAGACTCATTTATCTCCAAAACGAAGAGTGCTTTTCCGAAGCTTGGTATTGAATCTCTTGAAAAAGGTTTTCCGGATGCAACTCTTATGATTTGCATGTTTTTATCAATAAATAATATTCCAAGAGGTAGCGGTGTGTTTTCCCGGTCGTTGTCAAAAATAAATAACAACCCAATATTGTTAGACATTTCTGCGCAATTCATAAGCCCTTGTTCGTGCTCTTTCGGTGTTTGTGCAACTCCGGTTTTGAATTCTGCTATTTTAATGTTTTGACGGAAAATCTCGACAACAGCTTTGACTTTGTAGCCACAAAACTCAGCCGGAAAAATGTGAGTAGAGATTAATGTTACTGAAATCAAGAGGAATCCCATTTTTTTTAACAATAAGAGGCGTGCCATCATAAACCCTCGCATAACCTATTTCATGAAAATTTTCAACATGTTGAGATGATGATACAAGCAGAAAAAACTCTTCACCGCTTGACAAAATAAGCTTCTCAGGCGAAATATTTTCTCTTTCTGCCATTTGGATAACCTCTTTATGAACCGGAATTTTTTCAATATCAACGATAATTGAAACTTTGCTCGCCCCGGCAATTAAAGAGATTTCTGAAATTAGCGAATCGCTAATATCAATTGCTGCATTTATCCCATTGATATTTTTAGGAAAAAGAGGAAAAGGATCAGGTGACAAAAACCTTTTTTTAGCCTCTTCAAAGCCCTGATATCCTTTTTTAAGAGCAATAAAACCGGCTTTTGAAAGCCCGGGATAATCTGCGATGTATATCTTCTCGCCAGCAGCAGCGTTTTTTCGTTCCCAAATTTTTCCGCCCGGCAACCCGAACATTGTGACTGCAAGAAAAAATGTTTTACCTGCTGTGGTGTCGCCTCCGGCAATAGAGATATTGTATTTCTTTGCAAAATTTTTGATTCCGCAAATTATCCCTTCTGCCTCTTCAAACCTGCCGTCGGGAATAGCAATGTTGAGGAAAAAAAGTTCAGGAGTTCCACCCATTGATAAAATATCGCTTGCATTTGCAGCCATCAGTCGCCAGCCAACAGTTTCTGGCGGCATAAAAGAAAAATCAAAATGGTGAAATTCAACCATCTGATCTGTGGTCACAAGATATTTTTTGTTATCAAGAAGTGCACAGTCATCGCCGATATATCGGCCGGGAAAAGGCTCTAGCTCAGAAAGATTTCGGATAATATCCCATTCTTTGTTGGCAAGACCCTGAATTGATTGGAAATTATTCCTCATGGCTTTGGCACGGCTGAAAGGAGTGCTTTTATGTCGTTATCGGTAAATTTGAGACCGCCTCCAACAAAAAAGTTTCGTTCATCTGCCCACAAAATATCGTCAAGACCTGTGTTAAGATAAATCCAGTTGAAAGGTTCTGCTGCCCAGGTGAAGGGAAAAATATTGCCATAAACACGCCAGTAAGGATTTTCGTCACGCCCCATATCAAACATTTCTGTTGAAATCTTGTAAATATCATCTGTTGAAAAATCAAACCCAAATCCAGCAGTGTTCTGTATAAGACCGCCTCTTATTGAAATCGGGCCGAAAATACGGCCAAGCTGAGCAGAAATTTTAACCTTGCTTTCTCTTGTTTCCTCAGATTCTCTAATAATTTCGGTTGATTGAACAGAGCCAGGAGGCGACTCGGTTTCTATCTCTTTGTATTTTTCGGTAACTGTGATTTTTCCTTTAGGATCGTCAACAATTCCAAGTGAGTAGAATTTATCAGGCCGCGGCGATAAAACTACATCAGCATAACTTTTAAAATCATTTGTGTTTAGAAGATACTCAGTGTGAAAATCAACCTTTACATTCATTCCAATTGTTGAATTTATGTAGTCAGAGGCTTTTTTTGTCATAGATTTAATCTCTTCATAAAGCTTTTCATCTTTAAGGATTTTGCCGATATTTCCTTTTCCATCTTTTATATCATTGGTGATTTCTTTAACATTTTCCATAGCTTTTGTTGAAATTGCTGCCTGTTTAGAAAGCTCTTTCAAGCTTTTTGCAATAGAATCAACAGAGTCTTTCACATTATCCTTGTTGTCTCCCATCATTTTATTAATAGTCTCGGCAAGTTGCGCAGTCGTTGCAAGAAGTGCTGAAAATTTCTCCATTTCTTTGTCAGATTTTCTATTTATTTTGTCAGTAAGTTCCGCTATATTAGAAAGCGTCGCCCTCAAATATATAAGATTTTGTTCGACCACAATAGAGGTGGTGACCGATTTTTCAAGAAGATATTTCATTGTTTTTTCAAACTGTTCCTGCATTCCGTTTTTCTTGGAGTATTTGTCCATAACATCAACAATGTTGTTGACTTTGACTGTAAGATTTTCGAGGTTTTCCATTGCAGCATCAATACTTGTCTTACTCTGAACCTGCATAATAAAATCGCCTTCTTTCAGCTGATGTTCCTTGTCTGTTCCTGGATTTATGTAAATTATTGAAGTTCCAAGCATTGATTGCATTTTTTTTGCAAGAAGAGCATCCTTAAAAATTCTGACATCATTTCTGATTTGAAGCGTAACCTTCGCCATGTTGTTTTCAAGATCAATGCGCGTAAGTTTTCCAACAGCAACACCGGCGACAAGAATACTTTGATCATTTAAAAGTCCAGAAGCATCTTCTAGATAAGCATAAAGCTTGTAGCTTTTTTGATCGCTCATTTTGTCTGCAGTTTTCATAATATAAAGAGTTGTGAAAATTATTGTAAGTGTAAAAAAAAGTCCGATTTTTGCGAAACGGTTCATTTGCTCCTCAATGTTTTTTATTAAAAGTATTTTCTATAAATTTTTTAATCACAGGATGCGGATGGTTGTCTGCTTCCGCTGGTGTTCCGAAAAACGCAATATTGCCTTCAAAAAGAAATGCAATTTTATCTGCAATCCTGAAAGTTGCAGCAATATCGTGGCTTATAACAATGCAGGTAAGTCCAAGTTCCTTGTTTATTTTCAGCGTCAGGTTGTCAATACTTTCAGCAAGAATTGGATCAAGACCAGTTGTCGGCTCGTCAAAAAGTATAATTTTAGGCTCAATAGCAAGAGCTCTGGCAAGTCCAACCCTTTTTCTCATGCCGCCGGAAAGTTCAGACGGGTATTTCTTTTGAACACCGGGAAGCTCAATAAGATCAAGCAGGTATGAAACTTTCTTTGAAATCAAAGCCTTATCTTTCATTTTAAGCTGTTCAATCATAGGAAATGCAATATTTTCCTCAACATTCATAGAGTCAAAAAGTGCAGCATCCTGAAAAAGATAACCAAAATTTTTTCTGATAGAAAGAAGCTCATCTTCTTTTGCTGCAAGCATATTGCGGCCTTCATAAAAAATCTCGCCGCTGTCGGGTTTGAGTATTCCAATAATATTTTTGATGAGAACGCTTTTGCCTGTGCCGCTTTTCCCAATAATTACAGTAATTTTGCCTTTTTCAAACTGAAGCGAAACCCCTTTTAGAATCTCCTGTGCCCCGAAGGATTTTTTTATATTTTTAACTTCAAGAATAATATTATTCATCGCAGTATCGTTTTAAGCATAATGTCTGCCAAAATATAATCAGCAATAAGGATTGCAACAGAAGAGGTTACAACTGCGGTAGTTGTCGCTTTTCCAACACCTTTTGCGCCGTTTTTTGTATTAAATCCGTTGTAACAGCAGATAACAGCGACAATAAAACCAAGAAAAACTGATTTTATGATGCCGGAATAAATATCTGCCGGGTCTGTGTACCAGTACATAATCTCAAAAAATCCCGATTCGTCAACCTTCAAAAGCTTGACTGCAACAAGATAAGAGCCTGTTATTCCTATAATATTTGCAATTGAGGTAAGGATGGGGAAGGTGATGACCGAGGCAAAAATTTTGGGCACAACAAGATAATGAATAGGGTTTACCGCCATAGTTTCCAAAGCATCAATCTGTTCCGTCACCCTCATTGTTCCTATTTCAGCCGCCATAGCTGAGCCATTCTTAGCAATAAGCATCATAGCGGTTATTACAGGTGCAAGCTCTCTGCCGAGAGTTATAGCGACAGTTGCTCCAACCATAATTTCAGAGCGGAAAAGTCTCATAATATAAGTAATTTGAAGTGCAAAAATCATTCCGATTGCGAGACTTGAAAGCGCGATAACAGGGAAAGAATTAACTCCAATTTTTTCAATCTGTTCCCAGAAAAGCTTAAATCGGTATGGCGGTTTAAAAAACCAGCGAATAGAATCATAAAGAAAAATATAAAACCGACCCAAAGTTTCAAAGGTGTCGCTGATAGGTTTCCCAACAATCTCAAAATACTGAAATAACTTCAAATTTACCCAACCTGAAAATCTTATTTTTACCCGAAAAGATAGTATAAAAATCAAGGATAGTCAAGGTTAAATATTTTTTGTTGACACACAATTTCTATTTGTTATAGTTCAAGTAGAACAATGCGCTTGCGGGAGGTTTGTTTTGTTTATAAAAATTGATTTTTCATCCGAAATTCCGATTTATCTTCAACTCAGAAATGAGATTGTCGAAGGAATCGCGAAATCTTTATTAAAACCTGGGGATTTGCTTCCATCAGTCCGGCAAATGGGCGAGGATTTGGGGATAAATCTTCACACAGCAAACAAGGCTTATGCTATTTTGAAAGATGAAGGTTTTGTTCAGATGCACAAACGCTCCGGCGTTGTTGTCAGTTCTTTTGACGACATGAAAAGAGCCAACTATCTTGAACCATTAAAGGAATCTCTCAGACCACTCGTTGCCGAATCTCTATGCAGAAGCGTGAGCAAAGAAGAGCTTTCATTAATTATTTTTTCTATTTATGATGAACTCAAAAAGGGAGGCGAAAATGTCTGAAGTTATTGTAAATACTGTAATTATTCAGATTGTTATTGTAATTTTATTTGCGCTGACTCCATATTTTTCAAGAAAAGAAATTCTCTTTGGCGTTAAAATCGGAAATTCTGATGAAGCAAAAAAGTTAAGGCAGCAAATTATCAGAAAATACCTTTTCTCATTCATCGCATCTTCTTTAGTTATTTTATTGATAAATGCGGCGTTTGCTGCTCAATATCAAGGAGTTATCTCTTTACTCCTTCCATTTGAAATTATTCTTATATTTACAATTTTCTTCATTTACTTCTATTTTAAAGTAAAGAAAATAAAGCTTGGCATGGAGAATGGCTCGTCCAAAATAGTTGCTGTTGCTGACCTATCTTTCAGAAAAAAAATAAAGATTATCTCCCCTTTTGTTTTTATGATTCCATTTCTGATTTATATTGGAATAGCATTTGTAGGAATCTATTTTTATGATTTAATTCCTGAACGATTTCCAGTACATTACGGAATAAACGGCATGCCTGACAGATATGCGCAAAGATCTTATTTCGAGCTTTTTAAACTGCCGGCAATCGGAATGGCTGTAACTTTTCTGCTATTATTTTCCTCACAAATTTTCAGAGTTGCAAAACAGGAATTATCACCTGATGCGCCAAAAGAATCGGCAGAAGCAAACCTTAGATTCCGCTATTTGTGGTCATGCTATATTGCAGGGCTTGCAACTTTTATTTCAATTCTTTTTGCTCTTATTTTTATTAAAATGACAGGATTTTTAAATATTTCAGCACCAATCTTTGCTGTAATAATAATAGCTTTTACAATTATTATGGTCGGCGGTGCTATTGCCTTATCAATTTTCACAGGTCAAGGTGGTCAACGACTTATGGCAATAAAAGAGATAATTCCAGGCAAAACAGCCAAAAATGATGACAATTTCTGGATTCTCGGAGTTTTCTACTACAACAAAAATGATCCAGCCATCTTTGTTGAAAAAAGATTTGGTATTGGTTACACAATAAACATGGCCAGACCTGCCGGAATCGTTATTTTAATTGGCATTGCCATAATCTTGCCAATCATAATTATCTGGATTTCATTGTCATAGATTTTCTGAGTAGGAGGTAGCTGTTTAGATAATCACTTAATTTATCTCAGCTTTTTGATTTCTTCTGTGGAGAGTCCGGTAAATTTCACAATTTTTTCAATAGAAATATTATCTGAAAGCATTTCTTTCGCAATCTCAATTTTTGCTTTTTTTTCTCCAATTTCTCTGCCTTCAGATAAACCCTTTTCTCTGCCTTCAGATAAACCTTTTTCTCTGCCTTCAGATAAACCTTTTTCTCTGCCTTCTGACAACCCTTTTCTGAGAGCTGTTTCAATTTGTGCTTCTTTATCCAAAACCCATTTCATTCTATCTTCGTAAACCTCTCTTTCGTCTTTTGATAAGTGCATTGCTGAGACCTGGTTCAACGCTTTTTCTATTAAAATATCTTTCATGTTTTCAGGTAGTTTCT
>CAZISX010000022.1:0-2087 GCA_964542005.1 uncultured Spirochaetales bacterium
GTAAGACTTTGTAAATTATGGAACTGGCAACTACTACAGAGTTAATAATTCTGATGAAATCAAGCCGGTGATTAAAGATGTTGTTTACAGTGCGATTGCCAGAAATGCAGTTGCTTCAGCCTCTCCATCTGTAAGTGTTGTAGAGCAGACTGATGGTAAAAGATATTCAGGAAATACTGTTTATGTTCCAATGTTTAAGCCAATTCTACCAGGTCACTGGTGGGGAAATATTAAGAAATTCTGCCTTGTTGACGGTGTTGACGGAAATTCTAACTGCCTTAAATTAAACACAGATTCCAATAGTGATGGGCAGCTTGATGACAATACTGCGACAATTTATGAAAGATTTTCAAGTCCTATTTCTCCATGGAATAAAGAGGTTATAAGTGCAAATGGTGTAAACTCCAGAATTATCAAAGGCTCAAGAACAATCTATATTCCTAAAGGAACATCCTATGGTCAGGCATCTCTTACTGATGTTGGCCTCTCAACAACTTGGAATTTTATGCAAGGCGAGAGAGATCCTCAGTATGATTCGGATGGAAACCTGCTTCCTTCTAATATTGTTGGAGATTTCTATCATGCATCTCCGTTAATTGTGGGAGACAGCATAATATCAGGAACAAATGCGGGTTATCTTGAGGTTTTTGCTGAAGAAGGTTCAGAGCGAAAAGTTGTTGTACCTACAGCAAATATTCTTGCTAGACATCTTGCCGGAACTTATAAATCAGGCAAAAACAAAGAGGATATCTATGCAGTTGATCTTACTCCGGAAAGAATTGTTGATTTTCACAAAGACACAGATGGTAACACAATCATTGACAAGGATTTGATTTTAACTGGATTCAGACGAGGAGACAGAGGATTTGTTATGTATGAGACAGACAAACTTCTCAATCGAGGCGGACAGGTCTTTGATGGTCATTCCTACGCTCACTACACAACTAATTTCGGAAATCTTTTTTCAAGATCAAAACTTATCAACTGGAATGGAGCCCACAAATGTATACTTCTTTCTTCAGGCTATGATCCGAAATTTGATAAAGATTCTCAGATATTAGCTTCCAGCAGCTACTATGGAGCTCAGTGTCTTGAGCTTAGCTCTCCTTATACCCCGTTTAAGACAAGGGATGCTTTGAAAAACGACACACTCTATCCTGTTGTTGCATCTCCAAATGCTTATAAGTATGACTTATCTAATCTCAAATTGCAGGATGATTTTAATTACCGTAATTTTGAAATTCCAGATGCTAACACTATCTATTTTGTAGATTTGTTTGGAAACCTTTATGCTTATCTTAAAAATGAAACTGTTAAAAAAGTTTTCTCTCTTCCGCAGCCTGCACCAATTTCTCCAGATACAGATGTGAGAATGTCAGCGGCTCTTAAAGTGTTTACAACTCCTCTTTCCTATATTAAGAATGGAGCAGAGGCTGACGAACGGGAAGTTTGGGCTCTTTTTGGAACAGGAGATATGACAAGACCAATTTATCGTCAGACAGGAAATAAAATTGTAGCTGTGAGACATTATATTTATGATCCTGCAAATCCTAATCAGGATGAAGCGGAAAGTGCTGAAACAATTACAACTTTCAATGATTTTTTCAGTGCAAATTCACTCAACGGAATAACAGGTGCAGAGCTTCTTGACTCTCCAATTGAAGAAATGCCTGGGGGCAAAACAAAGGGCTGGTATTTCACACTGCCTGATGATCACATGCTTATTAGTAACATGATGATTTATAAGGGGAAAATCTACTTTACAACCTACAAAAGATATGATGCAGGGACTTATACTGGTGGCAACCCATGCCTTAGTCCTGGCTCTGGAGAGTCATATCTTTGGGCAATAAATGCTTCAAACGGAATGCCTTTAAAAGAGATTCTTGCGCTGAATGAAGGGAAGGAGGGCAGGGAAGGTATGGATGATAGAATGGTTTCTATGATTGGAACAGATATGGCTTCCGAGCCTATTCTAATTGTTGATGAATATGGCAAAGCAAGACTTGTAATTGGTCGTGGTAATGGTGGCGAGATTGGTGTTTGGGATATTATCCCGACAGAATTTGCCAATGCTGTTATTTTAT
>CAZISX010000022.1:2097-8601 GCA_964542005.1 uncultured Spirochaetales bacterium
AATTATCTAAGTCCTTTAATTCCTGTAACTATTCCAACAAGCAAAAACAGAAGTCCAAGATAAGTTCTTAGTTTTCCAGAGTCTGTTTTCAATGAAAATTTCGCTCCGATTCTTGCGCCCAGAAGTGCAGCAATTGCAAACAAAATTGCAGATTCCCATGATGGCGGATAGTGAAAAATTCTACCACTAAGTCCTCCAAGACCAGTAATTCCAATAATTATAGAGCTGTTTGTAAAAGCTATTTTTGATGGAATTTTCAGAGCAAGAATCATCAGAGGAATTAGAAAAATTCCTCCACCAATTCCCAGCAATCCACCAAAAAATCCAGCAAGAAAAGAGCCTGAAACAGCAATTATTATGTTTATATAATACTCATTTTCTCCAAATCCTCTGGTTATCGAATATCTTGTTTTTATTGCAGTTTTATCGTTTTTAGAGTTCTTTTTTATTAGTGAAAAACCATTGTATATAAGAATTGTTGTGAAAAGAATAAGAAGAATGGATTCATTAAAAAATCCGGCCGAAAAGCCTCCGATAAAGCTTCCGGAAAATGTTGATATTGAAAAAATGGTTACAATAAAAGGGTCAATTATTTTTTCCTTTCGATAAACAAAAGCTGCCGAAATAGAGGAGACCATAATTAGAAAAAGAGAGTTTGAGGCTGCTGTGTTAAATGGAATTCCGGCAAAAACCTGAATTGGTGTGTATAAAACACCGCCGCCAATTCCAACCATTGTAAAAAAAATTGAAAGGATAAAAATAACAGGAATGATTACAATTAGATGCAATTATTAATCTGTTTTGTTGTTGCCATTTCTGACAAGGTAGGGATTGTTTTTCGTTTTTTCAATACCATCGAGAATTGTATCTGCGAGAGACTCGAGATAATCTCTGTTTTGCATGAGTCTTCTTTCTTCCGGATTTGAAATAAAACCAATTTCAAGAAGAATGCTTGGCATTCTTGCTCCGACAAGAACATAAAAAAGAGCACCTTTTTTGTAGTCGCGCAGTTTGATTCCATATTTGCCTAGAGTCGGTTCCATTTTTTTCCCAATAGATTCTGCAAACATTATGGAGTCTTTAATGTAAAAACTCATAGTCATGCCAACTAAAATTGTATTAAGAGACGAATTATTCTTCGTAATCTGGTTTTCTACTCTGGCAAGTTTGTCGGTGTATTTGTTCTGTTGATTGTCAAGGTGATAAATTTCAATTCCGCCAGCACATCTATCAAGGCACGCATTAGCGTGGAGGGAAATAAACAAATCGCCTTCCATCCCGTTTGCAATTACAGCCCGCTCATCAAGTGGTATAAAATTATCATCAGTTCTAGTGAGTTTGACTTTTATATTTTTTCGTTTTTTTGATTTTTTTTCTAATATTTTAGCGAGGTTAAGCACAATATCCTTTTCGTAGATTTTCTTAAAAATAGCTCCTGGATCTTTGCCGCCATGACCTGGATCAATTACAATAGTAAATGTGTCGCCAAAATCAGGTTCAATAAATTCGGTCTCAGATTTTGCTGATTTATCGGTTTTGGGAGTGTTTTTTTGAATTTTTTTAGTAACAGTTTTTTTCTTTTCAACTTTTCCAAAATAGTCGACAACAATTCTCCAGGGCTCTTCCATAACTGTGACATTATATTTATCAACACTCCCGGTATCAAGAACAACTCGTATCCCTTTTTCCCGTTTTCCAAGTCTGATTCCTTTAAGAAATGAATCAGGTGTGGCTGGTAAAAGCTTAACATTGTTTTGTTTAACATTGTCTAAGTCTATGTAAATTCTGTCTTTTTCTGCGCCAGGAAGAAGATTGTACTTAAAATTAACTTGCTCGGATGGATAGATAACAACGCGAAGGCTGTCTTTGTTATCCCAAACTTTTATCTCCTGCAAGACAGGTGTTTTGTTGTCGGATAAATCCTTTTCTGTAGTTCCAACCTCAATTCCATCAGAATCAACCTTTTTTTCGGTTGTTAATTTTTGTATAAGCTGATTAAGACTTTCACGGTCATTTTGCTGATTATCATTTTCCTGAGCAGAAAGAAAAAAAAGTGTTAGAAACAGTGTGATAAATATTATTTTATAAAAAATCACTTAAAGTAATACCTCGCACTGAATCCTGCAAAAAGATTGTAAAAAGGTTTGTAGGAGTCGATTTTATCATCTTCAATTTTCCATTCTCTTGAAAAGTGGGCAGCAACAGAAACCTGTTTTAACACATAAAATTCAGCATTGCCCAAAGCAAAAACGCCATCATTTGAAAAATCAAAAACATCTCCTGAATTCAGGTAGTTATAGTTTATAAAAGCAGCAGAAAGTTTTAACTTTTGACCAATTGAGAGCCAGCCGAAAATAGAAAGAGAGTTTCTGGAGTCTAATTTATCTGATTCTGCAAGGTATTGATTTTTCTCAAAAGAAGAGCCAATTGCCCAATTTATGTCGTCGGTAAAAACAATATCGCCATAGTATCCGTTCAGATTAGATTTGTTTTCTTCTGATGAAAAAGTCTGATATAAAGAAGTTCTGGAAATATCATAAAGACCATTTATGTAACCAGGCGTATAGTCAGAATCATAGGTTCTGAATTCAAGTTTGTTTTTGATAGAAATATCAATTCCTACCGGCACATCAAATGTATTTTTTACGCCAAAATGAAGCCCTTTGCCGCCAAAATTCAATTTATTGTAGTCAGTATAGGGTGTCATCTGAAAATAAGGTGTTGAAATAACTCTGAATTCTGCATCAAAGCCGTAAATAACTCCGGTTTTTTCCTTCTTTTCAGAAGATTCATTGCCTATCATATCAACACCTTTTGTGTCATACCAGTCAAGATTCCAGTCTGCAGTGTATGTCGCACCAATCGAAAGGTTGTTGAGATAAGATTCTCTGCCCAAAAAGTAGAATGGTTTCAAATAGATATTTCCAGCTGCAAGGTTGGTTTTGTAGAGATCATCAACAAAAACAGTAGCTCCTGCTGCCGGATATTTCAGCTCTGCAACAGCTCCTCTTTTCGGGGCGTTATAAATAATATTGTTGTAATAGGAAGAAACAATTGTGCCGTGGCCAAGGTTAAGATTTTTCAGCTCTCCGGCGTAGAGATAGATGTTGTCGGGTTTCCAGCCGAACTGTGCATAATCAAGAAATTTTAGAAAATCATGAGTCTCATCCCAGTCTTCGGAAGGCATTCCTGCAGAATTTTTTTCAATACTCTCATTTTTATCAAAAAGGACAAATCTGCCGGGAAGCGAAACCCCGAAGCCTCCATTTTCAAAACGGAAATTTCCGGAAAGAGATAAATTAAGCAAGGTGTCTTTGTTGTAAATTTCAGAGCCTGCGGAAAGAGAAATATATTTATCTGTTGAAAATCGTTCTGTTTTTTCTTCTGGATTAAATTCAATTCCGTTAAGAAATGTGGAAAAAAGAAACAAAGCTGAAATCAGCTTTTTCATCAAAAAACCCCCGTAAAACTAAAAACACGCTATAACATATTGAAAGTGATACGGAAATGCAAAAAAAAACGGTTTTTTCTTTTGAATTAGAAGCATTTATCCAAAAAATCCACAGATTTCTGGTGATAAATATAAAGATTCTTCTTTTTTCTGAATCCATGCCCTTCATCATCAAAGTAAAGGGTCTCGACTTGCTTCCCGTTTTTTCGGAGATTTTCGACAAGAATGTTGGCATCGCTAATCGGAACTCGCGGATCATTTACACCGTGGGCAACAAGTAGCTTCCCTTTAATTTTATCAGTCATGTTGGATGGTGAAATAGATTTTAGAAAAGCCTCATCGCTAAGCGGGCCATACTCGACTTCGCGGAGTGCCTGTCTGTAAGATTTTGTATTTTTTAGAAAATTTACAAAATCAACAACGCCGACAGTGTCAATGCCACATTTGGTATTTTCCGGATAAAGTGCCATTGTTGCAACTGTCATAAATCCGCCGTAGCTGCCGCCCATTACCGCAAAATTGTTTTTCTCAGTAATTCCTTCAGAAATCAAAGTATTTATGATTGCTCCTGAATCTTTGACTGCATCCATCCTTTTTTTGTAGTTATCCAAATCAAGGTATTTTTTGCCATAACCAATACTTCCTCTCACATTCGGAGCTACAATAGCATACCCTTTTTTTAAATAATATTGCCATGTTGGAACAAAATTAGGTCGAACCTGACCTTCTGGCCCTCCATGAAAAAAGATAATGGTTTTGTAAGGTTTTGTCCCTATTTTTGGAAGAAAGAGAAAATATGGGACAACAGTTCCATCAAAAGAAGTCACTTTTTTAAGAAGTGGTTTTACAAATGAAGAGACTTCAATTCCGTTTGATTCAGCTATTCCAAATTCCTTTTTTTCTCCGGTTTTCAGATTTATTTCAAGTGGCCTCGGAATGGAATCAGGTCTGTTCTGATTTAGAACAACTCTTTCATTTTGAAGGTCTGAAAGGATAGCGACGCCATCATCAAGAGCAATCTCCGAAGTTTTTTCATCCTTAAAAAGGTAGCATTTTGAGTAGCCTTCTTCATTTGTGCAAAAAGCTGCCTGATTGCGGTTTTTGGTGTCAATAATAGTATCTTCAACAGACCAGTTTGACTTGAAAACTGATTTTTTCGTTTTCCCTTTCCAAAGTTCAAGATAAGGAAATTCCTGAATTTCATCTGTTTTCATAAGGATAGAATCCTCCAAAAAGCCTACAGGAATGTAGAGGTGTTCTTTTTCTGTGGTAAATTCAATAACTTTACCATCTTTGTAGTGGTATGGTGTTGAGTGTGTTGCTGAGTGTGTTGTATAAAAGAGGAAGTTGTCTGGAGATTTTGCGTCAGTAATTATGTTGTATCCTGGTTGTTTAACTATCAATTTTTTCTCTTTTTTTGAAATAGAGTAGGTGTAGATAAAAAAATCTTTTTTGTTCTCTTCATTTGAGGTGAAAAGGAACAAATCATCATTTATCCAGACAACATTTTCAGATTTAATCTCTTTGTCAACAAGAAGCGGTGTAATAGAATAATTAGATAAATCAATAAGATGGATGTCAAAGTTTTCGTTTCCGCCAAAAGAGGAAATCAGCGCAGCATATTTTTCGCCAGGACTTACAATGAATGAATCAACCGCATCTGTAAATTGGGTAATCTGTTTAAATGAATCATCCGGCTGGGTGGCGTAGAGCTGATTTATGTCGCCTTTTCTTGCTAAAAAAAGCTTGGAACCATTTTTAAGCACATAGCCTGATTTTGAAAATACAATATCAATATAGTCTTTTATTGGTCTTTCTGAAACTTGCGGCGAGGCAGCAGGTTTTTTCTCTCCGGCAGGTTTCGACTGTTCATTTTTGCAGGCAAAAATCAATAAAACAACAAAAATTACAACAATGATTTTCATAATTTCCTCCTATTTTTTCTTAGGCAAATCTAAAAATCCTTCACCATACACCTGATGAACATCTTCAATAGTTACAAAGACTTTTGCCTCAGTGTCTGCAATAATCTTTTTAAGATGCGGCGTCTCTTTTTTGGAAACTACAGTCACAATCGTTGTTTTTTCTTCGCCAGTGTAGGCTCCTTTTGATGTATAAAGCGTTACACCTCTTGATAACTTAGAAAGAATCGCGTTTTTTATAAGATCCGGATTGTCTGTTATTATTGTTACTTTCTGGCTGGCTTCAAGACCGTTCAAGATTGTGTCAACAACCTTGATTTGAATAAATATGAATAAAAACGAGTACATAACCTTTTCCATGCCAATAAAATATATCGCAATAGAAAGAACAACAAAGTCAACAGCAATCAGAGATCTGCCGATTGGGATGTTGTAGAGTTTTTTCATAATTTGGGCAAAAGCATCGCTGCCGCCAGTTGATGCGCCATAGTAAAACACAAGACCCATTCCAGAGCCGATAAATATTGCACCATAAAATGAGGCTAAAATCGTATCATTTGTGATTGTGCCAATATTTAGAAAAGGTAAAATGTCAATCAGCAGATAAACCAGAACTGTTGCGTAAATTGATCGTTTTCCAAAGCTTTTGCCTAAAATTTTTGTAGCAATCCAGTAGACAATAAAAGTGAGTCCAAGTGAAGTTGTACCAATTGGAAGTCCAAATAATTTGTTTGCGATAAGTCCAAGGCCGGTAACGCCGCCTTCAAAAAGATTGAGAGGAAAAATAAGAACAACATATCCGAAGGAGGACATAATACAGCCTATTGTAATGAAAATCCAAGGTGTTAGCGGTGTTTTCTTAAACATTTTATTCTCCGAAAATTGTTCATAAAGTTTATAAATAAAGCAAAAGACAGCTCTTTATACTATATTTTTAATAAACACCAAAAATATTTGTTTAATTTTCGATAGTATTGAGTTTTTTCATTGATTTTTTGCTTCCGAAATGTAATCTGTATCTGGCTGAAACTAGCAAAAAAAGGAGTTTATTATGCTGAGAGTTTACAACACGCTAACAGAAAAAAAAGAGGATTTTACACCGTTAAATACCAACAAAGTTGGTTTTTATGC
>CAZISX010000022.1:8611-9605 GCA_964542005.1 uncultured Spirochaetales bacterium
CCTGCGGAATAACTGTTTATGACAAGCCGCACATTGGTCACGCCAGAAAAGAAGTGGCAGTTGATTTGATGGTTAATTATCTCAGATATTGCAACTACGATGTTACCTATATTCGTAATTTTACTGATGTTGATGACAAAATTATAGAAAGGGCTAATAGCAGAAATATTTCATGCAAAGAGTTGACAGAGGAAAATATCGAGGCATTTTACCGAGCAATGGATTCGCTTGGTCTTGCCCGTCCCGATATAGAGCCCAAAGCGACAGAGCATATTGCTGAAATGATTGAAATGATTCAGAAATTGATAGAAAAAGGGATTGCTTATGAGGCAAACGGTTCTGTCTATTTTTCGGTTTCATTATTCAAAGATTATGGCAAGCTCTCAAAAAGAAATATTGATGATATGATTGCCGGAACCCGCTTTGATGTAGAAACTGAGAAAAAATTTGCACTTGATTTTGCTCTCTGGAAAGCCTCCAAACCTGGCGAACCGGAATGGGATAGTCCGTGGGGCAAAGGTCGTCCTGGCTGGCATATCGAATGCAGCGCAATGAGTACAAAATATCTTGGAGATAGTTTTGAGATTCATGCCGGCGGCAGAGACCTTGTATTTCCTCACCACGAAAATGAGATAGCTCAGGCGGAGGGCGCAACAGGCAAACCTTTCGCAAAATATTGGATTCACAATGGATTTTTGACACTTGAAGGCGAAAAAATGTCAAAATCATTAAATAACTTCATAACTGTTGATGATGCTTTGGAACAGTATCATTCAGAGGTTCTAAGATATTTTCTCCTCTCAACCCATTATCGCACCCCGATTGATTTTTCAATGAATAATCTTACAGAATCGGAAAGACAGCTCAACTACTTTTATACCACACTTAGGGCACTGAAAACTCTTGCTGGTGAAGCTGCCTCTGTTAGAAATGATAAAGCTAATGAATTTATTACTGAATTAAAATCTCCAATATCTATCAACCAAACCCAGTT
>CAZISX010000022.1:9615-15528 GCA_964542005.1 uncultured Spirochaetales bacterium
ATGATTTTAACAGCCCGAAAGTAATAGCAGCAATGTTTAACCTCTTTAAAGCAATAAACGAATCACTTGTTAATAAAAAGACAAAACCTACAGCGGAAATGGCCGCAGGGTATATTGAAGTTGTCCGTGAAGCTGGCTCTGTCTTTGGAACTTTCTTAAGAGAACCGTCAGAAATTATTGAAGAAATCAAAGAATTTCAGCTTAAAAGAAACAATATAAAAAGAAGTGATATTCTTGATCTGATTGAAAAAAGAAATAATTTCAGAAAAGATAAAAATTTTGCAGAATCAGACGCAATAAGAGACACGCTTCTTTCAATGAATATCCTGATTCAGGATACGCCAAACGGCACAGAATGGGTTTTTAAATAAATACCAGAGGCTAGCCGTGCCTTAAAAAATCTCTTATTTAATCTAAATTTTCAGACGCTTTTGTCACTTTTTGCGTCATTTTCATGCAGATGGAAGTTTATTTCCAATTTTTATTCTTCTTTTTTGTATAATTTTATTGCTTTATGTTATTCATTATGATTAACTTAGCGGTTTTTATTAATGATAAGGAGTGTATTATGAAAAAGATTTTTATTTTTACTGTTTTAATGATTTTTTCCTTAACAGCTTTTGGTGCTAATTACAAGTATGATGAAGGCGGAAGTTCTGAGAGCAGCTCCACTTCTTCCAGCAGTTCCAACAGTGGCGTTGAATCCTGGTACACCTACTGGGGTCTTGGTTTCGGATATACAAAGTATGATGATAATTTGCAGGATGTTATAGATAAGCTTTATGATAATCAAGTGAATGTTGGGTTGGATTTGTTGGGCTTTTATTGGCCTGTAAATCAGAATATGATGGCTGGATTTATTATTAATACAATAGGAGATTCATACGAATCAAAATATGGTGGCGTTGAAATGAGTATATATAACTATCTTTATGCTGCAAGTTTAATGAATTTTTTTGGTTCAAAAATTGGAGACGGATTTTTTGTAAGAGGTGATGTGGGTTTTGCTAAGGCTTCCTTGACCATAAAAGGTGATGATGTTGAGAGAGAGACGAGTTCAAAGTGGGGTTTTGGTATTGATGCTGGTATTGGATATGCTCTTCCTGTTTTTCATGATACCAGTCTTATGTTTTCTTTAATTGGTTCATATAGAAATATTAAAGATACGGAAGATTCTATTAATCCGATGAATATTCATATCATGTTTGGTGGTCTCTGGTAATTTTCCTAATTTTTCTCCTAATTTTGATTTTTAAATCTCTTTCTGCTAAATTCATTCGAACCCAATCTTTTATATTTTAAAAAAAGGAGTTTACCATGGTTATGAAAGGTGTTTATACCGCGCTTGTTACCCCATTTAAAAATGACGGAAGTATTGATTTTGATTCACTTGCAAAACTTATAAAAAGACAGGTTAATGGCGGAGTTGCAGGCCTTGTTGCGGGCGGCACAACCGGCGAAGCTGTGACATTGACCGCAGAAGAGAGAATGGAGCTTTTCAGATTTGTAAAAGATCATGCAGAAGGTCTTGATATTGTTGCAGGAACAGGAACAAACTGCACTGCAGAATCTGTGAAATTAACAGAAATGGCACTTAAACTTGGCTACGAAAAAATGCTTATCGTTACGCCATATTACAACAAACCGACCTGTAAAGGACTTTTCAAACATTACTCAGAAATTGCTGCAACAGGTGCGAAAATAGTTCTTTATAATGTTCCTGGAAGGACAGGACTCAATGTAAAACCTGACTGCCTCAAAAAACTGGGCGAAATTGAGAATATAATCGCAGTCAAGGAAGCAACAGGAAATGTGGCGCAACTTATTGATTATCTTGAAGTTGTTGGCGACAGATTTGATATGCTTTCCGGCGATGATTTTACAATTGTTCCTTTTATTTCAATGGGCGGCAAAGGTGTTATCTCAGTTCTTTCAAACATTTTTCCTGAAGAAACTGTTGATATGGTTGAGCTTTCTCTGATGAACAAGTATTCACAGTCATCAAAAATTCAGGTTCAGTTCAACAAATTCAATCACTCAATGTTTATGGAGACAAATCCGCTTCCGGTAAAAACCGCACTTCACTTGATGGGACTTATTGAAGAAAATTTCAGAGCACCGCTTGAGACAATGGAATCAGGCACACGCGAAAAACTGAAAGCAATCATGAACGAATACGAGCTCTTATGAAAAAAAACATGCTTAATTGTCATTCCCGCGAAGGCGGGAATCCATAACAGATAATGATGAATAAGAACAATAAGATGGATCTCCGCCTTCGCGGAGATGACATACCAAAAAACCTATAATCAATGAGAAGATTATGAAAAAAACCGGTGAAGAAATAATCTGTCGCGCAAAAATTTTTGATGTTGCCAATGTTCATCTTGAAAATAAATCGGGCGAAAAAGTTCTCCATTCGGTAATCCGCTTTGTTGATACTGTTTCAGTTCTCCCGATTACAAATCGCGGCACAATAATCCTCGAAAAACAGTACAGAAGCACTGTTGACGACTATCTTATTGAGATTCCGGCCGGAAAAATTGATGCTGGAGAAACGCCAGAAGAGGCACTTCGCCGCGAACTGGAAGAGGAAATCTGCATGAGACCGCTTAGCTTGCGCCATGTTTTCACAGCTTTTGTTTCGTGCGGCATTCTTGATGAGAAAATGTATTACTATATTGCTGAGGTTGAGGAGATTCCTGCATGTGAGAGGAATCATTTTCCTGACGATGACGAAACTATTGAGATTATTGAGCTTACGCCCGAAGAAGTTCTGAAAAAAATCTATAATTATGAAATCAAAGACACAAAAACTGTAGCACTTCTAATGACTTATCTTTATGAAAAGAGCAACGCCGCAAAGCTTTAGTGTCTGAAAAAATCAAACTTCTATTACCTTGATTTTGCTGTAAGCTTCCTCGAAAAGAGCATCAATCTCAGGTTTTAAGTTCTCTTCTTCACGCAAAACAATGTCTAATCTTCCTTTTGTTACTGGTCTTTCTGGAATAAAAGCAGTGCAGCTGTCAGCACAGCTTCTAATTGAAATATCAAAGGTTCCGATTTTTCTGGCAACAATGATTGTTTCATTTTTGTCGTTTGTGATAACTGGCCTGATAATTGGCATTGTTTTAACTGATTCGCCAATACATGTCATGTTTTCAATTGTTTGGCTCGCAACCTGTGCAAGTGATTCTCCTGTAACAATTGCCTTGTATTTGTTTTCAAGAGCAACGCGTTCTGCAAAACGGTTCATCATTCTCCGGAAAAGGATTGTTCTGTAAGGATCCTGGCAGCGTGCGCGTATTAAAAGCTGGATATCGAGAAAAGGAACAATATACATTTTGGTGGAAATGCCTTGATATTTTTTCAAAAGCGCAGTAAGGTCAAGGAGTTTTTGCATGCTTTCCTCGCCGGTATATGGCGGAGTGTGGAAACTCATGTAGTGAATTGCAGCTCCACGCCTCATTGTCAGATATGCTGCAACAGGCGAATCTATTCCGCCGGAAAGAAGACACAAAACATCTCCAACTGTGCCAACAGGAAGTCCGCTGATTCCTTCAATTCGCTCCATAAAAATATAGACGCCATCAACATCAATCTCAATTTCAAGAACAAATTCAGCATCTTTCATTGCAACAGTAAACATTTTGTCATAAGCTTTAAGGACAGTTACAGAAAGTTTTTTTGCAAGTTCAACAGAGGTTGAAGGATATTTTTTAAAAGCTCGATTGCACTTAACGCGGAAAATCTTTTTATTATTTTTTAGAGCAATTCCTCCAAATTCTACAGCAACCTTCTCGATTTCTTCCCACGGAGCATCAAGCGGCAGTTTTATGCAGGGCGAAAAACTTGCAATGCCGGGAACAAACCTCAGGGCAGAATTTATCTCTTCAATTTCAGCCCACTCGGCAACATTTATCGCAATTCTTCCTCTGAATTTGAAGACTTTGCCGGTTTTTCCGATAGCTCCCTGAATATTTGAAGCAAGTCTGTCTTCAAACATGTAGCGGTTTTTCATCTTTGTTCCGATTTCATCGTATCTGATAAGAATAGTATTGAACATTTAAAACTCCAAAAAACTTATAACACAAAAAATTTACGGAGAGATGATAGCGACTAAATAGAAAAAAATCAAAGATTCTCAGGATTTTTACATGGAAAATCTTTAAATAAGAATCAAACTGCAGCCTGATTTATCACTTTTTTTACTTTTAATATTGTTTGTGTCGCTATTTTCTTCATCACTTTGTGATTCATCATCATTCCCAGTCGTATTCTCTTCATCAGTTTTTGATGGAATATCTGAGTCTGATAAGATTTCAGCATCGTTTGCCGGATTGTCAGGTTTTTCGTTTTGAATATCACTGTCAGCCAAAATATCATCAAAATCATTTGATTCATCTGCAATTTCAATATCAGGCTGCGGTGTATCAGAATCTGGAATTGTGGCAGTATCTTCATCCGTTTGAGCCGCTTCAACACAAGAACTTTCTATAAAACCGAGGCAATCAGCAGAACATGGAGCTTTTCCTGAAATATAGTTTTTGTCATTTATTGAGTCACATTCAATTTCATTGCCATCACAAATTTCTCCCGCATCAAGCTCTTTGTTTCCGCAAGTATTCAAAGCAGCTGTTTTAAGCGGAACCTGCATTGTTGTACAGTGAATAGCGCCGCCGCCTTCAACAAGAATATTTTGAGTAGCAATTCCGACAACCTTATATCCCGGCATATTGTCTTCATAAACTTTTATAGCATCATCATCAGTTCCCCAGACATAAGTCGGCACAATTACTGTTTTATTTACAATAAGAGAATTCGTGTGGGAGAAAATTTTGTCACCACTTACTATAGATGTAACTTTAACTACTTCAAATTTTGTGCCGTCAGCTTTTTCAAGATTTGCAAAAGTGTCATAAATTGTCTTGAAGAAAGCTTTTTGGGCATCGTTCATATAGCTGATTGCTGCTGGTTCTGCAACCAGAATTGTGTTCCTGTCAATAATCTTTGAAAACATATCAATATGTCTTGTTGCTTCACCTGGCAGAGGATCAATGTAGTAAACTTTCTCGCAGCCGAGATTTTCTTCAAAAAATGGTGTGATATCAAAGTCAAACTTGCCCGGATTTTTATCAAAAACCGCAGTTGTCATCATGCAGGTTCCTTCACCGTCAGTCATAAAATTGCCGCCTTCTGTGTAAATACCTGAATCAATAACAGTTTCTTTCCAACCGGCACCGATAAGGTCAGGTATTTTGTTGTCAAGAGGCCGTTTGATATTGTTATCCCGAAGATCAAAATAATACTCATTATCAACAATTGCCCTTTTCCCGTCTTTATAGAAAAAAAGCGGCGCGTAATCTCTAGCCCAGATTTCATCGTTTTCATAAGAAAGAAATTCAACAGAAGATTCGCTGATGTTTTCTATTGGAAGCAAATCTTTGATAATACTGCTTTTCTCAGTGCTGTCGGCCGCAATAATAAACGGTTTTGCTCCAGCATCTTTTATCTCTTTAATAAGTGACGCAAAATAGTTGCGGTGCTGCTTGTATGAAGATGACATCGGCGCAACAATAACGCCCTCTGACGGTGCAAATTCAGCAGGCACATTTGCGGCTGCTGATAAAAATGCAAATTGAAACAAACCGCTCACTAACAGTGCGGATTTCAAGGCTTTTCTCATGTTTTTCTCCAAAGAATTTATACAACCAAGCCGATTTTATTTTATTTTGCTCTTTTGTAAAGGAATGATTTCTCAAATATAGCTGAAATTGTTGGTGACAATAAATATTGCAAATCAGACGCCGCACTCTATAATACACCAGTTTTGTTGTAAATAATTTCAGGAGAAATCTGATGAAAAAAATGTTGGTGTTTATGGCGATAATTGCGATGATTGGTTGTTCTGAA
>CAZISX010000022.1:15538-19898 GCA_964542005.1 uncultured Spirochaetales bacterium
TCTTGGCCCCAGCACCCTGGCTAAACTTCAGTATAATGATGACGATTTTGAAAAGGCTGATAATTTTTCCGGTGATCAGGATTCGACTGATGCGGATGATCAGAATGATGATAATGAGATTGTTGACAAGGATGCCTTGGCAGAACCGGATGAACAGGAAGTAGCTGATTCTGAATCAGATGATTATGACTCAAATTTTCAGGATGCAGAAGATCTCGACATTACCGGAGAGGATGATAATAGTATTGACTCAGATGAATTTCATGACACAGATGAGATTGCTGATTCTGATGATAATGATGAAATCAATCCGCTTGGCTGTCCCGAAATTACCCTTAAAACTGAGATAAAACCGACAGAATACTATTCATACATTTATGGAGCCCGTACTTTGCCGCTCGGTGATGTTGGAAATGATAGAGATGTAGTGCAAATCCATTTTGTCGGCGTTCAGAATATTGGCGAATATGATCTCGGAAGTGAGCAGAACAGCAATTTCAGCACATTCCGTCAGGCTGTTTATGTTTATGAGGATGTAGTGATTTCGCAGCCGCTCGATCCAGAGCATGACGGGCCAACAAAAACATATTTCCAGAAAGATGGCAAAATGGTTATTGAGGATTTGGTTCCTGATGAAATTACTGGCGAAATGACAAGCCAGTCGAAAGTCACTCTATCCAATATTACATTAGTTGAAGTCACGATAGATAAATCAACAAAAGTATCAACACCAGTTGAAGGCGGCAGCTGTCTTTTTCTTAAGAGCGCAAGCTGGGACTCTATGGAATAATGTTTTCTGAGATTTTTCTCAAAAGGTCATAGTATATTAATACGATTTGCAATTAATACGATAATTTTACAATCTTCATATTTGAATGCTTGGTTAAATTGATTTTCACCCGAAAACAGGCTAATATGCCTCGTACTTTAATTAATTTTGAGAGGTTTTATTATGGCAGAAATGAAAAAAGCTATTGCTATTTTGTGCAGTGGCGGTCCAGCTCCCGGCATAAACACAGTTATTAGCTCTGTTGCGAAAGCATTTTTAAAAGAAGGTTATCGCGTAATTGGACTTAATCACGGAACAAAAACCCTTTTTACAGATAATCCGGCAATTGTTGAGCTTGATTTTGAACTTGCTGACAGAATTTTTGATAAAGGCGGCAGTCTTCTTAAAATGAGCAGATACAAACCGAAAGATTCCGAATTCAACACTAAGTTTTTTGTTGAAAACAATGTAAAACTTCTTGTGACTGTTGGCGGCGACGATACCGCATCTACGGCTAACAGAATTACTAAATACCTGAAATCACAGAATATTGACATTTCAAATATCCATGTTCCCAAGACAATTGACAACGATCTTCCGCTTCCGGAGAGACTTCCGACTTTTGGCTACCAGACTGCAAAAAACGAAGGTTCTCGCATTGCCGGAACTGTTTACGAAGATTCAAGAACTTCAGGCAACTGGTTTGTTGTTTCAACAATGGGCAGAGAAGCTGGTCATTTAGCGTTCGGAATAGGAACTGCCTGCCACTATCCACTTGTTATTATTCCTGAAATGTTTAACGGGAGAGAGATAACTTTTAACAAAATGATAAAAATGATGATTTCTTCTATTATCAAAAGGAAAATCTATGGCATAGATTATGGCGCAATTGCGGTAAGTGAAGGCGTCTTCCATTTTATGACAGATTCCGAAATTGCAAATTGCGGAATTAACTTCACTTTTGACGATCACGGTCACCCTGAACTTGGTAATGTTTCAAAAGCTCACATATTTAATGTTCTTCTCCAGAAAAAATTAAAAGAACTCAAGATTGATGTAAAATCGCGTCCGGTTGAAATAGGCTACGAAATTCGCTGCTGTCCTCCAATCGCATTTGATTTAAAATACTGCACAATGCTTGGAATGGGCGTTAAAAAGCTTTTTGATGAAGGAGCTTCAGGTTGTATTGTTGTTGCGAAAACTAATGGCGATATTATGCCGCTTTACCTTAAAGATATTGAAGATCCCGCAACCGGAAAAATCAAAACAAGACTTGTTGAAGTTGAGTCCGAGGATTACAGACTTGCATTCAAAAACATGCACTACATTAAAAATGATGATTATGAAAAAGCAGCAAAATGGCTTGAACGCCCTGAAGATTTTGATCTTGAAAAAATTCTTGAAATGTAATTGTTGCTAAGTGCCTAAATTTTTTATTTATTCCCGCAAGATAAATTTTCTTCCAGAAGTTCTTCATAATGTTCTTGATAGCCACAGTTTTCTGAAATCTTGCAAGTTATCGGATTTGTTTCTGATTCTCCTGCATATTTGCCTATAATGTAAATGTTTTCCGGCTTTATTCCCGCACTGATATAAGCCTCAATATCAGTTGTTGCATTACCATAAGCTCTAAAAAAATCTACTCCTATTTCAAGTAGCGAACTTAGAAATTCACTCTTGTATTCTTCAGTGTTACTGCCAGGTAAAGAGGAGCTGTTATTTGAGGTAAATCTGATAAAAATGTTGTCCATTCCCATTTTTTTCATCCAGCTTCTTGTGTTTTTTGAAACCCAGTAAGGTCTTCCGGTAAGGCATATTGTAAGATATCCTTTGTTTCGATAATAGTTCAATGTTTCTGAGGCTTTATTATAAATTTCAGCCTCATCAACGCCTGTGTAATCTTGAAAAATCTCAAGATCAGAAGTTGTTATAGTGCCGTCAATATCAAAAACAACAGCTTTTCTGTTTTCAGGAACTGCATGAACAATTCCTTCAGCTTCAGTTAAATCTCCTTCAACAACCATTTTTACAAGATATTTTCCCTTTTTTAGAGGAGGTGTTACAAAACTAGCTTTGCCGTCATCATCAGTTAAAGCTCTTCCCAAAGCCAGCCAGTCAGTCAACTCATTTCCAATAATAAATGCCTGAATATATTCGCCTTTAAGATCATTGTGCAGAATTGAACCATAATCAAATTTACCTGTTATAAAAGAGCTTTGTTCTTCTGCAACAACAATATCATGAACCATGTGAAACGAATCTTTTGATGAAATATCTGTAGAGTTTTTATTAATAAAAGGTGTTTTTACAACATTTAATGGAGGGAGCGTTTCAGGAATTTCCTCAATTTTGCATGTTTCTGGGGTGTTTTGGTCTGAATCAGCCTCAGTCTCTGAGTCGTTTTCCGTTAAAGATTCGGCATCATTGTTGTTGTCACTAAAATCATCAGTCATATCAGTGTCATAGGCTGAGTTATCAAAAGAGCTTGAGCTATCCGCATCATCATCAGAAAAAGGAGTAATTTCAGAATCATCGCTCTCGGAAATTAAATCGGTATCGGAGTGCGTTGATGAGTTGTCTGTGTCAGATTCGGGGGATTTTGATTTTCCTTTATCAGAACAGGCAATTATCATAAAAAAGAGAAAAACCAGACAAAAGCTTTTTTTCATTATTGCCTCCGCAAATTAAGAATACTATTAGAAGGTTTACTTAAAAGTTCTTTATTTTCAAGAATTAATTGAAGAATCAAACGGATTAGGTTATCCTTTTTCGGAATTTTTAAATTTATGAGGTTTATGGTATGACAATATTTCTCAAAAACACTACTTACATTGATTCAGAGACTCTATCTTTCAAAAAAGGGATTATAAAAGTTGAGGATGGGCTTGATGGGAAAATCAGTTTTGTTGATAAAATAGCTGATGAAAAATCAGCAGATAGGATAATTGACTGCACAGGAAAACTGGTCACAAAATCTTTCGGCTGTGCTCATCATCACGCCTATTCCGCACTAGCCAGAGGGATGAATCCGCCAAGGGAAAATCCTGAAAATTTTTATGAGGTTTTAAATTATATCTGGTGGAATCTTGATAAATCGCTTGACCCTGAAATTATCAGAGCGAGTGCTCTTTCGACAGCTATTTTTTGCGCAAAAAACGGTGTAACTTTTGTGATTGATCACCACGCCTCACCTTATTCAATAGATAATTCTTTGTCTATCATTGCGGAATCATTTGAAAAAATTGGCATAAGTCATCTTCTTTGCTACGAGATTTCTGACAGAGACGGATTTGATATTGCAGAGCGCGGGTTACAGGAAACAGAAGAATATCTCAAAAAAAATCAGGGACTTGTAGGTCTCCACGCCGGTTTTACTGTTGGAGAGAAAACAATGCGCAAGGCTGCATTGCTTGCTGAAAAATACGAAACAGGCATCCATATTCATACAGCTGAAGATGCGCTGGATCAGGAAATTTCTGAAAAAGATTATGGGAAACGGCTGATTGAGCGGTTTCTGGACTATGGATTTCTCGAAAATTCCAAAACAATTCTGGCTCACTGCCTCCATCTTGATGAAAATGAGAGAAATAT
>CAZISX010000022.1:19908-23119 GCA_964542005.1 uncultured Spirochaetales bacterium
ATATTCTTGCCACTTCAAAATGTTGGATTGCTGAAAATGTTGAGAGCAATATGAATAATAATGTAGGATTTTTCAGCGGAAAAAACCTGAGTAGAGTTATGCTTGGAACTGACGGAATGCACAGCGATATGCTGCGAAGTGCGAAAAGTGCTTTTCTTGTTGGCAATGTTTTTGAATCATTAACAATATCAGACACATATAGCCGTTTTAGAAATATTCACAAATACCTTAGCGTAAGTAAATTTTCCGGAGACTCTGAAAATAATCTTGTAATTCTTGATTACAATTCGCCGACAGAAGTTAATGAAAACAATTTCTTAGCCCATTTTCTCTACGGGATTGACTCTTCTCATGTTGAAAGTGTTATCTCAAACGGCAGGCTTATTGTTGAAAAAAGAACGCTTCTTACAGCTGATGAGTCTGAAATTCTTTTATTTTCGAGAGAAATGGGAAGAAAACTCTGGGATATTATGTCTCGCCGCCAATAGATTGATTCCATCTGCAAGATTGGCTTTATTACAAATTGACAATATAATTCTGAATTGCTAGAATAGCACCGCATAAGAAGAATTTAATAGGAGAATTTATGACTGATAAGAACAAAAAACAAGATCGTTTTATTTTAGAAAAAATCGCACACAGGGTAATGACTGAAAACGAGCTTCTTCCTGTGTTTTCTCCAAAAGCTCTTTCCCAGCTTGACAGCATTGTAGAGCCTGCATCGCTCGAAGTGAAATTAGTGCGGGATTTACGAAATATTCTCTGGAGTTCCATTGATAATGATGATTCTCTTGATTTAGATCAGCTGACAGCAGCACAGGCAATCTCTAATAGTGAAACAAAGATTTTTGTTGCTGTTTCTGATGTTGATGCGCTGGTTAAAAAATATTCAGCTCTTGACGAACATGCAATTCATAACACTTTATCAGTTTACACAACAGCTAAAACTTTTCCAATGCTGCCGGAAAAACTTTCAACTAATCTCACCTCGCTAAATTATGACACTGAGCGGCTTGCAATTGTTATTGAAATGGTTGTTGGAAATGATGGCAGGCTTAGAAGTTCAGATATTTACAGGGCAGCCGTGACAAATAAAGCAAAGCTTTGCTACAACAGTGTTGCTGCCTGGCTTGATGAAAAAGAGCCGATGCCAAAAGAAATTGCAAGAGTTGCCGGACTTGAGGAAAATTTGAGACTTCAGGATAGTATTGCCCAAAACCTAAGAAAATTCAGGCATGAAAATGGTGCCTTAAATCTTGAAACAATTGAAGGGAGACCTGTTTTTGATGGACTTGAGCTTAAAGATTTTATTGCTGAAGATACTAATCGCGCCACACAAATAATTGAAGATTTTATGATTGCCGCAAATGGCTGTATCGCAAGATTTCTTTCTGCTAAAAAGTTTCCATCTCTGCGACGGATTGTCCGCACTCCAAAAAACTGGGATAGAATTGTCTCGCTGGCTGCGGAACGCAAATTTAAACTTCCTGCGAAACCTGATTCAAAAGCACTTGAAAGTTTTCTTATCGCAGAAAAAGCGGCAGATCCGCTCCGTTTTCCAGACCTTTCTCTTAGCATAATCAAGCTCTTAGGGCCTGGCGAATATGTTGTTGAAATGCCTGGCGAGGTTTCTATTGGCCACTTTGGACTTGCGGTTCGAGATTATGCACACTCGACAGCTCCGAACCGTCGTTATCCTGATCTTGTAACCCAAAGGCTTGTAAAAGCAGCAATTTACGGCGAGATGATTCCTTATGAAAAAACTGAACTCGAACAAATTGCCAAACATTGCACCGAACAGGAAGACACAGCAAAAAAAGTTGAGCGGCATGTTGCAAAATCGGGTGCAGCACTTCTTCTGAAATCAAGAATAGGTGAAAAATTTGATGCAATTGTTACCGGAGAATCGGCCAAAGGTTTGTGGGTTCGTGTTTTGCAGCCGCCAGTAGAAGGAATGTTATCAAGCGGTTTTGGAAATTTAAATGTTGGAAACAGGGTTCGTGTCCAGCTGGTTGCAACCGATATTGAGCTTGGGTTTATTGATTTTAAATGTATTGCCTTACTTCCATAAAGTTCAAGTCTCCAATTTTAAAAATTGACCTTCTATAAATCCTCGATTATAATACAACCCATTACAAAATATCTTTTGGGGGAATGTTATGAAAAAGCTTCTTTTTATCATTGTAGTCATCCTTTCTTTTTCTCTTTTTTTAATTTCTTGCGGTGAGAATAAAAAGTCTCGAAAAAAAGTTGAAGTTGACACAGATATTCTCTGTGATGCTGATATTACTGGAGATTCTGATTCTATCTCTGATAATGATGCGCTGATTCCTGACTCTGATGCAGGAACAGAATTTAAAGTAACAGGTGTTTTATCTGATATTTCACCCAAAAGCAGCGTTTCACTTTTTCTAAAATCAGGAACAAAAGTAATTGCAGAGACAAAATCCCTTGCCGATGGAAGCTTCTCTTTTTCTCCCCAAACTCTTCCAAAATCTAATGACACAATCTGCGTCAGTGCTGAAACTGCTTCACTTTATTCATGTTTTCCTTACAGTTCAACAAAAAATTACACAGTAAATACAAATCCTCTTACAACAGTTGCAGCTCTTCTTTACCAGAAAGGTGCAAGTTTTTCCGATGCTGAAAAAAAATCGAGAACCTACTTCAAGATTATATCGGGAAACTGGCTTGGTGAGATTAACATCAATAATTTTTCCGGCATAACTTCAGGATTTTCCAATCTTGCAGCTTCAAAAGAGTTTTCAACATTTTCGCAGGTTTCCTCAATTATCGCTGATGATATATCATTAAACGAGGCAAAAGGTTTTGCCTACTCCAATCTTTTTGACGGTTTCGTAATAAAACCTGAGAGTTACGACAAAGAAATTACAGATAATCCAGCAGAGGTTAAAATCTCTCTTCTTGGCGGAACTGATTCATATTATTCAGGATTTTCCGTTGTTTGGCAGATTCCAGGGGCAGAGGATAAAACAAGCTGTGATGAAGCACTTGTTTCATCAAATGCGAGTGGCGATATTTACATTTCAGCACTCTTAAAATTGGGAGAAAAGACAATTTCCAAGAAAACCGAAAAGATTAATTTTTATAAGAAAACAGCCTCGACAACAGTTACCCTTTCTGCTTCTTCGGCAACGCAGGTTGCAAAAATAACAGCGAAAATACAATTAAGAAAATTTTATTCATTTCA
>CAZISX010000022.1:23129-34492 GCA_964542005.1 uncultured Spirochaetales bacterium
TCCAAAAGGAACAACTGCAACATTAAACGGAAGTCCAGTAAATTCAATAACTTTTACTCAGTTTGACAAAGGTGTTGGTGACTCAATCTATGAATTTACAATGGAGCCGTCCGGCACAGTTTTTTCAACGCCAGTTATGATGGCACTTGATTTGGGACTTGTTTTTTCTGGTGATCCGCGAATGCTCACAGTGACAAGAACTTCGGGAGATTTAAGTGCAGTTCCCCTTCTTGCCGCTTCCGGCGATCCGCGAATGCTTGCTGCAGGAGACCCAAGAATGTTTGCCGCTTCCGGCGATCCGAGAATGTATGAGTCAGATTTATCATCCCGTTTTATGAGTTTTGAAACCGGACATTTCTCAAAATTCAAACTTGAGCGGAATCCGATGACGCTTGATGCTGAAAAAATGCTTTATGATTGGGAGACAAAACCAGAGCTTCAGGCAAAAAATCTCTCAGGCAAAATCTTAAATCCTTATGAATTTATTAAGGAATCTCTTGAGTCAGCAAAAGTTGATAGCTATGAGGAGCTGGTTGCGATTTTTGAGAAAAAAGAGAGCGCATTAAGTGTTGCTCCTCTTTTGGGTGAGCTTTTTTCAAGACAAAATGGTGCGGTTACAAACTATGATACTTTTGAAAATTACTACTGGATTTGGAGATTTTTGAATTTTGTTGAGTCAAGAATCGGGCAAACTTCAGATGCGCCATTTCTTCCTAACAATGCTTCAGACATAAAGCTTTTTGCATCACTTCTTTTCAATGCTTCGATTGCAGGCGGCAGAATCGAAACGCTGAGCGATGTTTTCAATCCTAAAAACATTTTTATTTTGAATAACCCTGAAAAAGCATTGCCTGAAATTGAAAAATCGGCAGCAAAAGCATTTCTTGGCGAATCCTCTTTTTCCCGTGAAATTATTGCAAAATATGGTTTAGATAGAGGTGGCTTTTCACTTGTTTCAAAGCTTGTGAGAACTCTTATTCCTCCTAAAAAAGTTGTGCCAACTGGCGCACTTAACCAGCAACAGATTGAGTGTCTCTGGATGCAGCCTTCCGCCACTACAAAAATTAATCTCTGCACAGGTGCAAATCCGCCGCTTTTTGATATTTCAGAAGATGGTTCTGTTACTGAAAATGGCAATGTTATCGGCAAGTTGAAGGCTATTGCCATACTCAAATACTTCACGGGAAATATTCCTGATTCACTTGACGATGCTACTGTAAAAATCTTTCTCCGCTCCTACTATCTTGCGGTAAAATACAGTGTCAATATTTTCAATAATTCCGAGGCTTTATCTGCATTTAAAAAGGATATACACCAATCTGTGGCAACACTTCTTTCCTCTGTTAAAAATGATTCTGACAAACTGATTATAACAGGATTTGAAAAAGTATCAGAGAGTAAAATAGGGATAAATAACGCAGATGAAAAGAACTTCAGAATTGTACCTTATATTGAAGATATTGCAAAAATGGCAGAAGAGATAAAAATCTCAATTCCTTCAGCAACATTCAATAGTTACACGCTTGATGCTGTTTCGCTTGAGACTGTTAAATACGCTGCTGAGGCAAAAGATAATGGTAATGGTGAAAAACCGCAGCTTATTATTAAAGAGAGCGGAACTAATAAAATTTTTGTGAAGAAAAACATATCTAAGGATTTGTTTTTAAAAGATATTTCAGGCAGGAAGAGCGCACGGTTAAATGCTATTTTCCCTGAACTTGCAGACAATATTTCTGACGGAGCTTATATTGAAATTAAAGTAACTGCTCTTTATACAAAAAATAATAAACCAGAGAGTGCTGGAAGAAATTTTGAGGCAGCTTACGATTTTGTTTCATCGCTACCAGCAGAAAGTGTTGCAGAATCACTTGTCGAATCTGGCGTAAATGGCCGGGTTTTATTTGAGGATTCAACTACTTCTTCGCCTCTTGAAAATGCGGCTGTAATTATGGAACCTGGAAACAATATAACCTACACCGATTCTCTGGGAAGATTTGTTTTCACCTCGTTATCAAGCGGTTACTACGATATTTCTGTTGAAAAAGATGGTTTTTTACCTGTAAGAACAAGCTTTATTTTAAAAGAAGGTGAGGAGAAAACGCTTGAAACAATTCTTACAATTACAGAGCCATCAACAGATATTTTGGCTATTGTTCAGGGCATAATGAAAGATTCGCAGACAAATCAGGAGCTTACAGGCGTTTTAATTACTCTTCGAGATGGAACAGGCCGCCTTGTTCACACAGAAGAGCTTGCTAAAGGTGCTTTCTACATCCCAGAAATTGGGGCAGGCACATATATTTTGAATGCTTCCAAAAAAGGCTATTACAAAGAATCAAGATCATTTATTATAAAAGATTCCAGTGCTGATTTAGGTGATATTTTACTTGTTCCAGCACTTTCCTGCGGAAACCGTGAGATTGAAAATGGTGAAATTTGTGACACAAATAGTGAATTCTGCGAGAAAGTTGATGGAACATACTCTGGCGGAATGGCTTACTGCAACGAAACCTGTTCTGGTTGGGATACTTCAAAATGTGAGAAAAAACAGGCACTTTGCGGCAACGGCAAGGTTGATTCAACAGCAAAAGAGGTTTGCGACACAGGAGTGGCAGCAGTATCTTGTAAAACGCTGAGTGCAAACTATCTTGACAGCACAGCAACCTGCAAAAATGATTGCTCAGGTTTTGTTCTGACTGACTGCATAGATTCGACAGGAATAATCAGTGAGATAAATTTTGAGACAAGTTTTATCTATAATGCTGATTTTATTGATAATCCTATCTATTTTGAATCAAACAGCGGCGCAATGAAGACTCCAGCATTTATAGGAACGCTGCTTCAGAGTCAGATTCCGGAGGCGCAGGCAACAGAAACAGTCGCATATTCGGCACTCGATTTGTCGCTTACAGGTTCTTTCCCTGAAATTAATATTTATCAGAAATCATACTTTAATGAAGGAAACAGCCTCTATCCAACTGGATATCAGATTGTTGCAAAAATGCCGGCCAGCGTTATTTCCGGTGACACAATTAGTGTCGGGCTTGATGCTGAAAGTTTTAATCTATTTGTACTTTCAAATAGTTACGGAGAAATCGGCGGTTCTTACTGCGTTGCAGCCGTAGGTTTTGGCAAGAGTTTAAGTATTCCTGAAGCATCAAATACTACATCGCCTGGCGGTTCAATTAAAATCCAGGGAAGTTCAATAAAACTCTTTGCACCTGATTACACTCCAGATGGCGATGTGAGAAAAAATATAACAGAATTAACAGGTTACTCTGTTTGTTCTCCAAATCAGGTTTGCGGAAATGGTGTAGTTGAAAATTATGAGCAGTGCGATGGTGCAGAAACAATTTCATGCACCGAAATTAATGGAGAAATTTATAAAAGCGGCAATGCATCTTGTGTTGAGTGCCAGTTTGATACCTCTCTATGCGTTATGGCGATAAAAGGAAGTATTACAAGCTTTTATGTCGGTGACCAGTATATTGTTGATGGAGACAGAATTTCCGATCCAGACTATTATGGCAGTGTTTCCAGCTACATAAGCAAATATCCATTCTTTTATGGAACTATTGAAAATGAAAATATTCCGTTAAATCAGTCAACTTCAATTGATGCTTATGCTGCACACAGCAAATCTGGAATAGTTTATATTTCTCAACGGTCAAAATCTCCGACAGAAAATATCTGGCAGCGGATAATGCTGATTTTTACAAATGATTTAATAGACTTAGAGCCAAAAAACATTGGACTTGCCAGTTCGTCGTCAAAACTTATTGTGACAAAAATCCAAGCAGCAGGCGATATTACAGAAGAGTGCATTGATGCGGTTGCGGAAAAAGGAACGCTAACTGTTACAAAAGCGGAAAACACAACCCAGACTGAAGGTGGCAAAATTTCTCTTTCAAAATCAGGTATCAAGCCGATTTATCTTTACAGACCGGATGATGTTAATGGAAATGATATGAGTGATTATTTGAGCAAGCTTTTTGATGGTAAGCCGATTTGTAAATAAAGGATTTTTTGAAATAGCGTACTAACCGCCGAGTTTTTCGATTCCCTTAACTATTCTTGAAATAGTGTCGTTTTTGCCAATTATTTCAGCTATTTCAATTCCGCCGCCAGGAGTAAACTGCTTGCCTGAAACCGCAACTCGGAGTGGCCAGAGCATAAGACCGTTTTTGATTCCAAGTCCTTCGATAAGCCCCATAATTCTGTCGTGTATTTCCTGATGATTCCAGTTTTCGATTGATTCAATCAGAGGGAGAAGCGTTTTAAGGCTTTCAAGAGAATTTTCAGGTGTGGTTTTCATCTTTTTATGAACAAAAAGCTCAATATCATATTCAGGAAGAGCATCAATAAAATCAAGCTGTTCCGGAATATCGGAGAATTTTTCAGTTCTTGTGTGGAGCAGTTTCGCAATTTTCATTGTGTCAATATCATTTCTTGTAACAGTTTTACGAATCCACGGCAATGCTTTTTCATGAAATGTCTCAATTGTAAGATCCCGAATATATTCGCCATTAAGCCAGGTGAGCTTCATCGGATCAAATATTGCCGGAGATTTACTTATTCCGTCTATTGAAAATGCTTCACAAAGCTCAGACAGTGTGAATTTTTCCCTGTCATTTCCAGGATTCCAGCCAAGAAGCGCAATATAATTCATAACTGCTTCTGTAAGATAGCCTTTATCTATAAAATCCTGATAACTCGCATCGCCATCTCTTTTTGAAAGCTTTCTCTGAGCATCTCTCATAACTGGAGAACAGTGAATATATTGAGGAATTTCCCAACCGAACGCTTCATATAAAAGGTTGTATTTCGGGGTTGATGATAAGTATTCGGTTCCGCGGATTACATGGCTGATTTCCATTAAATGGTCGTCAACAACATTTGCAAAATTGTAGGTCGGATAACCATCAGATTTAAGAAGAACCTGATCATCAAGAGTGCTGTTATCAACAGAAATTTCGCCGAAAACCTCGTCTTTAAAAGTAGTTACACCTTCTGTCGGGATTTTTTGACGAATAACAAAAGGAACGCCTGATTTAAGTCTTTCCTTATCGCAGAAACAGTAGTAAGCCTTACCTTTTTCAACAAGTTCAATCGCTTTTTCTTTGTAAAGAGGAAGCCTTTCGCTCTGGATATAAGGGCCAAAACCAGCGTCTTTATCAGGACCTTCATCGTGAATAAGGCCGGTTTCCGCCATTGTTTTGTAGATAATCTCAACAGCGCCGTCAATATATCGTTCCTGATCTGTATCTTCAATTCTAAGGATAAATGTGCCATTATTTTTTTTTGCCCAGAGATAAGCGTAAAGTGCGGTTCGGAGGTTTCCAACATGCATGTAGCCGGTCGGGCTTGGCGCAAATCTTGTGCGAACTGTTTTAAAACCCATTTTTTTGCTCCTTATAATTTGCTTCCGCAACATTTTTTGAATTTTTTGCCGCTTCCGCAAGGACATGGATCGTTTCTTCCAATTTTTTCCTCGTTTACAATTTGTCCGGTTGTAACCATTTCACCATCTTCTAAAAACCATTTACCATCCTCTTTTTTGAAAGAAGCGTTCTCGTGGTGTGTAACTTTCATACCGTTTTGGCTGTAAGTAGCTTTAAATTCTACATTTCCTTCACTATCTAACGCTGCACCTTTATCGGTTTTTACAATATCAAGCCCGTACCAGATTGATTCTTCCGCCCATTTTTCGATATGTTTGCGGTTGAATTCGTGTTTTTTTGATGCCAAAACAGTATCCATAATGAAATCAATTTCCGATTTTACAAAAGCTGTATAACGAGCTCTCATAAGTTTTTCAGGTGTTTCTGCCTCTTTTGTATTTCTGATATAAGGTTCACAGCATTCTTTTAATAAAAGGCCTGAGCCGCATGGGCATTTTTCCATAGTCTTCTCCATCAGTTTAGGTTTGTATTTCAATACACCAAATGCGTTTTAAGTCTAACTATAAGAGCGTAAAAATCAAGATTTATAGATTAAGGCAATCAGAACGGTTTTTTTCAATTGTCTAAAAATTTGACTCCTTTTTGACAATAATAAAAAAAAAGATACTATACTGCTGAATTTTCTGGAGTTTTCTGAATGAAGAGACTAGCTCAAGGCAAAGGATATCTATATTTATTTATAGCACTTTTTTTATGGGGCATTCATGGGCCAGCCGGAAGATTCCTCGCAACCCGTGAAGTTGATATGCTCTGGGTTTCATCAGCCAGAGTTTTTATTGGCTGCGGCGTACTTGGAATATATTGTTTAGCAAAAAAGACTCCTCTGCAATGGCGCGATAATTTTTTGTCAGTTCTGACACTCTCGTTTGTCGGACTTTTTTTAAACACAATAACCTACCATCTGGCACTAAATCACATATCAGGAACACTGCTTATGATTCTTGAGAATCTTTCTCCTATATTTGTGTTTTTACTAGGTTTTTTTCTTACAGGAGCAAAACCTTCAAAAAGGGAAATAGCAGCCTTGACCCTTTCCCTTGGAGGAATTATCCTGATAACCGCAGGAAAAGAGAGCTTTTCTTTTGGCATAGGCAATCCTCTTGTCGGGATTTTTTGGGGAGTGCTCGCAGGATTTACCTTTGGTTGGTACACATATTTTTCAAGCACAGCAATGAAGCCGCTGGCAGACGATCCTGACCGTGTTATCGCATTTTTATTCAAGCTTTTCACAGTTTCCGCAATTCTAATGATTCCATTTCTGTTTAGAGACTGCAAAACTCCGCAAAAAGCTGATGAATGGTTTTGGCTCATTGAAATGGGACTTTTTCAGTCAGCCGGAGCCTACATTTTTTGGAATCATTCACTTAGATTTGTTCCAGCCAACACAGCGTCAGTACTATTCCTTTTCACAATACTTTTTACAGCTATCAACGAGATAATTTTTCTCGGTTTAGTTCCAAATTGGATTGTTCTGGCCGGAGGAATCATGATAATTGCTGCCGGAAGAATGATAACGAAAAGAAGGTAAATTATGACAACAAAGTTCTCGGATGAAATAACAAATTACATCATCATTTTTCTATGAAAGATTTTGGTTTTGCAAAAATAACTTTTATGGAACATTTTTTCTTTTTTCTTCTTCTGATTCTTTCTATTATTATTTTTGCCAACTTTTTTATTTTCAGTTATTTCAAGTCAACTGAGACTTTTTCAATGTTTCCAAATGTTCCACCTGAAACAAGGATGATTCTTTTTAAAAAAGCCTATTTGTTCAAAAATCCAGAGAGAGGCGATATTATTAATCTTGTTGACAAAAAAGGTGTTGTCTACACAAAAAGAATTATTGCAATTCCCCGTGACAAGTTGACGCTTTCTGAAGATTCTATTTTTGTAAACGGAACCGAGCTTACAACAGAAAAAATTGGTGAACTTTTCTACACAGATCGTTTGGGAATGAAAAAAATCCTCAATCATTACGAAGAAAAAGCTTATGGCGTAACAGGCAGAAAATATGCTGTTGTTTACACAAAAGATGGAGATTTTGTTAATCCCGCTATTTGTAAATTTTGCAGCGGAAGTTTTGTTGTGCCGGAGGAGTATTATTTTGTCATGGGCGACAACAGAGATGTGAGCGAGGATTCAAGAGTTTGGGGTTTTGTAAGTAAAAACAATATCTTAGGTGAGGTAATTCATGTGTTTAAATGACAACGCAGAGAAGGCGGTTTCTCTTTTTCAGGATGGTTTCAGTTGTTCGCAGGCTGTTTTATCTGCTTTTTCAAATAGTTACGGACTTGATGAAAGTACAGCTCTGAAAATTTCATCTCCTTTTGGCGGCGGAATTGGAGGATGTGGAAATTTGTGCGGTGCTGTTTCCGGTGCTCTGATGGTTATCGGTCTTGCTTACGGCAGAATAAAAGCTGATGATTTTGATGCAAAAGAGAAGTGTTATCAAGCAACTAACTTGTTTTTAAAGCTTTTTTCCGAAAAGCATGGTTCAACAATCTGCCGCGAGCTTTTGGGAATTGATATTAGCACTGAGGATGGAAAAATTCTTGCGAAAGAGAAAAACTGCTCGAGAGTTATATGCGATAATCTGGTTAGGGATACAGTTTTGATTCTTCAGGAGATTTTGTAAATTTCGTTACCTTTGTTACATAACTTTTTTTACTTTTTCTCAGGTTCAAATCCAGGCATTTCTTCAATTTTCGGCATGAAAACAATCTCAACGCGTCTGTTTTGAGCTTTTAATAATGGTGTTGAGTTGTCTGCAATCGGGTCAAATTCAGCACTGCCTGCAGCTGATAAAATCGCTGGAGCAACGCCGTTTTCTATCATAATTCTAACTACTTCGATTGCTCTTTGTGATGAAAGCTCCCAGTTAGACGGGAATCTCTGTGTGTGAATTGGTGTAGAATCTGAGTGTCCGATAATAAGAAAGTTTCTGTCTGTGATTTCTTTAAGTGTAATGCACAAATCACCAATCGCGCTTTTTCCTTCATCTGTCAGCTTTGTTGAGCCGGATGGGAAAAGAATATCACTCGAAAGTGTAACAATCATGCGACCTTTACGGACTTTTACAGAAAGTGTTCCAGAGTCTATCATTTTTTTGAGTTTGAGCAAAATATTGTTGAATTCAGCTGTTCTTTTTTCAGCAGCATCCTTCAATTTTCTAAGCTCATCAAGCTCGTTTAAAAGCTTCTTTTTTTCATCACTCATTGCTGTTTTCTTTGATTCGAGTTGTTCGATTGAAGAGCCTAATGACTTGATTTTATTCTTAAGTTCATCATTAAAGTCCATTGCTTCAAGAAAATTTTTGTTTAATGATGCAATATCTTTTTTCAGTTTGTCTATCTCTTTTTGGAGAGCTTCAACTTTTTTCTTAAACTTTACATTCTGGTTTGAAAGCTCGCTGTTTTCATCTTTCTGCTCCGAGAGTGATTTCTTTGTTTTGTCAAGCTCGTTTAAAACCTGTTCGTGGGTTCCGCTTGTAACACATCCGGTAAAAAAAAGTGAGAGTAAAACTGCGGTTAATAAATAGAATCTCATTTAAAATCCTCCTGAATCAATTTCTAAAATTAAAAATATTGTGATATTTCCAGACCAGAGCGCCATCAGTCATATCAAATTCGGTTATCGCAATCGTTGTTGCCATGCAATTAAATGGAAGATGCGTCTCAAAAACACATTCCAGCGCTTCCTCATAATTAAATTTGTTTATACCCATAGAAAGTGTTATGTGCGGAACCCAGCTGTCAGGTTTGTAGAGTGTGTTTGCCTCGTTTTCACAAAGTCCTTCTTTTTCGTGCCATTTTGTGTGTATCGAATTAAGCGGTTCGTTTCTTGTAACGCCAAGAAAAAATGGGCGCATCGGTGTTGTGAAAAGTCCAAAAGATGAAAACTGAATCTCAAAAGAATTGTGTTCTTCTGCAAATTCTTTAGCTTTTTTCTCAATTAAATCAACAGAGCATCCTTGGTAAAGAGCTAATGAAAGATGCGGTTTGCAGTTTTCAATCTGCGACATTGCTCCTGTAATTCCGGCATCAGCAATTTTTTGCCATAAATTTTGGACAAACGAATTGCCTTTTTCATCGAAAAGAATCAATACACCATAAAACTTATTCATTGGGTTCTCTTAAAAATTCGGCAAATTTTATGTTATCTCACAATAAGAGTCAACCTAATTTATTGAATTTAATCTAATTCTGTTGTAACATCTCATTTTTTTAAGGTGAATTTATTGGAGAGTCCTGTGATTGAAGGTAAAAAAATAATTTTGAGAACAGCAGAAACAAAAGATGTTGATGAGGTTGTAAAGCTTCTTAACAATTTTGCGGAAAAAGGTGAATGCTGGCCTGGAACACTCTATTCTGAGGTGCAATTTAGAAGAAGATTTGCTGAAACCGGAATCTGGGAGGAAAACAGCGGCACCATGTTTATATTAAATAAGGAGTTGCAGATTATTGGTCAGATAATGTTTTTCAAGCCAGTTATTTATATGAACTGCTTTGAAATTGCTTATCAGATTTTCAAAAAATCAGACAGAGGTAAGGGTTATATGTCTGAAGCTTTGAGGATTTTTACCAAATATCTTTTTGAGACAAAGCCTGTTCCAAGAATTCAAATTACCTGTATAAAAGGAAATATAGGCAGTCGTAAAACTGCTGAAAAGTGCGGTTATATTTTTGAAGGTCTCCTTAAACAATCCTATTTTCACAAAGGAAGATACCATGATTTGGAGCTTTTCAGCATGACTAGAGAAAATGCGCCCTCCCTTTCCTCTGTTTTAAAAGAGATGAAGGAGAAATAGTTTGGAAATTTTAGTGCTTATTTTTCTTATTTTAGTGAACGGTTTTTTTGCTCTTTCCGAGATAGCTCTTGTTTCCAGTAAAAAGATCAAACTGGAGCAAATGAGAAAAGACGGGGTAAGCGGTTCCGAAAAAGCCCTAAAACTTATTAACGATTCAGAAAGCTTTTTATCTGCAATTCAAGTAGGAATTACTTTAATAGGAATAATTACAGGTGTTTATGGCGGAATGAGTATTGCCGCCGACATATCTCCATTATTTGAGAAAATAGAGTTTTTAAAAAACTATGCAGCAGAAATATCTCTCACACTGACAGTTATCGCAATCACCTATTTTTCAATTGTTATTGGAGAACTTGTTCCCAAAACAGTTGCTCTAAGCAATCCTGAAAAAATTGCTGTGAAAACAGCAAAAATCATTTACTACTTTTCTATCCTTTTTTTTCCGTTTGTAAAAGTTTTATCTCTTTCAACAAACATAATAAACAACCTGTTCAGGATAAAGAAAAGAGACGAGAAAGTTACAGAAGCTGAAATCCGTCAGATTTTGATTTCTGCATCAATTGACGGTGTAATTGAAAAAGAGCAGAAACAGATACATGAAAAAATATTCTATTTTTCAGACAAGAAAGCAAAACATATAATGACGCACAGAACAGACATTGAATGGATAGATATAAACGATTCTCAGGATGATATTACTCAAGAAATTTTATCAGCCAAGCACTCCAAAGTTGTATGTTGCGACAGAAATATTGATACATTTCTGGGAACGCTCTCTGCAACAGATTACTTAAAAGCCCTTGTTTTAAATCAGAAAATTGATTTTAAAAAACTTATTGTTCCGGCTCTTATAATTCCTGAAAATATTGATGCACAGAATGTGCTCAATATTTTCAGAAAAAAAAACACCACCATTGTTTTTGCAGTAAATGAGTATGGCGGATTTGAAGGAATAATAACATTGCACGATATTTCCGAACACCTTATTGGCTCTTTCCCTGAGGAAAACAAGGAAAATGATCCTGATGTTTTTATGAGGGATGACAACTCTTTTCTTGTTAGCGGAGATGCGCCGATTGAAGCTCTTACTGAAA
>CAZISX010000022.1:34502-41718 GCA_964542005.1 uncultured Spirochaetales bacterium
TGAAATTCTGGATAATTTTGAAATTGATTTTGAAACCATTGATTACTCAACTGTTGCAGGCTTTGTTATACATCAGATGACAGCAATACCTAAAACAGGCGATAAATTCAATTATTTCGGCAACATATTTGAAGTTGTTGATATTGACGGTAACAGGATTGATAAAATACTGATAAAAAAAGCTGTTTTAATTCAATGTTATGATGAAAAAACGGAAAAACAGTTATGAAAATTCTTCTGATTGAGCCATTTTTTACAGGTTCGCATGAGGCGTGGGCTCTTGGATTAAAAAGGGAATTTGGTGAAAATTTTCAGATTCTATCTCTTCCGGGACGGCACTGGAAATGGCGGATGCACGGCGGAGCGTTGACGCTTGGACGGATTTTTATGGAATCAGATTTTGTTCCTGATTTGATTCTTGCGACAGATATGCTTGATTTAACTACATTTTTAGCAGTTACAAGGAAAAAAACCGCACAAACAAAGACAGTAATTTATTTTCACGAAAATCAGCTAACCTATCCGTGGTCACCCAGCGATTTGGATGTTTCGCTGAAAAGAGATATGCACTACGGATTTATTAATGTTGCTTCTGCGGTTGCGGCTGATTTTCTCTTATTTAATTCAGAGTACCACAAAAAGAGTTTCTGCGATAGTGTGAAAATCTTTTTTGAGACATTTCCTGACTGCAACGAATCTGATGCTCATATCAAAATCAGAGAAAAAAGTGTTGTTCTGCCGCTTGGTCTTGATCTTGAAAAATTTGATAAAATAGCTGAAGAGAGAAGTCCAAATAAAGTGCCGCTAATTCTCTGGAATCATCGCTGGGAGTACGACAAAAATCCTGAACAATTCTTTCTTGTTCTGAAAAATCTTATGGATAAAGGGCTTGATTTTGAGATTGCGGTTCTTGGCGAAGAATTCCCCAGAGCGCCCAAAATATTTAGTGAAATTGATAAGATATTTGGAAACAGAATTGTTCACAAAGGTTTTGTTGAATCATTTGCAGATTATGCACGCTGGCTTAAAAAATCTGATATTCTTCCTGTCACCTCAAATCAGGATTTTTTCGGAATCAGCATTGTTGAGGCAACTTATTGCGGAGTTATTCCTCTTTTACCGGAAAGACTTTCCTATCCCGAGATTTTTCCTTTTAGCGAATTCAGCGAATTTTTTTATAATAAAGATGACGAGCTTGAGAGATTGCTTGAAAAGCTCCTTGTAAATCGAGATTCCAGAAGAAACTGTTTTGTAAAAAATAGTGAAAAATATAAATGGAATTCAATAATTAGCCTGTATAAAAAAGCTTTTGAGCAAATTATTAAAACCTAACTATGCAAATACTCAAAATCTTTACTTGACAACCTTTTCTTATCCAATTATCATAATCCTAACAAAAACATAGGCGGATGGATGCTGAAAAAAGAAAAGTTGCTCTCATACCAGGCTAAGGTTGTACTTAAATACTCTTTGTTTTTTATTCCTTTTGGATTGTTTCTTTTTGTAATACTTATTTTTTTTGGATATGAAATTGGCGAATATTTAAAAAATAAGTCTCCAGAATATCTAGGATTTTTTGTTTTTTTAGTTGCCTTGATTTTATCGCTTTCTGTTACTTTGCCTCCTCTTGTTTTTTTCTATTTTTACAGCGGTAAGGTAATGGAGGACGCATCTCTTTTTTATAAAAGAGCAACTGTTATTCTTGGAATCAGAGGCGAGTCGACACAGGTTGGAATGCCGGGAAATTTCACAATACCTGAATTTAGCAGACTTTTGTCTCTTCTTCAGGAAATTTCTTCAGAATTAAGCGAAAAATATCACGAAATGGAGCGGTCTGAGCGAAAATTCAGAAGTATTTTTGAGAATGCAGCTGAGGGAATTTACCAGATGAATTGCGATGGTCTTTTTATGAATGTCAACATGTCAATGGCTAAAATGCTTGGTTATGAATCTCCTGGTGAACTTATTTTGAATCTTAATACAAAATCGCATGAATTTTATGTTTTTGAAGATGAAGGAGCGCAATTTCTTGAAAAGCTCAAAAAACAGAAAAAGGTTCAAAATTTTATTATTCAGCTTTATAGAAAAGATAAGGCTATGATTTGGGCTTCGATAAATGCGGTTGCAGTGCGGGAATGGGGCGATAAATTAAGCTATATTGAAGCAATTGTTAATGATATTACAAAGTCAAAGCTTGCGGAAGATAATATTGATCAAATGTTTGCCTATCAACTCGATTTAACACACTCTTACAGCAGGTTTGTCCCTTCAAAATTTCTTGAGCTACTTGGTCATAAAAATATTATAGAAGTTAAATTAGGCGACAGCATAAGCCGTGAAATGACTGTTATGTTCTCTGATATTCGTTCATTTACGACTCTTTCCGAAGCTATGATGCCTGAGGATAATTTTAAGTTTTTGAATTCCTATCTGAAGTATGTCGGGCCTGTTATTGAGGAATGGAATGGGATTATAGATAAATATATTGGCGACAGTATTATGGCACTCTTTCCTACAGATTGCGATGATGCCTTAAATGCTTCTTTGCAACTCTTTGTAAAAGTTAATGAATTTAACGACAGCCGTACTGCAAAAGGTTTCTCTCCAATAAAAATCGGAGTCGGAATGCATGTCGGCGATGTGATTTTGGGAACAGTTGGAGAAGAGTCCAGAATGGAAACAACTGTAATTTCCGATACTGTAAATATTTCTTCAAGACTTGAAGGTCTTACCAAAGTATTCGGAGCGCAAATTGTTATAAGCCAGCAGTTTCTTGAAAAAATTACACCATCAGATCGTTATAAAACCCGTTTTCTTGGAAAAATTCAAGTCAAAGGGAAGAGGAAAGTCATTAATATTTATGAGGTTATTCAGATAAGTAGTGAGTTTGCAAAAGCAAAAATAGACTCAATACCGCTATTTGCTCAGGCAATGGAACTTTACTACAACGCCCATTTTGAGGCTGCATCAAAATGTTTTGAGCATCTTTATTCAATAAATAATTGCGACAATGCTGCAATTTATTATCATGCTAAGTGTTTGCAGTATGGAAAATACGGTGTGCCTAGTGATTGGACAGGCGTTGAAATAATGGATTCAAAATAGGAGAAAACTATGAATGTACAAACAACAATCAGAACCGGTGTTTTAGAGCTTGAAACAGATTTTAAAGAAATTGTGGAAAAACCTGAATCAACAATTCATCTTAACGGTGTTAAAATTACCGGAGTTTTAACAGATCCGATAGCTGAAGACTCAGATTTATTTGTTGAAGATATTGTTAATCTTATTGTCGAAACAATGGAACCTATTGTTATGACTGGAGATATTGACGAATCAAATGTTACTTATCACGAAAACAATGGAAGATTTACTCTCACAGTAGAAAATATTTTCACAAACCCATGTACAAAATCAGAATTTGAACAGTATGTTTCAGAGTGCATTTTTTCGATTGATGAGATGTATGAAGAACTTTATGAAACTGCGGACGAAGATGGACTTGAAGAAGATTATTTAGACGAAGATGATGACGAAGAGAGAAGATGATTTTCTATTAATTCATCTTTTTTGTAGTTTTTAATCGCTTTTTTGCCTATTATTTCATCCCAAAGCATTGGCGAAATACCAGTTCCAGGCCTTTTAACTGTCAGATTTTCACTTGAAAAAATCTCGCCAGCCAGAATATTTTTTGCTGCAACAATACTTTTTCTGGCAATGTCTCTGTTTTTAAGTTCTGAGGCGGTTGGCCTTTTGTGACCATCACCCTTGATTTTCTCAACAATTCTGATAGCTTCCACCATTTCTTTGAGCTCATGCGGCAGAAGGCTTGCTTTATGATCTGGCCCAGGCATATTTTTGTCGAGTGTAAAGTGTTTCTCTATAATTTTTGCACCAATTGAAGCTGCCGCAATCGGAACAATTATTCCTGTTGTGTGATCTGAATATCCTGTTTTACAGCCTGTGACTTTCTCTATTTCAATCATTGCTTTGAGATTGACCTCTTCGAAAGGTGCTGGGTATTCAGTGCTGCAGTGAAGAATTGTAATATTTTCTTTTTTTGTACCCAGATTTGTTAAAACAATTAGCGCATCAAGAATTTCAGAAAGTGTTGCCATTCCTGTTGAGAGAATTACTTTTTTACCTAAGCTGCCTATTTTCCTAAGATATTGGAGGTTTGTAATCTCGCCTGATGGGATTTTGAAGATTTCCAGACCAATAGAGTTAAGAAAATCTACAGCATCCAAATCAAAAGGCGAAGACATAAATAAGATGCCGGTATTATTACAATATTTCATAAGTTCAATGTGGCCTGATTTATCAAGTTCCAGTTTTTTGAGCATTGTGAACTGAGATTCGTTTTTGTCGCTATTTTGTTTTTGGTATTCAGCTTTTGGAGCTGTTTCGGCAGTAAGTTTTTCCGCGGAAAATGTCTGAAATTTGACTGCATCAGCACCAGCTTCTTTTGCTGCATCAATAAGTTTTTTTGCAGTTTCGATTGAGCCATTATGATTTACGCCAGCTTCCGCAATAATAAATATCCTCTCAGCCATGATTTATCTCTTTCGCGGGATTCCCAAAGTAAATGCCTGGAATAATTATGTTTTTTACGACAACAGAGCCGGTTCCGAGAAGTACGCTGTCGCAGATTTCGGTATTGTTGCGCATCGCAGAGCAACTCCCTATAAAGCATTTTGAGCCTACGCGACATTGACCATTTACAAATGCGCCAGTCGAAATGTGTGTAAAATCGCCGACACTTGATTCATGTTCAATAACTGAAGCTGTATTAATAATGCACATTTTTCCTACAGATGCACCAGCATTTACAAAATTGAGGCGTTTTTTGAAACATGAGCCAAAGGCGATATAATTATTGGGAATTTTGCTCCCTGAGCTTTGAAATGCTGATATATTCGTATTCTTACATCAGGGGTTTTAACATGCCCGATTGTAAGAATAAAATTCCTGTATTCTTTAATAAGTCTGGGTGTATCCTCATCTGTTCCAATTATTTCGTAGCCTGAGACTTTCTGATGCAATCTTTCAGGCACATCAACAATTCCTTCAATTTTATAAATGTTGCCAGCCTCAACAACATCAATTGCGGAAACACAATGGCCTCCACCGCCAATAAGGATTACCGGTATTGTCATAATCGCACCCCGCTAGGAATATTTACCAATCTTTCCGAAATGTTATAAGAATTTGTGAGTTTGTCATGATAAGAGTCTTTTAAATGGGGAAGGGTTGTCATAAGTTCCCAGGCAGGTCTTGCCATAATTCCATTTTCGTTTGAAAACGAGAGAAAAGCATTTCTTTCTTCTATTGTTTCAAAATAAATAGCGTTCAGCCAGTAATTTGAATGTGCATGAAGTGGCTCTTTTACAAATTCCACACCAATCTCCTCAAAAAATCTGCTGTAAATATAAGCTGTTTCTCTTTTGTTTTCAAGAAAAGAATTAAGCTGTTCCATTTGAGCAAGGCCTAATGCCGCGTTTATGTTAGGCATTCGGAAGTTGTAGCCAAGCTCGTCATGATAAAAAAGATAACTATGCGGAATTTTTGCTGTTTTTGTAATGTGGATTGCTCTTTTTGCAAGAGATTCGTTATTCGTAAGAATCATTCCGCCACCGCCTGTTGTGACGGTTTTGTTGCCATTAAAAGAAAGTGCAGCCATTTTCCCGAAAAGTCCGGTGTGCTTTTTCTTATAAAAAGAACCAAGACTTTCCGCAGCATCCTCAATAACAATAATATTGTACTTTTCACAGATAGCTGTAATTTCATCAATCCTGCAGGGATGGCCAAAAGTGTGCATCGGAACACACGCTCTTATTGTTTTTTTCGTTGTTTTATTGATTGTCAATCCATCTATAACTTCGCAATTTTCCTCAAGAAATATCTTTATTGCATCAGGAGAAAGCCCCAGCGTTTCCTTGTCAACATCAAGAAAAATCGGCTCTGCACCTGTGTATTTTATTGCGTGGGCTGTTGCCGCAAAAGTAAGAGCCTGCGTTATAACTTCATCGTTTTGGCCAACTTCAGCAAGCCTGAGAGCTGTGAAAAGAGCCTGAGTTCCATTCACGACAGCTATTGCATATTCCGCACCGGTAAATTCAGCACATTTTTTCTCAAAATCATCAACAAACTTACCGACGCTTGATACAAAAGAAGAATCAATACAGCTATTTAAATAATTTTTTTCGTTACCTCCGAAAACTGGCTGATGTAGGTTTATAAATCCATCCTGTTTGTAGAGATTTCGTATGAAATTTATAATTTTTTCAAATTTAGCATTTTTCATGTAGCTTACCTGCTTTATGGTTAATACGCTGTTATTATGCAAGAAATGTTCCTGAAATAAAAGAATTTAATTTTGTTTTACACGCCTTCTTAAATCCAATAAAATCAAAGCTGCTCCATATAAGCATATAATTTGGTTTTTGATTTCTTTTGTTAGAGGTAAAAAACACAGTTCTTAGACATGATTTTTTCAGAAATAGTTTCGACTAATTTTATTTTTCAGAAGGTTCGTAAACAAAAAGTTCTTCGCCAAAATCACGGGAATATCCTGAAAAAATTATCTTTTCACCTTTAACACCAATTAAACCAGTTGGAATTACATCAGATTCGGAATCTGTAAGTTTATATGTTCCCTCAATTGTTCCGTCTGTTCTCAAAAGGCTGTTTTCATTCAAAAGAAGTAACTCATTTCCGGTTTTTTGAAGAGGTAAAAATAAGCCTATTTCAGTATCAATCTCTGTTTCTTCATCAAAAGAATGGAGGTATCCTTTGTTGGTAGAGACCATACTTCCACCTACAAGAATGTTGTATAAGAATTTTTTATTTATTACACCAATAGGATATAATCCCATTCCCATTGAATCGGGTGATGAGAATTCTGTAATAAATTTCATTGTTTTATCTGCCGGATTGTATTTTTGCAATACTTCAGTCTTCATAGGTGCTAAAGTATAGAGAAAAATATTTTTCTCAGAAAAGTAGACTTCATTAATAAACGACTCCTTATCAAGCTCAAGAAGCAGTGTTGTTCCCTCATCTGTGCCATCACTCTGCCATAATTTGTTTGAATTAATGATATACAACATATTGTTGGATATTGCATATAAACTAAGGATAACATCGGGATAGGGAGTAGTTTTATCTGTTATTTTTTCAGGCTTTCCCGATTCTTTGCTTATTTTAAATAGTGACA
>CAZISX010000023.1:0-5378 GCA_964542005.1 uncultured Spirochaetales bacterium
CCCAAGGGGCTAACAGCCTGCCTTATCAACCTCTATTTTTTAAGATACAAGGTGCTTAATGGATTTATTGGAAGAGGCTCAAAAGCAAATATTGCAGTCAGGAGCGGATTATCCTTATGTTTTGCCGCAAAATCCTTATAGAGTGAGTAGTCATAATATTTCTCATAAACATACTGTTCGCATGAAGATATATCCTGTTTCTGATTCTCTATAAAAATTGGCATTGCATATTCGCCATAGTTTTTATAGATGCCATCTGTAGCATTTATAGTCTTTTTCGGATTGAACGGCTCAGGGTTTTCATCTATTGAATAGTAGCATTCACCGTTTTCATACTTATCAACAACGCTTGTTTCCTTCTCAACTATTGAAGTGATTAAATCAAGAGGAATTCCATCCTGCATCAGGTCTGATGTGGTTGAAACAACTGTTGTTCCGATTTTGCAGGAATCTTTTACTCCGTCATTGTTTGTATCTGTCCAGTTACATTTTTTCTCACAAATACAGATTCCTCCCTCTGTCCATGCGCAGCTGTATCCCTGGGTTGATCCCCAGCCGTTTACAGGCAGACACGGGACATTCTGACATTGAAAGCTGTTTGTCTCGCTGAGCTCAACAATATTTGTCTTTATTTTATCAAATTTATAAAAATCGGTTAGAGCTATTGTTGATGACGGCTTTATCATTGAAGGTTTCAGGCCTCTGTCCATAAAGTGGATATTGGATGAGACAAAGTTTCCATTCTGGTCTATAAAACTTCCTGTATAGACCCATGTTCCTGATTTTATTATTTCAGGATAGAGATAGTTTTTGCTTAGAGTTTCAGCATAGATGGTTTCTATGTATAAACTTGCGTCCTCTTCTGAAATATTAAGTTCATCATCCTGACAGCCATCCTCTCCGCAATCCTCTTCTGTCGGGAAAAGATCATAAATTACCATCTGACAGAGATTAAGCTTCTGATTAATACAGTAAGCATCTTTCCATGGAGTTCCGTTTATTGTGTTAACCAGATCAATAAGAGTGTTGCATTCAACTTTCTGAGCATCAACAGTTTCCCCAGTAAGACTTCCGCATACTATTTCATCAGGATCTATTTGAGAGTTGTTCTCGATAGCTGCTTTAGAAACCTTAAATCCAAACCAGTCTTCAGCCGGATCACTCCAGCTTCCGGCTTTTTCTATCTGAAGCTGAATTGTGTAGTTGTGATCCCCATTTTCAAGAATCCAGCCGTTTTCAGAGTAAACATGAGAAAAGCTGATTACATCACTGCCCAGATTTTTGCATAAACCTGAAGAGATGCATTCTGCTACAGTTGCTTCATAGTCACTCGCATAGAAGTTTACAGGGTTTGAAGCATCTCCAAAAACAACTCTCATTGTAAATTTTGAATAAGTGTCAGAACTTGATTTAACAAGTCTGAAAGAAAATGTACAGCTTCCTGTGCTGTAGCATTCCCCTGAATTTGTCTGTCTGAAATTCCATATATCATAGGCAGACAAAGAACAGAACGATAAAAACAACAGCAAAATAAAAAATACCGGTTTTCTAAAAATCATTTTTTTCTCCTGAAATATAGTTAAATTCCCAAATTTTTCAACAAATCCGCCCGTCCCTTGAGTGCTACCTTCGCAAAAGCCCGTAACTCTGAGATAGATGTCTCAAGCTCATCGAGCTTCTGGTCTCTTAACTCAGTCGCGCGGATTGATTCAGCTCTCTCTTTTTCTGCGGTTGCTCTGTAATCCATTGCTTTTTTGAGTGAAGCTTCGCCTTCTGCAAGCATTGATTCTGTGATGCCTCTTCTTGCAAATGCTGTTAATATCAGATGATTTTTTGCATTAATGTAAAACTGGCTTCTTCTTGACGACCACTCTGCAAACGCTTTTTTGTCTACGCCATCGAGAATAAGAGCTTTTTTTGCTGATTCGTTATCTTTAAAAATAACGCGGGCAAGCTTGAGATAATCGGTGAAAAATTCGTCTGCCTCAGCTTTGAGGTTGTTGAATGTTTCGGTTGCAAGAAGTGATTCGCCTGACTCTTTTTTCTGCGCGGATTGAAGCTCAATAACCTGATTAAGGGTTGCATAAATAGCTTGAATCGTTTCTGTGGTAAAGCCGAATTTTTGAATAAGATTCATAATTTCGGGATTTTTGCTTGTGCCATCGAGAATAAGACTGAACGCTGCCAGTTTATCAGCAATTGCAAGCTGATTTTTTCTGTTTTTCTCTCCATTTTCCGGAACTCTTTCCTGTGTTGACATCTCGTTTCTCCTTCCTTTAAAGGGTTTTTATATTAAACTCTGCATCCTGATACTTGTTTTACTTCTGCTGCGACTCGATGAATGAATGATAGCACTCGATATGCCTTTGAAATGACTCGATGAACAAATATTTGCACTCAAGATGCCTCTGAAATGACTCTATGAACAAATATTTGTACTCAAGATGCCTCTGAAACGACTCGATGAACAAATATTTGCACTCGATGCGCCAAATAATTGAGTCTTTGCAGGATTTTTGTGAAAAAGTGTAATGATTTCTTGACTTTTGTTAGGCTGGCATATACTCGGCTGAACTGTGGAACTGTGGAACTGTGGAACTGTGGAACTGCGTGCGTAATATCAATTTATTTGATTCCAGCTGAAACAATTTTTTGCCTGTCTTTTTCATAATAAAATAAGCAAAATAAGTTTAGCGGAAAAGAGCTGTATGTAAAGTAATTTGTTGGGGTTTTATTAGATGCAGGCAAAAGCCAATGATAACAAAGTTGTAAACAGTCCTGCCAGTTTCTTTGTTATATAAGTGTTGTGTTGTGAAAATTCAGGCTAGAAATCTTCCTCTGAATCAAGCTCTTCATCAGAAAAATCTTCTTCATCATCTTTATTTGACTGTTTCTTTTTTGTTTTTTCAAATTCAATGCAAGTGTCGGCAGGTGCAGAGTAGATTTTTGAGGTAACGCCTACAATTGGAAGGTGGAATGAGAGCTGCACCATTGCGAAAAGGCCACCTTTTAATTCTGCATCGCTGTTTAAATTTCCGCTATCGCTTCCCTTTATTGTCGGAGCCAGAGGAAGGTTCCAGCCAGCTTTTAAAAGCACATCAAATCCGGAATTTACTGAAAATCCGATGTGAGCGTTAGGTGTTAAAAATATTGATGAAATATCAATGTTTTCGCCACTTCCTTTTCCTGTAATTGAGCCAAAATCATAAGAAAATGCAAGTGCCGGAGCTGCAAATAAGCCTGCAGTGCCAAAATAAAATCTTCTTGAAAATTCAGCTCCAAATCCCCAGAAGGTCGGGTAGCTGAGGCTTCCTTTTTCTATTTTTGCAGCATCGTTTGCAGGGATTTTAGTTTCTTGGCCGCCAGTTGTATAGCTTCCGAATAATGAAACCCAGGTTTCAGAAAGAAATGAAACATCGGTAATGTATCCGAGATTTCCTGAAAGTCCGAGCTGAACTCCCATCATCATTCCGCCCTGTTTATTTTTTTTGTAATTGCCTTTGCCTTGCAGAGTTCTTGAGTTGATTCCTAGTCCAGCATTACCATAAATGCCCGACCAAGGCTGTTCAACAAGAATATTTCCAGCATCAGCAGAGCCTTTTATAAGAGAAAATTCTGTATTTCCGCCTTCGCCACAGTTTTCAAAAACGCTATTTGCCTTAACCAGACCTTTTGTTTTTAATTTGCCACCCGATTGTTCAACAACAGCAAATGGATGGTCAACCCTGATATTTTCCTTCATGCCAATTGGTGCAAAAACAGTTTGTCCCTCTACTTCTTTTATTTGGGTGTAGACTGCAAAATTTTCGTCAGTTCTAAGTTTTGACTCGCCATTTTTGGCACTGTCTTTCACTGTTTCTTCAAAAAGAAGTGAGATTGCTCTTTGGATATCCTCTTTTTCAGGTTCTCTTTTTAGTGAAACTGTCTCTTCTGCATTTCCTGAAATTCCGATTTTATTGTAAAGTTCAAACTTTTCATTTTTGCGGTCATAGCGGTAGACAATGAGTTCCCCGTCAAAAGAGAGCGAGTGAATTATATCGTAGGAAGTCCTTGATTTCTTTTTCTTTTTTGTGATTTTTGCATATCCGCCAATTTTTTCGATATATAAACCGAAAACATAGCTTGAGTGGATCGCCTTATTCACAACTTCTTCGGGAATCCCTGTTTTTGCCGCTTTTTTCTGAATAAATCGCTCAACCTCATCTGAAGAGAGTTTGTCGTATCTTTTTTGTGCAGATTCGGAAAGAAGACCAGACATTACATCGTTGAAATCGGTGTTGAGGTACTTATCCATTTTTTTTGTGAATGACTCAATCGAACCTTTCCCAGCACTGAAAATCGGAATAGATTCTGCCTCGATTGGAGTTGGAGCTCCATCTTTTTCAATAATTTTGGCATTTCCGTCACCGACAATAATCTTGTCAAACTGTTTTGAGACAATCCATCTGTAGAAAATTTCAGCACTTTTGATTTTTCTTTTTCTGTTGAGCTCAAATTTTACAGTTTCATTCCAGGAGGAACATCCTTCGCCTGAAACTTCATCGCAAAATTCAACCGGAATATTGATTCTTGACTCAAGAAAGCCCATATCTTCGAGCCCCATGATAGCTTTCCGCTCAAGTTTTTTTCCATCTTCTTCAAAAACCAGCTCATCTTCTTCCTCATCGTTAGCAAAAAGAGCTAAAGCCCAGAATACCATCAAAACATACAAAAACAGTTTTTTCATCGCAAGGCTCCTTAATTATTCTTCAAACTCGTCCTTTTCATCGCTTTTTCTCTTTTTCTTTTTTACAGGACGAGATTCTTCCTCATCTTCTTCGTCTTCATCATCACTTTTTTTCTTTTTCTTACTTATTTTTTCTTCCTCAGCATCTTCCTCGTCTTCATCATCGCTTTTTTTCTTTTTCTTACTTATTTTTTCTTCCTCAGCGTCTTCCTCGTCTTCATCATCACTTTTTTTCTTTTTCTTACTTATTTTTTCTTCTTCAGCATCTTCTTCGTCTTCATCATCGCTTTTTTGTTTCTTTTTTAATTTTTCTTTTCTCTCTTCATCTCGCTCTTCGCGCTCTATTTTTTTGCGTTCTTTTTCTTTTTCAAGCTGATCCTTCTCTTCCTGTTCTCTTTCTTCCCGTTCTATTCTTTTTCTCTCTCTTTCTTTTTTAATCTGTTCTTTTTCTTCTTTTTCCTGTTCTTCTCTTTCTATTTTTTTCCTTTCTCTTTCCTGTTCTTTTTCAAGCCGTTCCTCTTCTTCTCTTTTTTCTCTTTCTTCTTTTATCCTTTTTTTATCATCCGCTTCTTTTTTCTTTTCCGCAGCAATTATTGCATCCTCTTCTTCCTTTTTCCTCTTTTCTTCAGCAATTCTAGCTTGTTCAATGCGA
>CAZISX010000023.1:5388-26784 GCA_964542005.1 uncultured Spirochaetales bacterium
TTCTTTTTGTTCTGCCTCAAATTTTTCTTTTATCTTATCTTCTTCTGTCTTGATTTTTAGCAGAATCTCTGATTTTTTGGAACACCCTTTCTCAAAATTGTTTTTGCACGAGTTTTCAAGAAAAGGGAGTGCTTTTTTAAGTGTGTCAAGATCTTCCTTCTCTCTTAAAAGAAAATTGCCAAACAAAAAGCATGATTCGCCAATGTTTGCACCACATCCTTTTTCAAAATATGGAGCAGCCCCGCTTATTCCATCTTTTCCGTTTCTATCCATAATAAGTTTTCCGAACTGATAGCAGGCTTCTTTTTTGCCGCCATCACAAGCAGAATCAAAATATTTTTTAGATTTTTCAACGCCTTCCGCACCAGAAAATCTTTCACTAGTCAACTCGCCAATTTTTACGCAGGCATCCATTACCTTGCCGAGGCACGCTTTTGAGTAATATTTCTCAGCTTTCTCAAAACCTTCGTCAGACTCAGCTTTTTTAGCATACCGATTGCCTAAAAGATAACACGCTTCCGCTTCGCCGTATTCGCATGATTTTGTAGCAAAATCAATAGCTTTTGAGATGTTTATCTCAATTCCTGGGCCGCCTTTGCTGTAGATTCTTGCCAAAGCAGCACACCCTTTTGCATTTTGTTTTTCACAGATTTGTTCATACTTTTCGCGGGCTGTGTAGATATCCTGATAAACGCCGTTTTTCCCGTTTTCCCACGACTCAGCAACCTCTATGCAGCCATCCATAAACAATAAGTCGCATGATTTATTGATGTATTTCATGCCAGCTGTATTTTCGGGCGAAGGCCCGTCACCTTTTAGAGAAAGTTTTCCTGCAAAAAAGCAAGCCTCGCCAATATTTCCTTCGTTGCATGCAACAAGAAAGTATTCCTTAGCTTTTTCAAGATTCTTCTCTTCACCAACCCCCTGATAATAATTTTTTCCAAGAGTATTTGCTTTTTCGGGAGAGGTTGAGCACCCTGTAAAAATAAAAGTCAGCAAAAGAACAAAAGAGATAAAAAATGAATTTTTCATATTAATTTCCTTAAAAAAAACACCACAAAACAACAATCTACATAATTAAGCATAATTTTATATAATTTTTTAAAGTTTTGTCAAAAAAGACTCGTAAAAAAGTTGGTATCAAACACATCCACATTAGTAATATAAAATAATAAAGTGAAGAGCAATATTTTTTCCTTCACAAGCACCACAAAATTAGATATGCTTTCTCCGTAATTTTAAAAATGAGGTGAAAACATGAAAAAAGAGATTAAATCAGCAGCAAAAGAGCTTCTTAACTTTATCAATTCCAGTCCGACAATGTTTCATGCGACAGAGGTGTTAAAAGAAATGTTTGAAAAAGCAGGTTTTATAAAACTTGATGAAGCCGCAAAGTGGAACCTTGAAAAAAACAAATCCTATTTTGTTGAGCGCAACAGCTCGGCAATAATAGCTTTTAAAGTAGGAACAAAATCAGCGGCAGAGGCAGGGTTTAGAATTGCCGGAGCTCATACTGACAGCCCCGCGCTCAAGCTTAAATCAGAAGCAGAGACAGTTATAAAAAACATGATTAAAATTCCGGTTGAGGTTTATGGCGGCCCGATAATTGCGACATGGCTTGATAGAGAGCTTTCGATTGCGGGACGAGTTGTGTTTTCTACAAAAAAAGGACTCAGCCAGAAGCTTGTTGATCTCAAAAAGCCGCTTGCAATTGTTCCAAACCTCGCAATCCACATGAACCGCGAAATTAACAAAGGTTTTGAATACAACAATCAGAATCATCTCCCCGCGATTATTTCCGCTATGCCTGAAAACGGCGAAAAAAACCTGTTAAAATCAATGGTTGCACATGAGTTAAAAATAAATGCCGAAGATATTCTTGCTATGGATATGTTTTTGTATGATGCAACAAACAGCATTTTGGGTGGAAGTAGTGAAGAGCTTGTAATTGCTGGTAAAATAGACAATCTTGCAATGTGCCACGCCGCCGCCGCCGCAATAATTTCGGCAAAAACAGCTGAATCAACAGCTGTGGCTATGTTTTTTGACAACGAAGAGGTTGGCAGTGCAACTCTCCACGGCGCAGCATCAAGTTTTCCTCGAGATATTTTAGAGAGAATAATTCTTTCAACAAAAGGTGATCTTGAGGATTGGTACAGAGCTGCGGCAAACTCATGGATGATTTCCGCCGATGCAGCTCATGCGCTTCACCCTAATTTCCCGGAAAAACACGATCCAAACTATGCTCCACTTATGAACTGCGGCCCGGTAATCAAAATGAACAGTAATTTCAGGTATGCGACAACAGCGGAAAGTGCCGCTTATTTTGCTGATATCTGCGCAAAAGCCAAGGTTCCTTGCCAGAAAATCATAAATAGAAGTGATGTTCCGGCCGGCAGCACAATCGGGCCGGTTACATCATCTGCGCTTGGAATTAAAACAGTTGATGTCGGCAATCCAATGTGGGCGATGCACTCAATCAGAGAAACCGCTGGCGTCTACGATCATTTTTACATGAATGAAGCACTTAAATACTTTTTCCAGAACTAACTCCTTAAGTTTTCAGAGGAATCTATGGGCAGTTTCTTTTTTACCCTTTTTGCGTTCGCTTCAATGGAAGTTGCATCAAAACCGTTGATGGGCATTGTTTCTCCGTTTGTTTTTAATTATTACCGCTTTCTGCTTGGATTTACTGCGCTTTTTCTTTATATGATTTTTTCTGGAAAATCTGGTGAAATCAAAAACGCAGGAGTGAAAAAATCGGGAAAACTTATGATGCTTGGAGTGTTAAATATCTTTTTCAGTATGTCGCTTTTACAGCTTGCTGTTTCAAAAACAAATGCAGCAACAGCAGCGGCAATCATAAGCTCAAACCCGATTTTTGTTCTCGCTTTCTCTCTTTTTTTTAAGATGGAAAAATTTGAGCTTAGAAAAGTTATAGCAATAATTTTAGGTATTTGCGGCATTGCGTTTATAATGACGGGCAAGGGTTTTTCGCTTCATGGTTCTGTCGGCGAACTCTACGGAACAGGTGCTGCAATCTCATTTGCTCTATACACGGTTTTATCAAAAAAATACAATACCGGCGTTTCTCACCTTTCCGCAAGTGTGATTTCTTTTGGCGGAGGACTCACAATCTCGACATTATTCATTTTGTTTAATCCATTACTCAGCTTTTCAATCTCTTCACAGGTTTTTGAGTCGCCGGCCAAAATCGCACTTTTTCTTTATGTAGGTGTAATTATTAGCGGAATAGCTTACATAACATTTTTTAGAACACTTGCAAGATTTACTGCGACCGCCTCAAGCATTATATTTATTTTAAAGCCTGTAATTGCATCCTTTTTGGCCTTTCTTTTACTTGGTGAAAAGATGAATCTCTACTTTTTTATTGGACTTTTTTTTATCACCTCTGGTGGAATTTATCTTGTCTGGCCAAAATTTAAAGAGATTATGTTGGATAGAATAAACAGAAAGACAAAATTGCCAGCAGAGTGATTTCGGAAAATTTCGAAAAGAATGATTCAGGTTAAGGCGTTAATTTTTCTGCTTCATTAATTTTCTTGAGTTCAATTTTTTCAACAATCAGGCATGTATGCGGTTTCGTTGGAGAGATAAAGAAACGGTTTGCGCCGCGATGAACCTTAAATTCGCCTTCGGCTGTCTGAAATGTCTGATCTCTGTTGTATGATGAAAAAATCATATCCTGACCATTCACGCTCATCTTAAAATCGCCGCCGCAATTCATTGTAAGATATCTGATAGTTGTTTTATATGTGCCAGGCTCTATAAATGGAACAGAAAAATCAAAGAATGAGAACTCATCAATTTTATTGAATAAAAATCCCTGCGCATAGAGTCCTTCAAATTTAATGTCTCTCCTGAGATATTGAGAAAAATATTTGTCTTCCATTCCAGCGTAAACCAAAGGAGCGTAGTATCCTTTACCATTAAGCGGTTTGAGTTTAAACACGGGATAGATAACCATTTGATCTTTCCTGGGATTTTTGACTTCCTGAAGAATCGGGTCAAGATCTGGCGCTTCATCATCGTGAACAACGCGGTAGGCTTTTTTGTATCCTTTTGAAAGATAGTATGCGGCTGCGTATTCTGTCGCATTTGCCAAATCTTTCAGATAGAGGTTGCCTTTGTCGTCATGCGGCGGATTTGTCATATAAACAAGGTAGGAGGTCATCTGGCTAAGCGGCAGAAATATTACAGAATTTCTCAGATCTGCTTTTTCAAGAAGCCTGAATGTTGGCATGTGTACCTGAAGTCTGTCGTCTTTAACCTCTTTTATCTGAGGTTCCATTGTGTAGAAAAAGAGAAAAATCATACTTGCAATCGGCAGTGCGGCAAGTGCAGGTCTTAAAAACCTAGGCAGTTTTCTCATAACAAAGAAATATCCGGCTGATGTTGGAATCAGAATTATTGAACAAACCTCAAAAAGATAGCGGGGGCCATAGATGTTGCTCATTATATAGAAAAAGTAGTATCCAATAAAATATCCCATAAAAACAGAGATTGCAAGCATCTGCTTACGAAGATTGGCCCAGAAAATAAATAGAATAAATATAAAAAAATAGGGATGCGCCGTCATCTTGAAAACAAGGAGATTAAGCCTTGTAAACTGCATAAAAAACGCGTCTCTCCATGTAAAACCTTCTCTTGTCAGAAATGCACCGTCGTGGTTTTGGCACCCTTTCCCAAGCCCAATTCTGTGGCAGAAATCAACAGGTTCTCTCATAAGAAAGAAGAGATCCTGTGTAAATATGAAGGGGTTGCCTGTATATTTCCAATTGTAAATCATTAAAATTATTCCGAAAAAGATAAAAGGAATAGTAAAAAAGAAGGCGTCTTTGAAGGCATCGCGGATAAAAACTATTTTTCTCGAAACATTCTCTTTTTTTCCCTTTTCATGCGATTTTATCCATGCACCGGCAACAATAAAAATCATAATTGGAATATAGGTAAAAAGCGCGTTCGGAGGTCTTATCAAAAGAATATAAGCCAGCGCCGCACCTGAAAGAAGTAATTTCCACCACTTTCTTTTGGCTGAGAGGAAAAGATAAACAGAAAGTGTTGTGAGAAGAAGTGTTATCGGGTGGCTCATAAAGCTAGCACCCATAAATATGTAAAATATTGAAAATACTGAGAAAAACATTGTTAGAAAGCTGACTCTTGAGTTGGCGGTAATATCCGCAATTTTTCCTGTGAAGTAGACAGAGCCGAACATGCAGAGCGGGCAGAATAGAAAACCGATTTTAAGAGCTACAAAAGGGGCGAGCAGAAGCGGGTAGCCTGGAAGAAATAATGAAAGATATTCGCCGCGGTAATGGAAATGAAACGGGCTGGCAAAAAATTCATACATATCTGGAAGCGGCATTGTAAGTTTTCCGTGGAGAATAAGATTCGCAATCCAGACATAATGACCTGCATCAATAATTCTTGGCATACTGTTGAAAAGAACAACTGATACAAAAGTAGATAAAATAAACGCAAGCGGTGGAAGGATAAAATACCGTTTTTTAACAAGAAAATTGAATGTTTTGATAAGCTGCGAGTGAAAAAAATAGTTTAGGAGTGTGACTCCGGCAATAGTTCCAAGTGCAATAAGATGAAACCACGGAAAAAATGCGGTAACAGCAAACCAGAATTCGCCTTTAAATGGCCAGACAAGGAAAATTCCAAAAAGTATTGCAATGAAAATTATGTTAGGAATTTTATTTAGCAGTTGTTTCAATTTGGTTCTCCTCTTTACTGAATCTTATCCAGTCAAGCACAAAGTAAGAGTAATTTCCATTTTTTTTATTTTTAGAAAGAGATTCTGATGACGGTTTTATTGTAATATATTTAAATCCTTTGCTAATTTGAGCACTTGCTGTAAATTCCTCCGCAGAATAATCCTTTGAGGAATAGAAATCAAAGCTCCCTGCTTTTTTGTTGTCAATCATAATATCAAACTTACCCATTACATTTCCGGTAACAGCGCGAATTTGGAGCAAATATTTTCCATTTTCCTGAAAATACTGGCCAAAGTTGTATTCCTCTGATTCTTTTGTGTATCTGCAAAAAAGTGCCCATCTTGAGAATTGAATAGATTCAAATTTTGGGAAGTGGACAAAAAGCTGCTGGGTTTTATGAAGCGGAATCGTGTTGCAGTAGTCAGGCGGATTAATTCTATCCGCAAATGGGGGGAATTTGTCTTCCATTTCAACCTTGAGGATTGTTTCTGGAAGAACCGGCGTAATTTCCTTAAGCTCGATTTCATCAAATTTGTGTGGCAGATATTCTGAGCGATAGAATTTTCTCCCTTTCATAAAGTGCATATACCTTGCATTTGATTCATCGCCAAGATCTTTTACAATAATATTGTCACTTTTTTCAGGGTCTGCCAGATTCATTGTAATAAAGCCGCTTCCAAGCGTTTCTCTGTTGTAGGGAAATACAAAAATCACAGAGTTGTGGATATCTCGTAACTCTATTTCATCTTTCAGATTTTCACCAACCCCCCAGAATCCTTTGTGATAAAAGGCGATTGTTTCAGGAAGCGTCACTCCTGCATAATAAATAGGAGCTGCGGCAAAAAAAGCAAAAACAACTTTCTTTGAAATTTTGTACTCATTTTTGTCAATAAAATCAAGTGATTCCTGTATTCCGAGCGATATAAGTATAACAAGAAACGGAGTAACCTCAAAAAAGTATCTAGGCCCGTGAACATTTGCGTGATAATAGAAAAAAAAGTATCCGGTAAAAGAGCTTATAAAAAGAGCAAGCAGAAAAAGTTTTTTCCTGTATTCTGCAAAATCTGAATAATTTAGAAATGTTATGGCTGCAAACAAAAGAAAAAACGGATTTACAAAAAGCGTTTTTGCAAGCTCTAAAAGTCTAAGTGATTGCATTTCAAACGCATAAGCAAGTGTCAGTCCCGAAAATGGAAGATCAATTCCATTTATATGAATACAGCCTTTGCCAAGTGCAAAATAGTGGCAGAAATCCCTTGGTTCCTGCGGATTCAGATACAAATCCTGAATAAAAAATAATGGACTGCCTGAAAAATAATTGTTATAGAAAAGTAATGCCGCTATCCATGGCAATAGCCCGGCAAGTGCTGAAAAAGACTGAAGAATTATCTTATCTTTTTTGATGTTGATTAAAAGCGTTATCCCGAGAACAATAGAGGTAAAAAGCATGTTCTGGGCTCTTGTCATCATAAGCCAGCCAAGAGAAAATCCAGTAATTATAGGCAGATAAAGTGATTTTGTCCGCAATGAAGCAACAAAAGAATAAAGAGCAATAAGTGTGAGCGCGGCACAGAATGTGTGCCCTAAAAAGGAACCGCCATTCATAAAAACAAAAGGTGAGAACGAGTAGAAAAACATTGTTAAAAGGCTAATTTCCTTCTTTAAAAAATAGTCGGCAAAACGGCCAAGAAGAAAAATATTGAGTGCTGTTAAAAGAGGATTAACCAGAAAATCAATTCCCAGAAATGTAAAAGGAGTGAGAAACAGAGAAAATCCAGGCATAAAAAGACTGAAATATCTGGTTTTATCAGGTACAAGAAAAATATATTCAAGAAATTCATAGTGTTCCGGCAGTTTCCAAGAGATTTTGCCTGATGCAAAAGTTTCTGCCATAAGCTTGTAATGAAACTCGTCCTGAACATGGGGAAGTCTATGAAAAATATAGATATTTACGGAGAGAGAAAAAATAAAACCTGCAAAAGGAAATATGAAAAAGCGGTATTTGTATAAAAAAGGATAGACTTTTGCAATGAGCTCCTCGGGTTTTTTGGTAAAAACAATAAGAGAAAAAATAAAGAAAAGCATCATATAAAATCTTGGCGATTCAACAAGAAAAGCTTTGTAAAAAGCTCCTTCAAACGGCCAGACAAAAAAGATTAAAAAAAGAATAAAAGCTAAAAAGATTCTAAGCAGTTTCATTATTTTTCCGCATAAAAAAAGAGATTGTAATTAGTGTCGCAGCACTAAAAAAAGCAGCATAAAAACCAAGCATTGTAATAAGTATCACACTTGCCGCAAGCCCGGCGGAACAAGAGGCTGAGGTCAGAATGTTTTCAAAAGAGCTGTGCTTTTTTGTGAATAAATATAAAAGAGGAAAGACAAAAGAGGTAATCAAAAAAGCTGTAAAAAAGAGTAACGCCTCAAACAAAATAGTTGCAAAAATAGCTGTTCCAAACCAGAAAAGGACTTTTTTTCTGTATTTGTTTTTTTGTAAAAGCTCAAAATTAATGGAGTTTTTTCTCATGAAATATAAAAGAGTTCCAAGGCTCGCAAAAAGAGCTATAACATTTATTAAGAGGTATGAATTTATAACATTGGCAGACTGATTTTCAATAATAGTGCTCTCTTTTGTTCTAAACCGTTCTTTTTCAAACGATTTCATCTGATTGAAGAAAAAAGGGGTGTTAATTGTTGCCGGCAATAAGTTGAGAGGGTAATTCGTGACCAGCGTTTTTCTTTTCGGTTCACTGGCAAACTGCTTAAATATGGATGGCTCTTCTTTGCCGTTTCCAATAAGGGGAATAAAATTATATAGTTGGCATGTTTCAAGAAATTTTATCTCATCGCTTTTTGAAAAAGGTGTTTTTGAAACAAGAAGCGTCGCAATCCCTAAGTCAGGCGAAAATTCACCTTCATTATATATTTCCGCAGCAAGAAGAAGATGTTTCAATGGCTCATTTGCCCCATTTTGTAAAAGAGCTTCAACCGCAGTGTTTGTTATCCGAAGCATTTCTGCCGGTCTTTTTTTGTAGTACCATCTTGTAATTGAAATCACTGAGTTCTGGGGTAATTCGTTGATTGATTTCTTCAATAATTCCAGGGTAAAATAAGGCGTTTCTGAGAGAACTGACTTCCCATGAAAGCTGTTCGCAGGAGTCTCAAAATTATTAATAGAGTAGGGGAATTTTATTCCGCTTTTCCCTAAAGTTTCGGCAATTGCATCAATTTTTACATTGTGGCCAAACAAGTTCTTGTAATAATTTGAAGTCTCCTTTTCATAAAGAGGTTTTACAGGTGAAAAAAAGAAGATTATCAGACTAGCTGCAATGCCTGAAATAATTCCTGCGGTTTTGGCGTAATTTTTATCAGAGGCAAAAAAATGGTTTGATATAAAATAAATTGGGATAAAAGCCGCAGGAATTAGTGCAAGAGAGTTTGCAAAATCAGCAGGAATCAGTTTGTTCACAAAAATAATTAGCCCAAAAAATGAAGATAAAGATATAAAAAAGAATACCCATTTGAAAATAGGCTTCCGCCCTGAATTGTCAATAAATCCGGCAGTTAATCCAAGAATAACAAAAGAAAAAAGAGTCGGAATAAAGTGATAATTAAGAAAACAATTAAGAAGTTGCGGGGTGAAAAATAGTACAAAAGCAGCAATAAAACCCTGCAAAAAAACTGAAAAAATAAAAAGCAAAATAAGCTCCAGAGAAGATTGTCTGAATAATATTAGAAATCAATGTTTGAGTCAAAGAAATTTTAGAAAGGTTAGTCGCCAATCCCTTCTTTATCGACTGGAAGAACTGAGAATCTGTATTCGCTTGATTTTTTTGTGTTTTTATCTGTGAATGTCATTGTCATTTCGCCTGGTTCAATAAAATAAAATGTCGGCTGTTTAGTTGTTTCGACTGTGTCTGCCCAACCATCATCTGTATCATCTTCATCAAGAGTAATATCAGAATAGTGAGGAGCAACCATCCATTTTGGATCAGCAACAATATCAAGCTCCATCTGTGCAATCATTTTTTCGCCATCTTTATTTTTAGGATAAGCAATTACAACAAGTTGACTTCCTTCAAAAACTGCTATTTTCTGACCTTCAGCATAAATTTTTGAGAAATCTTCTGAATATGGTGTGCGGATAAACGCGGTGAACTCAATAGTTTCTGTATCATCAAATCTAAGGGTAATAGAATCAACAACTTTCCCATTATAGCTTGAATTAATTTTGTATGTACCTGCTTTTGTTGCCTTTACGGTAAATTCACTGCCTTTATCCAGCGTGATTGTGGCTGTTTCAGATGGGTCAACGGCATGATGCAGGTTATTAATATCATAGCTTTGCGGATGGGAAACTGAAAAGTGAATAGGAGAATTTGTAGCAAGTGGAACATCCCTTAGATCTGTCCCTTTAATGTCGAAGGCGGTTGTAACATTATAAGATAGTACGCCTTTGTCTCCTGAAGAGCTTGTTGTGTCTGTTTCTTTGCATCCGATAAGAAATAAGATAAGAGCAATAATGGCCAGAAATACTAACTTAATGAAATTACTTAAGTTTTTCATTATAAACCTCCAAGGATAAAAATAAAGTATGATAAACAATACAAGGCTTATCTGAAAATGTCAATATAAAAATTAGATCTAAAGTTCTTTTTTTGTCAATGCTATTGCTCCCAAAACCCCAGTAAAATCGGCAAGTACTGCTTTTTTGATTAAGACATTTCTGCTTATGGAGAATGCGTTTTCCTGAATAACTTTTTTTAGAGGATTGATAAATATTGAACCGAGTTTGGAAAGGCCTCCACCTATTATAATAATTTCAGGATTTAAAAGTGTTGCAGCGTTTGCAAGCCATATACCTAAATATTGCGACAGGTGGTTTAGTGCTTTTTGAGCTTGAGGATTGCCCTCTTTTAATAATGAAGAGATTTGCTCGGGCGAAATACCAAAGATTTTTTCTATTGCAGGGCCTGAGCAGTTTTTTTCAAAAATTGATCTGTCAATAAGGCGTGTCTGCCCGATTTCGCCAGCTGCTCCGTCTGCTCCATGATAGATTTTCTTATCAATTATTATAGCGCCGCCAATTCCAGTTGAAACCGTAACAAAAAAAACATGGGAAAAATCTTTCCCAGCTCCGAAAGAAGCTTCGGCAAGACCCGCAGCTCTGGCATCGTTTTCTACAAAAACCGGAATTTCCCACTTTTTTTCAAAAATCTCTTTCACTGGAACATTTTTCCATCCTTTTAGATTCGGGCAGATTCTTACAATTCCATTTTTATAATCAACAGGTCCAGGAACGCCTATTCCTATATTAGATATGTTCTTTTCAGACAGGTTGGCTTTTTTTATTACTTTTTCAATAGTTTTGTTAATGTTTTCAATGACATGCTCTCTCCCTTTGCTGGATTCTGTTGCGCATTTTAGTGAGGTCAGAATTTTTTTTGGATTGCTGTTCATACTTAGTGCTGTCATTATTTTTGTGCCACCAAGATCTATTCCTATGGTGTATCTATCCATAAACCCCTCCATTACTCATTATAAGTTAATATTCATGCTGCCAAAGTATAAAATAAATTTGAGCAGTTAGGAAATTTTTTCATAAATAAAAAAATAAAAATTGACTTAGTCTGAAAAACTATTATAAATAGGCCTGTAAATTTGGTTTTATTGAAAAGGAGAGTTTGATGTTCACGGTTTTTTCAGTACTGCAGATTATAATTTCCGTTTTACTTATAGCGGTAATTCTCCTTCAGGAAGGAAAAAAAGGTATGGGAGCGATTTTTGGTGGTTCCTCAAGTTCCATTTTTGGAGCTAAGGGCGCGGCTAACATACTTGTTAAGATAACCGCGTTACTTGCAACGCTTTTTATGTTGAATTCGTTGTGGCTGGCTTACATCTCAACAGAGGGTGGTTCAGTTACCGATCAGGTAGAACAGCGCATAGAGTCCGCGAAGAAGGATGAAGCAAAAACCGAAGCGGCAAAAGAAATGCCGCAAACAGCTCCGGCAGCAGAAGCTAAACCGGAAGCACAGCCAGCTCCAGCAACAGTTCCTGCAGAAGCAAAACCTGCAGAAAATGTTGACCAGAAACCAGCAGAAGCAAAACCTGCTGAGCCTGTAAAAGCTGAGGAAAAGAAGTAGAAGTTCTTTCAAATAGATGTTACCTTGAGGTGCAGAAGTGGTGGAATTGGTAGACACGCAAGACTAAGGATCTTGTGCCAACTGCTGGTATGGGGGTTCGAGTCCCCCCTTCTGCACCATCTTTTTTTATTTTCACGAAATTTTCTCTTTCACTTCTAAGAAAAAAATGCTTTTTGCGTAATTATAGATTAATTTCTATTCATTTTGACAAATTAATTATTGCTGATAGAATAGCTTATCAGAAATTAGGAGATAAAAAATGATAAAAGTTACATTAAAACCAGGCCGCGAAAAATTACCGAAAAATCATCACCCCTGGATTTTTTCAGGCGCAATTGAAGGAATCAGCGATACTCCTTCTGCAGGAGAAGTTGTTGCTGTATATTCTGCACAAAAAGAATTTATTGCCTATGGTCACTACAATTCGACCTCTGAGATTAGGGTCAGACTGCTTGAGTGGGATGTAAATCAAGTAATTACAGACACTTGGTATCGTGAAAAAATCAGGAACGCAATGGGGCTACGAAAAAATATTATTTCAGAAGATACAACTGTTTACCGAATTATTTTTAGTGAATCTGATTTTCTGCCCGGACTTATTGCTGAACGCTTTGGAAATTTTGTTGTGCTTCAGTCGCTTTCATCCGGCTTTGATAAGGTAAAGCAGATGATTGCAGAGATAATGCTTGAAGAGTTTGATTTTGCTGATGGAATCTATGAAAAGAGCGATGGTGATGGTCGAAGAATGGAGAAACTTGATATTGAAACAGGCATTCTCGCCGGAGCCCAGCCTGAAGGAGCTATCAAAGTCCTTGAAAACGGAAATGTTTTTTCTGTAAGTATAAAAGGTCAAAAAACCGGATTTTACGCAGATCAGCGTGACAACAGATTTAAATTAGCCAAATATGCGGCTGGCAGAAATGTTTTAGATGCATGTTCTTACACAGGCGGCTTCTCAAGCTATCTTATGAAGAATGGTGCTAACTCATCTGAATTGTGTGATATTTCAAAGGATGCACTTGATGCAGCTCTTGAAAATATGACTCTTAATTCAATTGATATATCAAAAATATTACTGCAGAAAAAAGATGTTTTTCAGCATCTAAGAGATCTCAAAAAAGATGGTAAATCGTATGATTTGATTGTTCTTGATCCGCCTAAGCTTGTTTCTTCAAAACAAAGCCTTTCAAGAGGTCTTCGAGGCTATAAGGATTTGAATATGCAGGCTATGCAATTGCTTAATAATGGCGGCATATTAGCTACATTTTCCTGCTCTGGGAATGTTTCGATGCAGCAGTTTAGAGAATCTATTGCGTTTGCTGCGAAAGATGCTAAAAAGGAGATTCAGATAATAGAACACCTCCATCAGTCCGCAGACCATCCAATCAGGGCGTCTGTTCCTGAAACTGAATATTTAAAGGGAGTTATATGTAAGGTTAGTGTTTAAAATGAAAGCATGGATTGCTGAAATTAAAAATAAATGCGAAACAATTTTTCATAAACTTATCCATGTCCGTTACTTCAGAATTCTCTTTAATACTGGAAAGTCTTTTTATACGGATGATTGTCTGACTCTTTCTGCCTCTATTAGTTTTTATTTTCTTCTTTCTTTTATTCCATTTCTTATAATTCTTGGTTCTTTAATGGGCTACTGCATTGAATATATTCAATATATTTACAATGTTACACCTGCCGATATGTCTGTGACGACCACTAAATACATTAAAATGGTTGTTCCTTATCTCGAGGATGATTTTATTTCACAGTTTTTTACAATATCAAAATATAAGGTGAAGTTAGGAACAATTGGCGGAATCTCACTTCTTGTTTCTGCCGCACTTCTTTTTTCAACACTTCACGATTCATTTTTCAGAATTTTTGGCGGGAAGTACATTAACTTCATCCTTTCGAGACTTATGGGACTTCTTTTTATACTTACTCTGATAATTTTTCTCTTTTTTATTCAATATTTTTTTACACTTATCCTTGGAATTATTGCTGCAGTCGAGTCAAATTTCCCTGCGCTTTCCATTTTTGTCGACTTGTTCCGCAACAATGGATTTGTTATCTCATTTTTAATAACAACACTTCTTATAATTGCTCTTTTTTCCATACTTATTTTCTACTTTACAAAAGATGTTCTTCACTCAACAACTGGCACTATTTCAGGTGCTCTTCTCTTCTCTTTTCTATGGAGCGGAGCTAAATATATCTACAATATTTATATCACTGAAATCTCCAATTTTAGCATTATTTACGGCTCGCTGACATGGCTTGTCACAATGATTTTGTGGATTTATTATTCAACGCTGATTCTTCTTCTTTCCATGGAATTTATAAAATCAATAAATATGGAAAAGTTTAAGGAGAAAGGTCTTATGAAGGGAAAATAAAATATCTATTTCTGCCAGTATCCTTTGATTTGTAAAGCATTAGATCTGCATCAGCAATTACTGACTCAACATCTGAGTTCTCATCAAAAATTGCTGCACCGAGACTTATTGTTTTTTTGATTTTTTGATTGTCAGGTAAAATAAAATCAGCTGATTCAACCGATTTTCTAATTCGTTCCGCAACTTTTCCGATTTCATCCCGCTCTTTGATTTCGCACGCAACAACAAATTCTTCACCGCCATATCTTGCCAGAATATCAGATTCTCTGGCAGCGGTTTTCAGGATATCTGAAAGCTGCCTTAAAACTGCATCGCCAGCCTGATGTCCATAAGTATCGTTTGTGTGTTTGAAATGATCAATATCCATAATAATTATAGCCAATTTGCTGCTACTTACTCTTTTAACTCTGTTTAATTCCTCTCTGATTCGCTCAAAAAAGAATCTGCGGTTATAAAGCTTTGTAAGTTCATCAACCGTTGATAGCTTCTCGAATTTTGACTTGAGTTCTTCAATTTCCTGAAGTCTTAGTGATAGCTGCTCAGTTCTTTCTGTAACAACTTTTTCAAGAAATTCACTTTTTAATTTAATTTTTCTGACGCTTATCCTGATGTATAAAAAAAGAAGAGTAATGATGGTGAAAATCAATAAAGACTTAAACCATAAAGTCTGCCAAAAAGGAGGTCGAATAATCAGTTTTAAGGTCTGCGGCTCATTGCTTTCAACACCTGATTTGTTGACAGCTTTGATGATAAATTCGTATTCTCCAGGCGGAATATTTGTATATCTGACAGAGTTGTAGGTTGTAATGCCCCAGTCTTTATCAAAATTTTTGAGAATATATTTGTATTTTACGAGTGAAGCATCCGCCGGCGCCGGAGAAATAAAATCAAAAGACAAATAGTTTTGATGATACTTCAGATTAATCTCTTTTTTTTGCAGAGGATATTGGTCATCATAAATTTTCATTCCTTCAATATATATCTGAGGAACATGGGATGAAGATGCGTATTTTTCAATATTTCGTCTAAACCAAGATGCTGAAATATCAATTCCAAACCACATATCACCATCGGAATCTTCTATAACAGCATTGCTGTTTGCCTCCTCCATTATGAGTCCATCGCTTGAAGTGTAGTTGTAATTTACAGTATCGTTAGTTACTAGAACTATTCCTTTGTTTGTTCCTACCCAAGTTTTTTTCTCTTTTGATGTGTAAAGAAAAGAGAGATCCTGATGAATATTTACATCAAAATTTTTTATAGGAACCAGTTCTTTTTGCTCAAGATTCATCCGAAAAAGTCCTTCCTTTCCGTAGATCCAGAGATTGTCATAATTGTCTATAAAAATATTTGAAATGAAGTGAATTCGTTGTGAAATAACTTCCGGCGCAGAGATGATTTTTTTTAGAGAATCGCTATAAACCAGAAGCGTATAATCCTCTGCCTGCATATAAATATTGTTTTTTGAATCAACCCTGAGGTTTTTCATTTTTCTGCCAGCTTCAATGCCCAAAACCTCATTCATTGGTGTAACAACACCTTTTTCATAAAGAAAAAGTCCATATTCGCTGGCAAATAAAATTCCGCTTTTATAGGGCATGAATTTTGAGTAGATAATATTTTTCTCTCCGGTCGTTGGTATCTTGTAAATAATTTTTTCGAGCTTAAAAGGAGGCTCTAGCGAACCTTTAAAAAGTCCGTATCTTGTTCCGATTAAAAGTGATTTTTCATCTTTAATAAGAGCAACTGTGTAAATGTTTTTGGCAGCGCAAATGTTGTCGGGTTGTAAACATTTCTCGAAAAGTCTTTCAAGCTCATTTGTTTTTTTGTTGTAGGTTGAAATTCCGTAATTAGAAGCCATCAGAATCCGGTCATTGTCGAGCTGCTCAAACGCAAAAACTGCTCCTACATTTTCAAAAACAGCAAAATTTACCAGAAAAAACGGAATATAAACAAAAATTCCTGCGCCATCAGTTCCAATCCATAAATTTCCCCAGCTGTCTTCCATAAACGATTCAATTGATTCGTTCGGGATTAAGGAATTTTCTTTGGTGTAGGCATCAAGCTTGCCATCAGGATATAAAACAAAAAAGCCTGAAGAATCGGTGCCCATATAAATTACCTGACTTTTCCCCTGATAAATGGCGGTAATGTTATGTCCCGCAATTTCTGCAATTTTTTCAAGAACGCCATTTTTCCATTTGAAAGGGCCGTTTTCAGAAGCAATTAGCAGCGAACCATCCTGCGCCATTGAAATATTATTTACCATAAGTCTTGAAATGTTTTGAAGATTTTCGACTTTGCCACTATCAGTTACTGTAAAAAGTCCCAGATTTCTGGTAAGAATATAGAAAGAGCCATCATTCATAAAACCGCTAGTCTGAATATTTGCATGATAGGGAATATCAAGCGGTGTAAAATGCCATTTTCCCTCAAGATAAGTTCCTAGATTTATTTTGTTATTTTTGTAGCAAAAGACAAAGAGCTGATTGCCGGAGGAAAATAACGCACGGTACTTGATTTTATCCGGTGTTTCAAGTTTTGTCACGCCCAGCTCGTCTACAGAAAAAAGCCCAGTGTCGGTTGAAAAATAGACTTTTTTATTAAAAAGAGCCATTGAGCTGACACTTAAATCATCAAGGATTTTGTTATATTCCTTTCTGATTGAAACTCCGTCAAGCCGGTTTATCCCGCCAGCCAGCGTTCCAGTCCAGACAAAGCCTCGATCATCCTGTAGCAGATGGTTTACCTGACTTTGAGAAAGGCCATTCATGGTTGTGTAATGCTGGATGGGTTTTACAGAATAAGCTGCAAGAAATGAGATGTAAAAAACAATTGCAATAAAAACTATTTTTTTCATAACTACCAAAAGTAAAAAATCATTATATTTTGCAGTATGAAGAGACTTATAGCAAGTTTTAACCGCCAAATATTATAGCACCTCTCCAAAACTTGTCAGAAAACACTGTTTCAATCCATATTGTTGTATATTCGGGATTTGTAATGTTGTAAAGATGGCTCGGACTTTTCTGCATCATTTCCCAACCTTTTTCAATAGATTCAGCTCTGAAAAGATTTTCACCTATAACAGAAGCTCTGACGCCTGAATGAACTGGGCTTCCTGAGTCTGATTTTATGTGCAAAAGCTCATTATCACTAACTTTTTTCAGTGAAATAAGTGACGCTTTTTTTAATAAAGAATTAAGCTCAAGCGGCCTCAGATTTAATGATTTCCGTAAACTATTTATAGAGCCAATCATGTTTTCAGAGAAAGGGAAAAGGGGAACTTCTTTCATCTCTTTTTTATAAATTACAACAGGCCCGTTACTTGACAAAGCTGTAATCTGAATTGCTTCTATCTCAGATTTTTTTTCAATTCGCAAGGTTCGTTGTTTCAGCTTTATTTTTTCAATTCTGCCACTTTTTTTTATGTAAATATAGTAAGCCATAAAGTTTGTGTCAGGAACAATATTAAAAATCAGCGCATTGTTTTCAAAAGTAAGCAAAATCTTGGTTGAATCAAGCTGCCTGCAACTGTAGGATTTGCCGGAAGAGGTGAAGTAAAACTCATTTTCAACCTTTTCATCAGATTCTTTGCAAAGAGCATTTTTATAAAAGAACCCATTGAGTTCAGCTTTTTCAAGAATATTGAAATCACTCACGCCAAAAAGAAAAAGAGCAATAAACCCTATCATTTATTTTTCCTCACAACACTAATAATATTGGGGATTTTCTTCAGTTCCATGTTGTCGTCATTCTCATTAAAGCCAGTCTCAAAACTGCCTGAAATCATTAAATCCCCATCTTTTTTGCGAACAAAAAGGGTTGTGCATGGCCCTCCATCAAGATAAACCCCGTTCACGAGTTCAATCGGCATAGCTTTGAGCATTGCCGCAAAATCATAAACAGAATAGGGAGATCTTGCAACAATAAAAAGTGCCCGACCCGATTTATCAACACCAAAAATAGCCTGGCTCCATCTTTTATCCTTTTGTTTCCACAAAATATTTCCTTCAGAATCATAAAGTCTCATTACCTGAATAGCACTCTCGTATTTTTTTAAAAGCGGCTCGCTTTTCGGAAAATCTGTCTCAACAATCCAAACAGGAGGGATGGTTTTCTTGTATATTTTTTTTGGATTAAACACAATAAAAGCACCATAATTGCCTCGGAATTTGGGGTTGTTTATGTGCTTAAAATTTTTCATATATCCGACATGCGTTCTGTAATCTGTCTTAAACATTCCAGCATTAATTGCGCCGAAAAAATCAAAATCTTTTGCCCATTCAGAAACAGGTTTTGCCTCAGTTTTTGACTCTTTTGCTGAAATTAATTTGAGATTGAAATTTTTCATATCAACACGAAGAACTCTGATTTTTGAGTCGCCTATTTCACTTTTTTGTGGTGCATCAATTTCAGCGTAATCAAGACCTTTTTGAACCTCTTCCCAAACAATTTCCTCTGAAAATAAAAATAGTGAAAAGAACGGAAAAATCACAGATAGAAGCACACTAAAAAAATTTCTCAATAAAATCCCCGCATTTGTTTAATTTCAGCAAAGTTATAACAGAATTGGCTGTAAATATCAATAATCCGAGATGAATTCCAAAATTTGTAGAATTATGTGACTACAGAATTTCTTCTTTCGGGAAAAGTTCGTAAGGAAACTCTTCGAGAAGTTCGCCGGAAAAGTAAAATTCAAACCCTATTGACCCGTAAGTGTAAGGTTTTTCATTGATTTTTATCTCCGCACCGCCAGTTTTTGGGTCGCTGTTCGGTTTTGAATTTATAAACCCTATATTAAAAATTGTAGCAAGAATTTCTGGCCTTTTTTCTATATCAAAACCTGAGTTTTTCCACTGAGTTATGATTTCTTTAACAAAAAGTGCAGTGTAAAGGTAGCTCCAGTAGTGTGAGCGGTCGGTCAGTCTGATATATCTGGCAAGCTCAATATTTCCCTCATCTTCTGGGTAATCAAGGAGTTTTTTGTACTGCTCGCCAGGATAAAAAGGAGATTTACTGTCTTTTAGATAACCTTCAATCAAAGCACCTGTTTCATCTTTTATCCCGCTGATTCCATAGGAGAATTTGGTCGAATTGTGAAGAAGTTTGAGGGGAAGAAACGCTTTTTTTATCTGCTCTCTTTCTGCAAAATGAATTCTCATCTGCTCGCCAACAAACATTGTAATAATAAGCCTTGGCTCAACACCTGTTTTTTTTGCAATATCTTTTACAAGCTCTTTTTCTTTAGCCAGAGCTCCTTTTAGAGATTCCCATTCAACCGAGTTCATCCAGTAATATATTGATTTATCTGTCGGTTTGTCGCTGTTTTTGTTTGACGGGCTTATGAATTCTTTCATTCTTGAAGCATAGAGCTGATTTTCTGTAAGATAAAGTTCAGCCGCAGAAATCATCCTTTCTGCAAGTTCTAAACTTCCTGTTTTTTCAAAAGCAGAAAGTATATAACCTCCATTTTTTGGATAGAGAGAGTCAATCAGGCTTATTCTGTAATAAATAGAGCTTTTGCGGAAAACCTGCTCTGCGCGAATATCGCTTGTCTTGATGTTTTCATTATATTTTTTTGCAACCTTATCAAAATATTTGTCATTAAAATCAACACTTCCGGCTGCGTCTGTAAGCTTATATTTAACAGCAAAAAAACCGGCTGTCAGAAAAAAACCAATCAAAGCAAAGATTAAAACACCGGAAAAAACAACGCCGCGGAAAAACTTTTTAAAGCCAGATTTTTTCATAATACAAGAGCTCCCAAAAAAAACCAGCTGTATATTACATTTTAGATGAAGGTATGCAAGATAAATTTACGCCTGCATTCTCATAATTGTGTTGTAGGCTTCGAGTGCCTTGTTTCTGACGCTTGAGAGTAATTTGAGAGAAATATCAGCTTTTTCAAGAGCAACCATTGTTTCGTGGATATTTCTGTTGTCACCTGTGAGCATCTGCTCGACAGATTTGTTGGACTCAACCTGCATTGCATTGACTTCGCTAATTGCTTTACTCATTGTTTCTGCAAAGCCTGAGCCTTTTTGTGCTTCCTCTTTTCTTTCGACACTGAGTTTTGGAAGCTCTACATTAATTCCGCTTATTTGCATAAAAAACCTCCTAAGCTCCGATACTTAATGCTTTTCTGGCCATATCTTTTGCAGACTGGACGCTTTGCGCATTTGCTTCATAGGAGCGGGTTGCTGTAATCATATTTACCATCTCCTCAACAACAGAAATGTTGGGATAAGAGACATAACCTTCTGGATTAGCGTCAGGATGAGTTGGATCATATTCAAGTTTTGGCGCGCTGGTGTCCTCTTTTATCTGGGCAAGTGTAACGCCTGGTGCTTCTTTTGCCTCTTCCGGAGAAAGCTCAGGCATTGGAGTGGCCTGAAAAACCGCGTCTTTTCTTTTGTAAGGGCCGCCCTCTTCAGTTCTTGTTGTTCTCGCATTTGCAATGTTGGATGAAATCAGATTCATCCTTTTCCGTTCCGCGCTCATGCCGGAAGAGTTGATTTCCATTGAAGTAAAAATATCCATTTTATATCTCCGTCAATTATTTGCCAGCTTCCTGCACCGCATATTTGAGCATTCCGAACTGTTTTTTAATAGCAACCGAAGATGCTGAGTACATGATAGAGTTTTCAGCCATTCGCGCCATTTCTCTATCAATATCAACACCGTTTTCATCAATTCCCGGCGCTTCTGTAACATAGCTCATTCCTTCAGGATTTGGCGATAATCCGCCAAGTTCACCCTGCATGTGCATCTCATTTGTCTCATTCATTGGAACCATTGTACTGCCGCCATTTTCAGAGGAATAAACCTCTTTGAGCGCATCATCAAATTTTAAATCTTTAGCCTGATAGCCTGGCGTATTCTGATTTGCCATGTTGCTCGAAATCAGATTCTGCCTCTTAAGGCGAAAGTTCATATCTGCTTCTAAAGCATCGAAACCACTATCAAATATCTTCATGCCAGACCTCCTGAAAAGTTTGCTGTTCTTTCTAATGCAAATAAAATGCCAGAGTGAGTAAAATTAATTTTTATTCTGCGTTGAAACCATATAATAATTTTAACCCCGCTTTTTGCAGTTGATTACTATAATAAATACTC
>CAZISX010000023.1:26794-27934 GCA_964542005.1 uncultured Spirochaetales bacterium
CTGCCAGTTATTTTTCTGAATATCCCCTCATTTCTCATTGTTTTTGGCGGCTCTTTTGGCGTTTTAATTATGAGGTACGATTTTGAAGATATAAAAAATCTGTTCAATGCGATTTTTATAACACTCAAATCACCTAAAATAACCCCGCCGCAGGAGCTTATTTCGCAGTTTATTGATTTGTCGCTTTTGGCTAGAAGAGAGGGTATTCTTGCGCTTGACAAACACTCTTTTTCCGATTCTTTTATGAAAAAAGGAATTAATTTTTGTGTTGATGGTGCTGAGGCTGATAAAATTAATGAAATCCTTTCCAAAGAGATTGAAAACATTGAAATAAGACACGAAAAAAACGAAAAAATGCTTGATTCACTCAACACAGCAGGCCCAGCTTTTGGTATGATTGGAACATTAATCGGCCTTGTTCAGATGCTTACCGCAATGGATGACCCGAAAACGATTGGACCTGCAATGGCTGTTGCAATACTCACAACTCTTTATGGTTCACTATTTTCCAACCTTTTGTGCATGCCTGTTAGAGACAAACTAAACATGAGAACAAAGCAGGAACTTCTCAACAAAGAGATTATAAAAGAAGGCGTTTTAGGGATTCATCACGGAGAAAATCCTAGGATTTTATCAGAAATATTAGAGACTTACATTGCTCCGAACATGCGTTCTAAAGAGGAGTAGCTGTTTTGGCAAGAATCAAATACAAAAGTCCTGTCGGAGCACCCGAATGGGTTGTAACTTATGGAGACACAATGTCTTTGATTCTCACTTTTTTTATACTTCTGCTCTCTTATTCAGATTTTGATGCAAACAAATTCAAGGAAATGTCGGGTAAAATTGACAAAGCTTTTGGAGTCCAGAGAGATTTGCCGGCAGATGATTTACCAAAAGGAATAGACATAATTGCAAGAGATTTCAACCCCGATTTTTCATCAGACAATGTTGTTAAAAAGTTGAAAAGCTCAATAAAAACAAATTCTTCCCAGCAGCTAGATATTCTTGAAGACATGCGTGGCGTTGTTATGAGGCTCGGGAATGAATCATTTTTTGATGTTTCTATGGCAAAGCTTAGACCAAACGCATGGGCTGTTCTTGACTCAATTATTGAGGTTGCGAAAGGACTTGATAATGATA
>CAZISX010000023.1:27944-39806 GCA_964542005.1 uncultured Spirochaetales bacterium
GCTTTCTTCAGCCAGAGCTGTTGAGGTTGCCAGATACTTCCAGGCATTTGGTAATATTGAAGGCAAACGGCTTCAACCTCTTGCTAAAGGCGACACCGCACCATTGGAAAAGCCGCTAATGGAAGAAGCTCGGCGAAAAAACAGGCGTATTGAGATTATATTTGTCAAAAAAGTTGTGCCTCAATCGTCTCCATTTGAAAAAGATTTTCAGCCAATCCAGACTGAAATTGAAAAAACTGATAAAATAGAGATTTTTAATCTGGGGAAATAATGACAGGGGAAACACTTTTAAACAGGTTTAGAATAATAAAAGAGATTGGCAGGGGAGCTAAAGGTGAGGTTTTTCTTGTAAAAGATCTCTCAACCAACGAACTTCTTGCCTTAAAACGGATAAATCTTCCATTAGAATCATCCCCGATTGAAACGCTTCGATTTGAAAAGGAATTTGTAATAGCAAGAAGCATAAAAAGTAAGTATGTTGTTAGAATGTTTGAGTTTTTTCGCAACAAAGAATCTGTTTTCTTTACCATGGAATACATCAACGGCATAGCATTAAAAGACCTTAAAGACCACTCATTGTCAACAATTATCAAAATTTTTATAATGATTGCCAGAGCACTTCTTGATTTGCACAGCTACAACATAATCCACAGAGATATAAAACCGACAAACATAATTCTCCCGCTTGATGGAGGTCTTAAAATCCTTGACTTAGGGCTCGCACACCTCAAAAACAACGAAAACCCTGGGCTTTCAGGTACAATCAACTATATGGCCCCAGAACTTTTTCATGGTGGAATTTATGATGTAAAATCAGATATTTACAGTGCTGGAGTGATTTTCTATGAACTTCTTACCGGAAATCTCCCATTTGATATTCACCCGTCAAACATACCTATTTCCAGAGAAATTTTAAACAGTATTGATTTTCCTGAAACAGTTGATCCGAAGCTTAAAAAACTTATTCTTAAAATGATAAATCCTATAATCAAGGAGCGGTTAAATGATGCACTCATTCTTCTTAACGAACTTGAACAGATAGAATATTATTTCTTTGGGAAAGAGGATAGCAGCGCCGATGAATTGGTTAATGAATTGGCTGCAATCTATCAGGCGGATTTTATATCAAGACGGGCTGAAAATGCAAAAGCCATTAATTACATTGATAATTTTATAGCAACAGGCGTTGATTTTTCTCTTGTAATCGAAGGCGACAGAGGTGTGGGTAAAACAAGATTTCTCGAAGAAATAAGAAACAAGATGATATTTAGGGATATTAATATTATCTCGGTTTCAGCCTCTGAGACGCAGAATTTAATTCTTGAAATTGGAATATCTCTCTGGCAGATACTTTCTCCAAAAATCAGAAACGGAATAAGTAAAAAATGGGGCGACATATTGCTCAGATATTTTCCGTCTCTCGGAAAAAATGAAGAATTTAAAGGTATTACGCCTGCTGAAACGCTTATTTCAATTCATGAAGAGCTGGCAAGACTGGTTGCACTTTTAGGTGAAATTTTTTCTGTTGCTACCAAAAAAATTCCACTAATTTTAATGATTGACGATCTTAATGAGGTTGATAAACGCTCACTAAAAGTTCTCCATGAATTTTTTATTCAGAAAGAGGAAAATAGATCAATATTTTTAATAGCTTCGATAAGTATGGAAGGAGCACTGGGAACTGTTGAGTTTCCTGCAAATACCAGGATAACAATTCCAGGCTTTACCTTTGCTGAGATGAAGGAATTTATAGAATCTTCTCTTGGAATTCCTGAAAGAGCAATTGATGAAGAGCTTTTTTCGTGGATTTACAGACATAGCGGCGGCTCAGTAAAAATTGCTAGAGCTTTGCTTTACATGCTCCGAGATGAGAAACTGATTATCCGAAAAGGGAAGGGAATTGTTTTCAAAGATGCGGCAATCGAAAATTTTGATCTTGACGCACTTATCGGCAAAAAACTGAATGATATGACCAGAGAAGAGGCACTGCTTTTAAAAGCTGCTTCAATCTACAGGAAGTTTACAACAAAAGCATCACTTCGCTATGTTCTCTCCTTTCACATGTCTGATGCACAATTTGAAACAGCTTTTGATGAAGTTAAAAAAAGTTTTTTGATTGAAGAACACAAAAACAGCAAGATTCGCTTTGTAACTACCCGTTTTCAATCAATTTTATATGCCACACTTCCTGATAATATTAAAAAATCACTCCACCTTGCAAATGCAGCTTTTCTTCTTAACGAAAATCTTTTAAACGATGTGAATGCCCTCGCTTTTGCTGCCTACCATTTTTTAAGAGGTGGAAATCCTGAAACTGCCCTTAGACTTTATCTCAAATCAGCTTCCAGAACATTTTTTCATCTGAACACAGAACTTGTCGGAAATTTTGTTGATGAGGCTCTTTCTATAATTAAGCAATACCCCGATATTGTTGATGAAAAGAAAAAAAATGCAATTTATCTTTTTGCAGGAAAAATCTTTTATCAGCTCGGATTTTACACAAGAGCAGCACTTCTTCTTGAAAACTGCTTCAAAATATGGAAAAAAGATTTTATACTTGAATTCCTTATTTTTTCTCTTACAAAAGACGGAAGTGTTGTAAAAGCAAAAGAGTTTCTTGCAGAATTCAAGCCTCAAAATGAAAATGAAAAAGCTTTCAAATACTATCTGGCCGCATTTATTTATGGAAGAGCTGAGTACGATTTTACAAAGTCATACTACAACATTCAGCGAGCTAAGTTACTTATTTCAAAGGGATTTTTTAAGCTTATCAATGCGGAGCGGGCTTATCTTTTGCAGGAACTTGAGTTTGAATACTATTTTTCAAATAAAAAAAGAAGCATATCTCATCTTGAAAAGCTTAAAAATGAGCTTTTTGAATGTGCGGAAAAGCTAAGCTCTAAAGTTTTTATTATTGATGCGTACAACATTGCTTTTTCATTTTACTGGACCTATGGAAAAATCGAAGAAGCATACAAAGAAGTATCGAAAACACTAAAACTTGCTATTGGAATTTACGATAATTACAGAATTTCCAGAGCTTACAATAATCTTGCTGTCTGCAGCCATATTATGGGAAACTGGAATGATGTTTACTTTTATCTTGAGCGGGCTATGGAATATGCAAGAAAAGGGTGCGGCTTGAAAACACTCAAATACGCATACTTTAATCGCGGGGAATTCGCAATATATACGGGTGATTACTCTCTTGCCGAGAACTATCTTTTAAACGCGGAGGAGCTGACTTTTAGAGATGGTCAGGATTCTGACCTTGTTTTTGTTTATACTGGTCAGATTATGCTCTACATTATAAAAAACGAGCTTGGGTACGCCCGCCAGACTGGAGGAAAACTCAGAAGACTTTTAGAGTCAAAAAAGTCTCTTGATTCAAGCAAAATGCTCAAAGGAGTTGTAACTCTATTTTTTCTTGAATCCATTATTGATGGGGAACGGGACTTTTACGGTGAACTGGCTAAAAAAATTGAAGATATTTTTATAACAAATCCAGAATACAAAGATTCGTTTATGCTCCTTTTTATTACTGCAAAAGTTATAAATGCAGCCAAAAGAGATGATGAAAAAGAGGTTTTCAATCTTATAAATATTGTTGAAAAAACAAGCATTTCAACAAATTACCCTTTTTACAGAATTCTTTATTACTATTATGTCTGCCTCTTTTTTGTTGAAAGAAAGCCAGGCTCAATAATACTTAAAAAATACATTGAAGAAGGCCGAAAAGAATCGGCTAAATTTCAGGCTAAAAACTTTTTATCATACTTCAGCGAAATTTCATACTACATAGAACAAAACGAAAGCGAAAAGCTTATTGCTGAGCTTAAAACAGAAATGAAATCAAGAACTTCCGACAAAAAAGATGATAAAGGAGCTCTTATTGTCTCAAAGATTGAGCTTTATGTTGAAGAGACTAAAAAACAGATAGAATACTTTAGAATTAAAAACAGAAACTATGCCTATATTGTTGATATTGTTAAATCTATTGCTGGAAAAACTGAAATAGAAAAAATTATGGAAATTATTGCAGACAAGGTTTTAGAAATAATTGGCGCAGATATGGTTGCGGTAGTTTCAAGATATGAAGAAGAAAATCTCGAATATTTTATAAAAGATGCCTCAACTAGAAGGCTCAATATCTCGGAAATAAAATTCCGTGGCAATGTAATCCCCAAAATGCTGAAAACAGCAAAAATCGAATTTTCCTCTAATATTTCTCAGAACAGAACAGAAGATCTTGATTTTAGCCACTCCACAGGCAGTGTTGATGATGATATTTTTTCTGTGACTGCGGTTCCGATTGTTGTGCAGGGCGAAATCAAGGCATTTATTTATTTTGAGAGAAATCTCTCAAAAGGAAGTATTCGTGAGCAGGAAATAAATTTTCTTGAGCTTTTAGTTGATAATGTAGGCATTATTTTTGATAATGTCAAACTCATAGAAATAGCTACAACAGACTTGCTTACCCACTTGTCAACCCGCCGTCACTTTATGAATGTTTTGAAAAAAGAGATAGAAAAAGCAAAGAGATACAACTTTCCGCTATCTCTTATTATGCTTGATGTTGATCACTTCAAAAAAATAAATGATACCCATGGACACTTGATGGGAGATCAGATTCTTTCTAAAATCGGCAATATTTTGAAGTACAATATTAGAAACTCTGACTATGCCGGAAGATTTGGCGGAGAAGAGTTTATGGTTCTTCTTACCGGTACGGATGAGGCTGGCGCATTAAAAACAGCAGAAAAGATAAGAACTAAAATTGAAAATATGGATTTTTCGGGCATTAATGCTACAGTAAGCCTTGGAATTGTCGCTTTTGCTGAAGGAATGCTTGCTGATGAAAATGAATTTATCGACAAAGCAGACAAGGCACTTTATGCGGCAAAAGAAAGGGGACGGAACCGTTCCATAATATATTCGGATATTTAGAAGTTTCTGGAGGATATAATGAATCTTAATATTGTTATCTCGGAAAAAGATATTTTATCAGGCAATGTAGAGCCTGTACGGAAAAATCTTGAATCAATTCTTGATGATGGTGCTCTAATAAAAAAATATGAAGGCTCGATAAGTTTTTATTTTGGCGACATGGATTTTTTTGAACTTGCAAAAAAACTTCATATTCCGACCTATAAAGCGTGGTTTCGACAGGTAAATAAAGCATTCCCAGCAATGCCTTATTTCCTCTCGGTTACAAGAAACAGCTCGCTTCTGATTTTTTTGATGGGTGTTATTGATTTTACAGAAAAAGGAAGCAATATAACATTCAACAATCTTGAAGCGAATAGATTCTTTCGTGAAAAGAACCATGAAATTAGGAACTTGTGTCTTTCAAACAATCTGAATCCGCAAAGTTCACTTGAGCGATTAAATTCAATACTGGTCAATGAAGGCGGTGTTAAAACCGAAAAAGTAGATGAATCAATGACCGAAAAACTTCCACAGCAGTCGCCTAGAAAACAACTTCCCGAGATTTTTAAATTACTTGAAAAATATGGCTCTATAGCGGTTTTCACCTCAACCGGTGTTGTCAAACTTTTTTATGTTTTTGATGAACCTGTCTCTGGAGAGGTGAAAATACTTAAAAACATTCTTGTTTTTGACAAAAAAAGAAAGCTCAATTATTTTTCAACCCTTTTTGAAGAATCTGGAATTCAGCAGGAAAAACATGCTATCCTTCTCTACAGTCCCGAAAAAGTGCTGGAATCTATGGAAATAGCAAAAGGTGTTAAAATTGAAGGTGTTGCAAAAAATGAGTCAGGCGAATTTTTTAAATTTCTTGATTTTGATTCAACTGTAGAGGCAGAGCTTTTGACAATTGAAGATGAACCTGCAAAAGATGAAAAATGGTTTAATGACGAATCTTCAGATAATTTCAACACAAAATCTTCGGAAAAACCTAATAAAAACGATGAAAAAGCGACAGCTCCAGAAAAGAGAAATGATAAAAAAATGACTGTTAAAGGAGAGGACAGCTCTGAAACAGAAAGGCTCAGAAAAGAAAATGGAGACCTCAGAAACAGAATCGCCGAGCTTCAAAGTATGATCAATCTTCTCGAAGAAAATCTTAAGAAAAAAGAAAAAAAAGGAATTTGGAATAGACTTCTCAAATGAAAATAACCCTTTTAGGAACAGGAAGCTCAACAGGAACACCTCAGCTTTTATGCAACTGTCATATTTGCAAATCGGAAAACCCTAAAAACAAAAGAACAAGATTCTCAATTCTGGTTGAAACAAATCACAAAACAATTCTGGTTGACACACCTTTTGAAATAAGAGAACAGCTTTTAAAAGCAAACATAAAAACTATTGATGCAATCTGGATTACTCACGCTCACAGCGATCACATTGCCGGAATTGACGATATGAGAGCAATTGCTTTTGAAAAAAATGCTCCGATTCCAATGTTTACACTGCCGGAAACCCGGGAAATTCTCGAAAGAAGATTTGACTATCTTTTCCACACAAACGAATACAGAGAGGAGCCGTTTATTACTCCATATTCGGTTGTTACTTCTACAATTTTTTTTCATGGAATTGAGATAATTCCTGTGCTTCACCCGCATGGCCACTCAAATGTTTTGAGTTTCAGAATTGGCGATTTTGCATTTCTTGCTGATCTCAGCGGAATCCGTCACGAGGAAATTCACAAATTAAAAGGGATAAAAAAACTGGTTATTTCAACAACTGTTATGAACGATCATCACAAACACCTTAAACTCACCGATGTTGTTGAAATTATTAAAAGAATATCTCCTGAAAAAGCATATCTTACCCACATGAATCACCGGTTTGATTACGACGCGGTAAAAAAAATGGTGCCTGAATTTATTGAGCCTGGCTATGATGGACTCTCTTTCGAGGTTTAATGACAAATTCATTTTTAGATAAAATAGAAAAAGAGCTTCTTTTGCTTAAAGAAAAATCGCAGTTTAGAACTCTCAAAAACTCCAACAAAAACAACGCTATTGACCTTTCGACAAACGATTATCTTTCAATTTCTGCTGACAAATCGCTTTTGGAGGATTTTCTTGATTCCAGAAGCTCTTCAACAATAAAAAGATTTGCTCAAGGTGGAACATCGTCAAGACTTCTTGCAGGAAATAATGAATGTTATCATGAACTTGAAACAAAGCTTGCCGCATGGTACAAACGGGAATCAGCACTTGTTTTTTCAAGCGGCTACCATCTCAATAGCGGCGTAATTCCCGCTCTTGCAACCCGCGGTGACATAATTTTTTCAGACAAACTAAATCACGCCAGCATTGTTGACGGGACAATTCTTTCCCGCGCCGAAGTTGTCCGCTATCATCATCTTGACTATGCTCATCTTGAAGAAATGCTTCAGAAAAAACGGGAACTTGGCAAAAACGCATTTATTATTTCAGAGAGCGTTTTCAGCATGGATGGTGATGTTGCTGACCTTAGAAAACTTGTTGAACTCAAAACAAAATACGATGCTGTTTTGATTGTTGATGAAGCTCATGCAGCCGGAGTTTTGGGCGAATCTGGTTGTGGTGCGTCAGAACTTTTCGGAGTAATAGATCAAATTGATATTATTGCCGGCACCTTCGGCAAAGCTTTCGCAGGAATGGGCGCATACACAATTTCTTCAAATATTATAAATGATTATCTGATTAACAAGGCCAGAACGCTTATCTTTACCACAGCTCTTCCCCCAATAACCTTGAACTGGCTTATATTTGTTCTTGACAGAATGGATTTGTTCAAGGAAAGAAGAGAGAAACTGCTTGAAATATCTGGTTATTTCAGAGAAAAATTAAGATTCTGCCAAGAGAAAAATGTGTTTAATACCCACATTATTCCATTTATTTTAGGGACAAATGAATTAGCACTTTCTGCTGCCGATTCTCTTCAAAAAGAGAATTTTATTGTTTCCGCTGTCAGGCCGCCAACAGTGCCGGTCGGAACTTCCCGACTAAGATTTTCCCTCAATTCATCAGTTACATACGAAAATATTGATAAAATTACAGAAATCCTGACCAATTTTATGAAAAATTACTAGCTGGAGGAAACATGATTTCACTTATCAACAAAGTTGTTTTTATTACAGGTGCGACATCGGGAATTGGTGAAGCGTGCGCAGAGGCTTTTGCGGCAGAAGGTGCAAAGCTGATTCTTACAGCCAGGAGAATAGAGCTTTTGAAAGAAAAAGGCGATTATATCCGCGAAAAATACGGTGTGGAGGTTTTTACTTATCAGCTTGATGTTAGAGAAAGAGACGCTGTTTTTAATTTAATCCATGAACTTCCTGAATCTATTAAAGAAATTGACATTCTAGTCAATAATGCCGGACTTGGCCGGGGCTTAAATAAGCTCTGGGAAGATAACCCTGAAGGTTGGGATGAAATGATTGATACCAATATAAAAGGGCTTCTCAATGTCACAAAAGCAATTCTTCCCGATATGGTTAAAAGAGATTCCGGCTACATTATAAATATCGGCTCAATTGCTGGTCACGAAACATATCCTGGCGGAGCTGTTTATTGCGCAACAAAACATGCAGTTACAGCAATCACAAAATCGCTCAGAATGGATCTTTTAAACTCAAAAGTAAGAGTTTCAACAATTGATCCAGGCATGGTTGAGACAAACTTTTCACGCGTCAGATTTTATGGCAATGATGAGCGGGCTGACTCTGTTTACCGTGGCATGACACCACTTTCGGCCGAAGATATTGCTGATGCTGTAATTTTCTGTGCAACAAGACCGTCGCATGTTACAATTGCCGAGATGATTCTTTATCCGACAGATCAGGCAAGTGCAACACTTGTAAACAGAAGTATTTAACACAAATTGTTTGGGAGGTTTCTGTGAAAAAGATTATTTTATTGATTTCAGTTATTGTGCTTATTATTTCAGGTTGTTGGAGTGAGAGTAAAAAAGGAGATTCAAAAAGCGATTCAGACAAAATTTTAATAGATAACGATGTTGCTTCAGATAAAGACGCACTTCTTCAGGATGAAGAGAACCCTGATTCCGCGACAACAGATAGCGATGATAAGAATCCTGATTTTGAGATTCTGCCCGATGGCGATGCAAATCCTGATTCCGAGATTCTGCCCGATGGCGATGGTGCTTCACTTTGCGGAACAGATAAAGCGGTTTGCACACTTGATATGATTGAGGATTGCTCCAAAGTTAAGCCTGGAACTTATGGACATTCCGGCGTTCCATGCCTTATTGACTGTTCCGGTTGGGATACTTCTTCCTGCGCGACTCCTTACGGTTTTGCAAATATTGAGTTTTCAACAACAAAACTTATGAATATTGTTAAATCTGGAGACAAGGAATACGCTAAACAATTTTATGATGATATTCAAAGAAAAACCGCTGGATTTGAAGGTAAAATTGGTTCTCTGGAATTCCCTGGCAGCACATTTACAGATGCTGAGATTTACAGCTACAAACGGACAACAATAGATGCGGAAGGGAAACCTTTTCATGAGATTTTAATAAAACAGGTCTCTTATTCAGGCCCGACACTTGCGGACATGCTTAATCCAACTGTTGAATTTTATATCCCAGGTCTTGTAGAAAAAGGTGATAAACTTGCACCAGCTCTTCATGCAGGCGGTATCCGTTTTGTTATTTATGAGCTTGGCAGCGATTTTCAGACAAAAGAGTGTTATCACGCATTCGGAGTTGATGGCGAATTTGAGGTTACTGTGGCTGAAGGTCTCGAAAATGAGGATATGGGAAACCTTACTATTGTCGGCAAAAATCTTCCTCTTTTTTATATAACAGAAACGCCTCATGGCAATATGATTGAAACTGGCGCATTTACTGGTACTGCGTGTGACAGAATTCCTTTCTAATGTCAGAAAAAACGAGTAAAACCCCAAGGTTCGCCTCTTTTCTTCTTGCTTTTTCAATGTTTGCCACAGGTGCGAGCGGCCTTGTTTACGAGTATATTCTTTCAACTGTTTCAACCTATATTCTGGGAAATTCGATTGAACAGTTCAGCATAATTATTGCTTTAATGATGTTTATGATGGGGTTTGCCGGCTGGGTGCAGAAATTTATGAGTGATTCCCGCCTGATAGAGAAATTTGTCATCTTAGAGGCAATTCTTTCTATTCTTGGCGGATTTGCGCCAATTGCAATTTATGGCGCATTCGGATTTGCGGAACATAATTTTCAACTTATTCAATACTTTTTTGTTACCTCAATCGGGTTTTTGATAGGTTTTGAAATTCCTCTTATTCTGCGAATTAATGAGAAGTATTCAAAAACGCTTGGAATCAATATTTCACGAATACTTTCGGCCGATTATATTGGAAGCTTTATTGGAGCAGTAATCTGGACTTTCTATCTTATCAAAAATTTTCCGCTGACTGAAATCAGTTTTATTATGGCTGGCTTTAATTTTCTTGTTGCTGTTTTCACATTTTTCTATTTCTGGAAACACAATCTTGTTACCCACAAAATTCTTCCGATTATCCTAATTATTTCAACAGCTTTTCTTATAACTGCCGGATATTCCCAAAATAGAGGCTGGAGCATTCTTCTTGAGCAGCGACTTTATGAAGATAAGATTGTTTTTTCAAAAACCACCAAATATCAGCGGCTTGTAATGACTAATAACAAAAAGCTTGATGAATACAGATTTTACATAAACGGTAATCTCCAGTTTTCATCGCTTGATGAGTATATTTATCACGAGCAGCTAGTTCATCCTGCAATGTCTGTTGCGGAAAATCGTAAACATATTCTTATACTTGGCGGCGGCGATGGAATGGCGCTAAGAGAGGTTTTGAAGTATGGCGATGCAGAAAAAATCACACTTGTTGATCTTGACAGGGATATGACCGATTTCTGCAGTAAAAATAGTATTATGAGGCAGCTTAATAAAGATTCCTTTAAAGATGCGAGAGTCAATCTTTTGAATTCTTCAGGAATTTCTGGAAAAGGGATTGAAATGCTGTATCAGCGAAAAGAGGAGTTCTCTTCATCCCGAAACGAAAAGCCGGAGAAGACAGCATCTGTTCAGATTATAAACATTGATGCCGATCTTTTCATTTCAAACTTTGCAAAAAACGGAGAGTCAGAGATTTTTGATGTAATTATTGTTGATTTACCTGATCCAAACTCGGTCGAACTCGCGAAACTCTACAGCCGCGAATTTTATTCAAAGCTCAGGTTTGTGCTTAAAGAAGATGGCGTTATTTCGGTTCAGGCAACAAGCCCCTATCATGCTAAAAAAAGCTATCTCTGCATAAAAAAAACAATGGAATCAGCAGGTTTTCGCGTAATTTCTTATCACGACAATGTGCCGAGTTTTGGTGAATGGGGCTGGTTCTTAGGTTTTTCGGAAACATTTCCAAAAGAAAAAATTAATGAAAAGATTTCAAAATTAACGATAAAAAAAGAGACAAAATATCTTACAGGTGAAAAATTCAGGGCAGCAACAGTTTTTGGTAAAAACTGGCTTGAAGCTCCTGAAATCGAGGTAAATTCGTTGATGCAGCCTGTAATTTTGCGGTATTATCTTGATGAAAGCTGGCTTGTGGAATAGGAGATTTTAGATGAGAAAAATTTTAGTATTTATGATTCTTGCATTTTCACTAAATCTACACAGTGCAGAGCAGCATTATGGTGGATACGGTGCGCTCTCTTTTAAATATTCACCAATGAATGATGATTCATATTTGTGGGGCAAAGGTGATTCCGGAGCTTTGATTGGAATGCGAGGAGGGTGGATTATCAATAATAATATGGAGTTAGGCGTTGCTGCATACACTCTTATTCCTCAACGGAATATTGAGACAAGAGTTGTTTCTGATTGGGAAGATGATGATGGTTTGCGTTTAAGAAAACAAG
>CAZISX010000023.1:39843-41052 GCA_964542005.1 uncultured Spirochaetales bacterium
CGGAAATTGCTGTGGATGCTGATTTCTTCAAAATGATTAGACTTTCACTTGGTGTGAGCTATAGATCAATTTTGGGAATAGATGAACATGCCTATGTAAAAGCAGGAGCACCAGATCGTTTTTTCTATAACTGTGATTTTGGCGGTTTTGTTCTTATGAGTCAGATAAAGTTTGGAAAATTCTAGGAGGTTGCAATGCGTTTATATATATTTCTCCTGATTTTTGTTCTGTTTTCGTCACTCTATGGATTTGAAAAACTTGTTCCCATTAATTCAAATGCCGATTTTATTGATGAAAAAATGGCTAAAGATATGGCACTTTTCCCGGAATATTCAGCATTTGTAAAAGCTGTAATCTATCAGATTGATGAAAATCAGTATGCTCTTGAAATTTTCTATTTAGACAAAGGTTTGAAAGCAAAAGATAGAAAAATCATGTCAAAAGCTGAGATTGACAGTTTCCTGGAAAATATAAGAGACAATCTCATCAGACAAAATTACAAAAAGATTGATCACGAAGGCCGAACTAGATTTTTGACATATACAACACTCCTTTCTGTAGGATATTATGGCTGGTCTATTCCTTACTCGCTTTTGCAGGATTCAGACAAAAGTTCTCCAGAAAAGGCTAAAATTATTGGCTCTTCCACACTTATTACAGGCGGACTTGGGTTTTTTGTTCCATATTTTGCAACAGAAAACCATGGCGTAACAGAGGCTCAATCATCACTTTCTGTTTATGGCGGAACAAGAGGAATTATTCACGGCTGGCTTTTGAGTGATCTTGCGAGCGGCTATTTGAGTAATGAAGATAAAAGCTGGAAAAGAAGACTTCTTACAGGAAATCTCTTAAGCATGGGCGAACTTTTGGGAGGATACTTTCTCGCAGAAAAAACAAAAATGAGCACAGGAAAAGCTGAGCTTATCGGCGTTGGCGGAGATTTTGGAATGTTTATTGGACTTGGGGCATCCTATATGGCAGGTTTTACTTATTCTCTTTTTGATATTACAGTTGATGCAGAAAGCAGCGATTCAAATGAAAAAAACTCTTCATCAAAAAATGTTTCAGCTCCAGCCGACAGATCAAGCAAGGTCAGACTTACCTCAGGATTAACGCTTTTAAGCACAGCTGCCGGCATGGTTGCAGGCTCTTTTCTAGGAGATAGCGAAAACTATACACGAGGAGATGCAGATATTATCTGGTCTGGAG
>CAZISX010000023.1:41075-41383 GCA_964542005.1 uncultured Spirochaetales bacterium
TAGCCGCAACAAGTCTGACAAATACTAGAAACGGGAAAGTTTATATAGCAACATCAATGGCAGGCTCTGTGATGGGACTTATAGCTGGAAGCCGCCTTGTCGAAAACAAAGATTTTAGTTCAAGTCAGGGTTCGTTCATAATGCTTAGTCAGGTTGCCGGAGCACTTGCCGGAGCTGGTTTTGGCTATATGGCCTCTCCCAACAAAGCTAATACAAGAATGAAAATGATTCTTGGATTTTCTTCACTTGGAGCTTTAGCCCAACTTTCGCACAAAAACCACAAAATCAGGCAAAAACAAAGCTTCCCA
>CAZISX010000024.1:0-9621 GCA_964542005.1 uncultured Spirochaetales bacterium
CTTTGAAAAGCTCTTTTTCTCCAAGAAATATTGATTCAAGTGCTGATAAAGTCATGGATTTTCCGAATCTTCTCGGGCGGGAGAGAAAAAACTGACCGTTTAATTTGCTGACAAGTTGATAATATTCCTTTGTTTTATCAACAAACATTCCGTTGTTTTCGATTATTGTTTTAAAAGTGTAAACACTTGTCGAAAGTTGTTTTCTCATTTTGACTCCGCAAAAAATTTCGGCCGATTATATCAGACAAATTTCTGAATGTCAAAATGGACTATGATTCACAGGATTTTTTGATTTGTAAGGGTTTCGGCGGGTTGCTTGTTCTTATTTTCTTGGTTAGCACTTTGTTTTTGACACTGCTTCTATTTAGGATATTAATTTCAAAGATATTATCCGTTCAAAATGGTTTTTATTCAGTGTCGCAACAGGAAGATTTAAAGCTTCTGCAGTAGCTGCAATAAATATATCTCTAATTTCTATAAGCTGATTTTTAGATTTTAAATTTTGGTAAATATCAGCAGCAACACTTGCAATTTCAGAAGAAAATGGAAATATTTGAAAACACCCCAGAACTGTCTCTATATCACTTTGTTTTTGTTTATTGGTAGCTCCAGCCAAAAGCTCGAACTCTGTTACGCTTGATATACATATCTCATATTTCAGCATAAGATTGTAAAGAACAGACCTTTTTTTATCCTCTTTTCTCAGATGTTCAATAATTATTGAAGTATCTGCTAAAATTCTTGAATTTTCCATTTAGAAACCTCGTCTCCGGCTGTTTTAATTTTCGAAATATCTTCATCATTCCACACAGAAACAGCAAGAATTGCATCTGCATTTTTTGTTTTTTTCCTTTTTCTTGTTTTGCTTAGAAGAAATTCAATAAAATCAAAAACTTCCTTTTTTTTATCTTTTGGCAGTTCTTTGATTGCTTTAAAAATCTTGTCATCAGTCAAAAGAGTCATGGAAATCTCCCCAAAAAATTTTCCCGATTATATCAGACAACTTTCTGAATGTCAAAACGGGCCGAGATTTACAGGATTATCAGGATTTTTTTGATTTGTAGAGGTTTTCGGCGGAAAACCCGTTTTCAGGATTTACGCCATATCACATTTCTCTAAAAACTCGATCCGCCTCACGGCGAAAACCAATGTGCTTTTCCAAGAAAAGCACTAAATAATCAAAGCACTTTCCTTAGTGCTGAAGCGCTACGGTTTCCAGCGGGAAAACCTGCCACCGGCAGCTTTTCTTATCCGCATACCGTGGTCTAATGCCGCACACACCGGAGAAAGGTATTGCTGGTCTTGTGGATGTCGTCCACATCACCGTTGTCGAAGTACACATTCCACGAGTGTTCAGAACTATCTGATAGCTCCGAGGCCGACCACAGCCTGGTGTTTTTATCATCCCCCAGTGCTGAATAGCTCTCTGCACTGCCGTCACAATGACAACTCTCTTCGCTCCAGCATTCATCAAAAGAAAGACAATCAGGATCTGAAGCTTTGCATGTGCCACCTGTTTGAGTTCCCGGACAGTTAATAATAAGTGTTCTTAACTCATTAATATTAGGCAATCTTCCACCCATATCTGAACAATAGGCAATTGCTTCTTCCCAAGTCATTCTCTCGGATTTATCTGACCAGAAAAGACCGTCGTGCTCATGGCAGAATTTGTTGTTTGATGGACAAGAACCGGTTAAAACAACATCGTTATCGCTTTTCTCATTGTCAGTGGTGGTGTTTGGATAATCATAGTCATTTTTCTCATTTCCTGTGTCAGTCACACCATGTTCATCAGGATCAACACAAACATTTGAATAGCATTCAAGCCCGCTGTCGCAGGTGCCGTTTTTGTAGCACGCACCGCCTTTTGCCCCTTGTGCTGTTTTTGAATCTTTAGCATCATCGCCACAGGAAATCATAACTGCCACAATTCCTGCCAAAATTGTAATTAAAACACTTTTTTTCATAATTCTTACCTTCAAAAAATTGTCTAAACCCCATTTTCTTAATCCACTCGGTATTCCTTTTAAGTGCCACTTTCGCGAAAACTTTCAGCTCTCTTATTTCTTGCTGTTCCTTTGCCATTTCATGCAGATGCTCAGACATTTCTTGCAGTTCCTTAGTCATTTCTGAGTGTTCCTTTGTAGTTTCTTGCTAGTGCGGAAAGGTTTTTGGGGAAAAACGGAGAACTACCCCGTCGCGTTTGCGCCACCTTTTCTGAAGAAGGGGAATTGTTATTTCCAAGAATTGATAACATTGTGCTGTTTATCTCATTTTTTTAATTGACAGTTGAGAATACAGTAGGGTTTGTTTTTTGTAAAGATTTTATTTTGAGTTTTGTTCTGGTTTTTCTTTTTTACAAATAGCTAACAGCAGCACCCGAATGCTATTTTAATAATATCGACCAGACTAAACCGCGAACTTTTTCTTCTTCAGCGAGATTCTTCCAACAGCTTTTTTGGTAATGCCGTGTTTGTCATCAAATCTCTCGACAAATCTGGAATATTCCTCTGGAGTTGTCGCACATTCATCACATAATCCTTCATTTCTTCTGATTTCTTCACTTTTGAAATACTTTCTGCACATCATACATTTTCTAAAAAAAATCATTTTAACCCCGCATCCTTCACCGTTCAGACGGCACTATAATACACAACTTCTTTTGATATGCAAGAGTAATTGTTAGAAATTCGTTTATTTTAATTTTAATCAATTCGCATGAGTGAGCTGTTTCTTTAGCAGGCTCAGGAATAAATTGAAATAGTTTTGAATACTTTTCTTGACTTAGCTTTTTATCAAAAGTAGTATTGATTCACAACTTGCTATTAATTTACCGGAGGAAATCATGGGTGTTAATTATTTGTGTCCAAAATGTAAAAACTCTTTTTACAATCTGGAAACTGGAAAACTGAATTTAAAAGGAAAATTGACCGGAACCTATTTTTCAGCAGAAAGTATGTTTGAACTGAATCATCAGAAAGACAGCTTTGGCGGCAAAATTCTTTCAGACAACATTACTGTTCAAAATGGCGCATGTGTTGATTTTTTCTGCCCTAAATGCGGGTTTGATTTTACTGCTGATTTTGATAAAGAGCTTTGTGAATTCAAATATAGTGATGAAGCAGGCGCGGAAAATGAGTTTATCATCAGCAAAATCATGGGAAAAGAGATGGCTTTTATTATTTGCAAAGATAAAAAAGAGATTCTTGAATCCTATGGTAAGGACACAAAAGATTATATGCAGCAGTTCTATGAATATTTCAATATGTGGGGAAAATTCTAGTTCTGATAGTCGCTGTTTGTAACCATTCGCTCCCAGAAATATCACTTGCAATAATTTCAACTACTTATAAACGCTAGTGCCAAGAATATGCCGGAAACAGCTTGAAAAGTGAATTTGTTTATCCTTCAGCTCAACTTGAAAACAAATTAAGATAGCTATTAAGGTAAGAAAAAGCAAATTTTATATATATTGAATAAGAGCTTATTGTTAATCTTTATAAAAGCACCTTGTCAGCTTGACTGACTCTACACGCACGCAACACACGAGCACGCACTCAAGGTCTCAAAACCAAATGACCCCATCAATCTTTCTGAGTCAGATGATTACTACCCCTCTAAAAATATTTCGCATTTTTTCTAAAGCAGTTGACATATAATACTTGCATGGTAATATATTTGCAGAACGATTGTAATAGATATAAGGTGATGAAATGGCAAAGGTTCGATGCAACAAATCAATGTTGGAAAATAGGCTGAACACGATAACAACGCTTCTTGCTGAAAATAGAACTTCTGGCGATATTGTGAAATACTGTCAAGACAACTATCAGGTTACAGAGAAAACCGCTCGGATGTATATGCAAGTCGCAAGAGCTGAAGTTATGGAGTTTTTACAGAAAGATAAAAATGAGATTATGAGTGACTTCTTGCTACAATACCGAGCACTTTATCAAGCCGCTTTGGTTAAGGGTGAACTCAATACAGCTTTTAAGGTGTTGGAAAAGATGCAGTCTTTATTCGGGATAACGACCTTGAGAGATATTGACGGTGAAATTAAATCTGAAGAAAAATCATGGAAATACTTGGTGACTCCTATCAGAAAAACTGAACAATAAATAACTCGGCAGAAAAATTCTATTACGCTATCAAATATTAGTTTGACATAAAAACCTTTTTATTGTAATTTGGTTATAAATTTTTTAGACAAGGAGTAATCGAATGAAAATCAGTTTAATAGCAATCATTGCAGCGATGATATTTGTTTCATGCGGCAGTAATGAAATAGAAGAGACAAACACAGGAAATGATAAACCAAACAGTGAAGTTGTTGTATCTGACACTTGCCCTGATTTAAACAAATTCTGCCATGAGCATAACGGTCTAAACTGGTCTGATAAAAAAGTACCTGACAATCATGGCGGCTACACTTGGCAGGAAGCAAAGGATTACTGCGCCTCAATCGGTGGCAGACTGCCGACAATATCAGAGCTGCGAACACTTATACAAAACTGTAATGGCACCGTGACTGGCGGCGCATGCGCTGTGACAGACAGCTGCCTAAGTAGGCTATATTGCTGGAACGAATATGGATGCTTGAAGTGTTTTGGTGATTCGGTTCAACATTCAGTATTTGACGACACAGGCACTTCATGGTCGTCTTCCGTCCAATCAGATATGACAGATTCTGTGTGGGTTGTGGATTTCGACTACAATGGAATAGAAGCTATATGGAAACACAGCAGTCTTGGCTATGTTCGGTGTGTGCGTTAATTTAATTATATGTTGTTCTGCTTAAGACAGTCAAAACACAACATTACTTTTTCATATTTATAAGCAACTCATTAAAATCTTTACACTCTTTAACCTTTAACTGTTTGCAGATTTGCCCCAGATTGAACGATTTAAGCTCTGGGAATAGTAGAGCACCTCTTTTTCCGGCATCATCATTATCGAGACACAATATTATCTCGCTGCAATATTTACTTCTTAATCGCTCTATATGGGTTTTGCTGGGAATGCCGCCGCAAGAAACAATCCTGCAAGAGATGTTGAACAGCTGACAGAAACTTGCGGCATCAACAACCGATTCAAATATATATATCTTTTCTGGCTTATCACTTCCAATTTCAAACATCTCAAAAGGTATGCCTGCAAGTTTTGTGCTCTTATGTGTTCCTTCTAAATTCCTTGTTGAGATGTAGACAATTTCATTTCCGGAAAAATGAAAAAATAAGATTGCAGGCAGATAGAAAATAAAAAAGCCCTTTTCAGATATTAACCCTGCTTGCTTCAATTCCTCACGGCTATAGCTTGCCAGTAGCTGATTGAACAGTTCCGCCGGATTATCTAAGCTCTTAATCCTGAATAATTCAATGGTGCTCAAATCTAAAGCTCTGGAAAGCAGATAGCTCTTGCCCTTATCTGTAAGCTCTGTTAAGTCATAAATTGTTTTATAGATTTTGGTGTTTATGCGCGCATCTTTAACCTTAACCGCTTGTATTTGTGCCGGTTTTGCTTCTTGTGTGGATGGCGGAAGATTGCTGTAGCTCAAAATAATTCCCGCCGCCGTGATTGCATCGCATTTAAAAAGTAGCTCTACCAGCCGGATAATATCGCCGCTTGCTTTACAACCAAAGCAATTGAAGCTGTTTGTTTCAGGGTAGATTTTTAATGAAGCTGTTTTCTCTTTATGTATCGGGCAACAAAGAAAACCGGCCTGATTAGGAATAATGCCTAACCTGTTCAGGAAAGATTTGATTGAAACTTTCTTTGCTTTATCAATATTTGTTTCCATGTAAACCCCGTTTTGATTACAATTGATAGCTAATGATTCTTTTTGGGACAAAGTGGGACAAGTGGGACACTTTTTAAAACTGTCCCATGTGTCCCAAAGTGTCCCACTGTCCCAGTTAATTTTTGCTTAAAACTCTTCCAACTTTTTTATGGTTTGTCTCTAATCTTTCTGCTATTGCTCTATCTGACAGATGAGGTTCATCTTGATGAAGCTGCAGAATCTTATTATCAAGCTCTGAGTCTCTCTTTTTCTTTTCTTGCAAATGGTCTGACTCCTTGCCGTATTCAGCCAAAGAGAATTGAAGGAAAGCATCTTGTTTGATAACCTTACAAACCATTATATTTTCAGCATCATAAATGATTTCTGCATTTCTGCTTTTTACCTGCTTGATATATCTGAGCTTGCTATCTTTCTGAGATTCACCAATACAGAAGGCACTATCCACAAAATTAATGAGCATTTTGGAACCAGCTAAATCATTCTTCCCCAGCGGTCTTGTGTTATCACGCTTTGGAGTATGAGCCAAAATCAGTATGCTCAACTGGTACTTGCTCTTCAGCTGCTTCAATTTTTTCATTAATGGCAGCGCATCTTTTGCCTTCTCATTATCACTTCTGAGGTAGGTCAAGTTATCAATAATTAAGATTTTTGCACCTGAAGATATAACCAGCTCTTCAATCTGCTCTGTTAAACAATCCTCAAAAGTCTGCGTTGCTGGAATGTCAGCATCAGGATTGATTTCTATCCGCTGGAACTTGTCTGAGAATTGATAAAGCTGGTTCCCTTCTGTATAGCGTGTTTGAAACTGTTTCTCGGACAATTCAAAATCAAAATATAGAACAGCTGCAGGCGGAATATCACAATTAAGCAGGCTATTGTTACCGGCTATTGTTTCAGCAACCTGAACAGCAAGGATTGATTTGCCTGTGTTTGTATCAGCAAAGAGGCAACAGATTTCATGTTCGAACCATAGCTTCCCAAAAAGCTCTTTTTGCGGCGGTAACAGGTAGGCATCTTTTAGCACCTGATTTGCAGATTTTACAGTGAAAAAGTTCTTTACTTTATTAGCTGGTTCTGCTATATTATCTACAAGACAATCTGAAAAATCTTGTAGATTCAAAGGGTTAAGGCGGCAACCTTGACCCTTATCTTCTTGTTTAAGCATCAATCATTCTCCTCTAAAGTGCAATGAAACTTTGTTGTGACTGTCTGGAACTCCTCACCTGTGATAATCTCTGTAGTAATTGGAATAGGGTAATCTTCTGTTGCTTTAAACGCTGCAAGCTCTAAAGCACGGGATACTTTCATAAGGGTATCTCTTTTCATTTTACACCTCATTTGATGGGTTGATTCGTTTTTTTGCAATAAGCTCTTCAATCTCTGAAATGAGGAATAAGTTCTTTTTACCGAATTTGTAAAAAGGTACTTGTTTTCTAGCAGTCATACAATGGATTGAGGCGACTGTCCAGCCTGTAAGCTCACTGAGCTGTTTTGTTGTGATGTAGTTCATGGTCTGTACTCCTTTAAAATGTTATCGGCACTAAGCGCAACTCGCGTTTAGCTGTCAAAAGAATAAGGCATACAGATTAAATTTGCAACAAAAAACAAGGCTCTGTTTACACGCTGATTAGTCCTTAGGACACAATAATTTCAGGCAGTTATAAAGAAAAAAAATATTTAGAAACTATGCTTTTTTGATAAGAGAAAAGAGGGTGTATTGAAATAATGTTTGAAGTTCTATTGGATATTGATATTTTTCATCAAGCATCTTCCAATAGTCGCTTGCCCAATAACTACTGACTTTTGGCATGTTTGAAATATCAACATCCATGTTTATGTAACCAACAGTGCCGTCATCTTTGCATAAATATTTTATGGCATGGTCTACCATTGGGAATTGTAAAAACTCGTTCCATCTCTTTCTAAATCCGTCGGTATCATCACCGCCAATTTTCTTTTGTTGAAATTCAGATTTTTCCGCATCAGTTATCTGCTCCATCAACAAGCTTTCCTCATCAATAGCCTTGTGTATTTCATCAATAGTTTTGGGGTTTTTAATACTTCTTTTTTCCTGAGCAATCAAATACGCTTTAGATACAGCCGCCCCAAAATGCTCAAAGAAGTCCATATAAGTATTTATATGCTTATATTGTGTATGTTTAGTTTTGCACTCTTTTAAAAAATAATCACAAATTCTAAATTCTGTAATTGCTAAAAGTTCATTATTCAATGATTCCGTATCTTGATGTAAAAAATTCACAACACCGCCTGCAACTCCAGAAACCAAACATCTATTCTGGAAGCTATGTATTAAATCCTCAATTTTGTTTTTTTCATATCTTGTCAACATCTCTTCACCTCTCAATATTCAGGAAGTTTGGCGATTGCATCAGCCATCTTAGAATCAATCACGGCAGCATAAATTTGAGTAGTCTCTAAGGAAGTATGCCCCAGCATCTTAGAAAGAGTGTATAAATCAACACCGTTGGTTATAGAGTTGACTGCAAAGGTATGTCTTGCCATGTGATATGTCAGGTTTCTTAAACCCAGAAAATTAGATAGTTTTAACAGCTGCATCTGTGAAGAACTTCTTCCCTTCATCTCAAAAACCCTATCAGTTCTTCCAGCTTCACGCTGTTCTTTTAATATCCTCAAAGTTGTATTGTTAAGCTTGATAGATATAAGGTTTCTGGTTTTTTGTATCTTAATTTTTAGAGTACCTGTTTCTTCATCAATATTAGAAAATTTGAGCTGTTCAATGTCCGATATTCTGAGTCCCGTATAACAGCTGAAAATAAAGACATTTTGCACTTCCCAATACAACGGGTGTTTGGTAGTCACAATTTTTTGAAGTTCATCAGGTGTCAGGTATTTTATATTCGCCTTCCTGTCTTCCTCAATTTCCTTTGTCGAAAACCTTATTCTATCCATAGGGTTTTTAATCAATAAACCATCTCTTGCCGCTTCTGCCAGTATCATTTTGATTTTCATGAAATATGTCTGTAAAGAACTCGGCTTAATTTTAGCTGCAAGGTTTTCCTTTATTTGCAAAAGCAGTTCCGGCGTAATGTTTTCCAGTAAGATGTTTTCTGTAAAAGGTTTTATTGTCCTGTAAACAGTGCTATACAGCTCACAGGTGTTAGGCTGCAAATTGTCCCTCCGCTTTTTTTCCTCAAAAACCTTATCATAATAATCTAAAAACAGAATACCACTGGTTTTATCAGCCTCTTTTACTTCATCTTTTCTGAGTGAATATTTTTCTTTCAACGCCTCACATTTTCTTTTAAAGCCTGTTTCTTTGGAATGCTCCGCTTTTGCTTCTGTCAAAGCGTTCTCATCGTTTGAAGCATCACCGGTGAGGGTTAAACCCAGCATCTTATATTCCTTCTTATTGGTTTTTGTGTTCCAGAAAGCAAGGAACAGAGAATAACGGCCGTTTGTTAGTGGCTTTACCTTTAGCCGAATATCGCCCCGACTCAGTGCTTTGTTAAATGATTCCACTTTATTTAAACTTTTTTCAATCGGTTTCATGTAACACCTCTTTGGTTTTGGTACTCAAACTTTGGTACTTACTATTGATATTAGCACCGAGTACCAAAAAAGCAACCTTTTTGTTGATTGTATATGATTGTATTTGATGTTGTATGATTAGGTGCGATTGTTGCAAGTCCTTTTATATACAGAGGAATGATAGTTTGTGATTAGTGTTGATTAAACCTGCTGAGGTTAAGAATACTTTGCTCCCAGAAAAGCTGAACATTTCCAGTAGGTCTTGATAAAAATCCATTTTGCTCAACTTTATCCGCAATCGTTTTTATACATGC
>CAZISX010000024.1:9631-40851 GCA_964542005.1 uncultured Spirochaetales bacterium
TTCACGGCGTCATCCCAGATTTCAATAAGTGCGCTCTCTTTGATCTTCTCCCCTGGCGTTTTTGGGTTCAACCCAGCTCGAAACAACAACTCAGCGCGATAGACGTTTCCGATGCCGCTGATAACTGCCTGATTCATCAGCTTGTCACGATAGACAAATCCAGCATAATCAAGTCCGATATTCAGGAAGTGTTCTGCCACTTTGCTTAATCTTTGGAATACGGTAAAAGCTTCTTTGGAATTTTCTGCCATATTTATAACTACCTTAAATCGTGTGATTTTATGCCGCTGGTTAAGGACTTTCATTATTGCGTAACCGTCAGTCAGAGATGTTGGTTCTGGTGTGACTACAACAAAAACATCCTGCGCCGATGCATTAAAATACAAGACATTATCGCTTATTCCAGCACCTGTATCCAGAAGAATATAGTCAAAATAATCGAACTGTTCAACCGCATTCAAAAATCCATAACTTTGTTCCTGGGTAAGATGTGAAAGCTCCTGAACGCCGGATGATGCGGGCAGAATTTTCATGCCAAGAGGTCCGTCAATCATAATTTGTTCCAGTGTTTTTTCGCCTGAAAAAAGGTGTCTTATATTGTATTTTGGTGCAAGTCCAAGAACAATATCAACATTGGCGAGACCTAAATCTGTGTCAATAAGGAGAACTTTTTTGCCTCTTTTGGAGAGCTCAATTCCTAAATTTACAATAAGATTTGTTTTGCCAACGCCACCTTTTCCTGATGTAAAAGAGAATACTTGCACAGTTTTATTCATTATCTTCACCTTTTAAATATTATCGTATTTTCTTGAAAAAATAAGTTCGGCCAGAGCAAGCGGATGCTTGAGTCTTATAATATCTTCCGGGATTTTCTGTCCATTTGTGACAAAACCGGCGCGGAGCTTTCTTGCAATTGAAATAGAGGCCATTAATCCGTTTCTCATAGCTTCGTCTTCTTTTGTAAAAGCCACAACAGGTTCTCCTAAAACTTTAGAAAAAATATCAAAAATTGAAAATGCCTGTTCATATTCTGTAGCAACCGGAATATGAAGAACTGGGAAAGTATAGTGGCTGTCAGCTATTTTTGCAAGGAAATCAAGGGATTCTCTGTTTAGCGGACTTACTCCGGCGGTATCAACAAGTATGATTTTGAACTGTTTTTTTATTGTCTGAATATTTGCTGCATATTCTTCGGAGCTGCTAAAGCACCAGCATGGGACTCCAAGAATTTTTGAATATCTTTTTAGTTGCTCTGAGCCATCTGATCGCATAAAATCCAGCGAAATCAGGGCAATATCATTTCTTTCTTTCTGAAGTATCAGATTTGCAGCAATTTTGACAAGTGATGTCGTTTTTCCGACACCTGTAGGGCCTGCAAAAAGATAGGTGCCGCCTGTCTTGTCTATATTGTCAATTAAATCAACTGCTTCAGTCATTGTCGCAAAGCTTCTTACAAGATAGTCTCTAGCAGAGCGTTCTTCAGCAAAAACTTCATTTTTGCTTATGCCAGTTGTGTTAAGCATTGAAATTATTATGTCTTCTTCAATTCCGGCCTCTATTCCAGCTTTTATGTATGGCGTGTACTGGAGAGGAATTGAGCTGTCTTTTCCGACAGTCTGCTGAAGAAGAGCGGAAAGTGATTCTCGAAGCATTCCAAGTTCTTTCAGAAAAAACTCCTCTTGTTTGGAATGTTTTTCCCGCTGCCTTTTAATCTCTTTTTTTAGAGAATCTATCTCTGTGTAAGTGCCCGAAGTTTCTCTTGAAAAAGCTTCTCTTGACTCTCTGGCCGGAGCTTCGACACTTGGAAAAACAGTGTCGCTGTAAGCTCGTTCCTGATATGTTCTAGGCTTTGGCCTAAACTCTTCGGCGTCAGGCTTTTTTGTATCAATATCATAATCTTTTGCGGCAGTTACAAAAACTTTGCCATTTAAATTTTCAGTCGAAACAATGACTGCATCTTTTCCAAATTCTTTTTTTACAATCTGCATCACTTCGGTGAAACTTTTGCCTTCAAACCTTTTTATTTTCATTGGGAGCTCCCTTCAAGAGAGTTATATTTTCAAACAATCATGTCGCTATATACAAAAAGCTTGCCAGAGAAATGATTTTATGAAAAAATTCTTGAAAAAGCTTAAATTAGCTTGGTGAAAAGTGATGAAAAGACCAAGCAATCAGGGTATTTCTAGTCTGTTCGATTCTTCAATTAATTATTGAAATCACGGTTTTGTTTAAGAAAATCTCTTTAAAAATTGCAGTGACTAATTTTTTTTTCTATACTTGCTTACCTAATTTTAGAAATATGGAGGCACAATGAAAAATATTCCAAAAAGAGAGCGCAGCTTCAGGATTGTAAGAGGTATTGCATTCACTGTTTTTGCTCTCTTTTCAATTGTTTATCTGAGATTTTTGAGTGATCCTTCTGTTTCCAACTTTCTCTATCCTCTTGAAATGGTTCTTTATGATATTCAGATAAAACTTATGCCTGACGAAAAAGCACCGCCAAGCGTTGCGGTGGCTGCTATTGATGACAGGTCGCTTGAAAAATATGGCAGATGGCCTTGGAACAGAAAGGTAATCTCTGATTTTATTGAGAAATCTTTTCAAAAAGGGGCAAAAGGCATTGTTTTTGATGTTGTTTTTTCTGAACAGGTCGAGCTTGAGCTGAATAAAAAGGTGGAGGAACTTTCTAGCGCGGCTGGAATTCCTTATAAAAATCCAAACGAAGAATTTATTCAGATTCTAAAAAAATATGGCAACAAGGTTGTCATGGGCTCAATCTTTGAGTCATCATTTAAATATGAATGGGAAAAAGAGAAGGAAAAAATCAGTGATAGAGATTTTGATATGATTCAGAGCAAAGCTTCGCTCATGTTTAAACCACTTGAAAACACGAGAGAATTAGCTGGAACCTATCCGATGAAATCTGAAATGATAAATCTGATTCTTCCTGAAAAAACCACAATTTTGCCTGCTTCAGCATCGCTTGCTTTTTTTAATATGGAGCAGGATAACGATGCAATAACAAGGAAGTATCCTCTGATTCTTGGTATTAAAAAAAACGAGAAAAAATGGCTGGTTCTGCCATCTCTTGCACTTGCCGCAATCAGAATTTATGAGAATAATTCAATTCCGAAAATCCTTTATTCCGAGCGGGGAATTGAGATGATTGAGGTTGGGAAATACTCAATTCCAGTCAATGAAGAAGGGAAGGCGTGGATTAATAATTTTGGAGATGAGTCGAGTTTTTATACTTTTTCAATTGCAGATATTGAGAATGCAGATGTCAGCAATAAGGTTATTTTTGTTGGTTCAACTGCGATGGGAACTGCTTATGATGTTCGCGCAACCTCAAAATCAAACAATATTCCAGGTGTTTATATTCACACAACTTTCTTTTCAAATATTATCAGGCAGAGTTTTGTAGATTCGGGACTCCCAAATATTTTTCCGTTTCTTTTTCTTTTATTTCCGCTTTTTTTCCTTCACAAAATATACTACAGATTCCAGCTCTTTATAACTATAGGTCTTACTTGGGTTTACACTTTGATTTTATTGGTTATTTCCTACTTATTTCTCATGAGCGGCTATCTTGTTTATTCGTTTACGCCAATAATCTTTCTCTGGATTATTATGCTCGGCGTTTCGATGGGAAAATACTTTTTTGTTGACCGTGAAAGAGACCAGATGAAGGCTGCATTTGAAAAATACCTTGACCCGAAGCTCTTAAAACGAGTTACAGGCGATGTAAATCAGATAAAACTGTTTGGGGATAAAAAAGAGATTGCCGCACTTTTTGCCGATATTGTAGGATTTACATCTTTGTCTGAAGCTGTTGCGCCGGAAGTTATGATTCAGTGTATAAACCGCCTTTTTACACCAGCAACTGCCGCTGTTTTTGAACACAACGGATTCCTCGACAAATATATGGGTGATGCGATGATGGCTCTTTATGGTGCTCCGATTGATATTCCTGACAAGGAAAAAGAGGCGTGCAGAACAGCTCTGAAGATTGTTGAGCGGATGGATGCGGTGAGAAAAGAATTTATAAAAGAGGGTAAACCTGATGTTAAAATGGGTGTCGGTGTAAATGTTGGTGAAGCAATTGTCGGAAATATGGGCTCTGAAAAAAGATTCAACTACTCCGCAATCGGGGATGCGATAAATACAGCCTCAAGACTTGAGGGTTTGACCCGAAAATATGGTGTGAGAATTGTTGCGAGTGACAAGATTTTTGAAAAAGCAGGCGATGAATTTTTATTCAGACTCCTTGATATTGTTAAGGTTAAGGGGAAGCACCAAGGCGTAAAAATTTATGAACTTATGTGCGCATCAAACGATCCTCACCGCGAAAAATCTGATATGCTGAGAAAAGAATATGAGGATGCGCTTCGTTTTTTTATAGAAAATAATATGAATGAAGTTACAGCTCTTTACAAAAAAAGCCGCTTCCAGGATGATTTTGCGTTTACCTTCCTAAACGAACGGGCAGAAGAAATAAAGATAACTGGTGAAATTTACGAAGGAATCTGGTCTTTTGATTCAAAATAATTTTTTTGGTTAAAATTTTTTTAATAAAACCCGCCATACACAAACACTAACTCTCCGTGCTTATCAGGTTTTTTATTTGTTTTGTGGAGGCGATTATGAAAAAGAGTTTAATTATTACCCTTATTCTGGGTGCTATGGTTTTTGCAATTTCCTGTAGTGATGACAAAAAAGATGACAAAAGTTCAACCGACAATGACAAAATTGTTGTGGATGAAGACACTTCTACGCCAGACGAGGACAAAATTGTGGATGAAGATATTGTTTCTGATAGTGATGTAAAATGTATCGGAGATGGAAAAGGTCTTTATGTTTCCGGGCCTGAAGAATGTTGTGAAGGGCTAAAAGGGCTGGGAGCTTTTAGGGTTGAGGCCGACGGAAGCTGTACCGCACTTGAGGGTGGATCATTCTGCACATCAAAATGCGGTGACAATACTTGCGGAGAGGGTGAAAATAAATGTAACTGTCCGGAAGACTGTACAGGCGATACAGATATAGACTTTCCTACAGATCAGGATGAAATTCAGCCTGACAGTGATATGCCTGAAAAATGTGTTGGTGCTGGCGAATTGTACTTAGGTTCAGGCCCAGAGTCATGCTGTGAAGGTTTAAAACCTCTTGCATCTTACGAAATTAAAGAAGACGGAACTTGCGGAAATCCTCTTCCCGGAGAAACAATCTGCAGTTCATTGTGCGGAAACAATGTGTGTGATTCAAAAGAAAATAAATGCAACTGCGCTGAAGATTGCGATGTGCCAATGATTGACACAGATTTGAAAGGAACTCTTAAAATAGAAAGCAGCGAGTGCAAACTTGTTACAATTACTGATGAAAATGGTGCAGTAGTTGGCGAGCAGGTTAAGGTTGTTTTGCATGCTGACAGATTGGGAGATAAAGCCAGTGTAACATTCAGAACAAACTACGAAAATCTCAAACAGCCTTTTACTCTTGAACCAGAAGCTTTAGCAACAGATTCTATTTTATTTGAGCTTAATAACGAAATATCTGAAGACTTAGGATTCCAGGTGCAGAACCTTGCGAAAGGAAGCTTTGCTCTTGATTTCACACTCTGGAACGAGCTTCAGTCTCTTCCACCGCAGATTGAAGGCTATGGAAAAATCAGAATAGCTCAAGATATTGAATTAAAGGGAACAACAACCTATTCACTCCTCACAATTAAAGCTGGTGAAATTGCTTTTGAGTGCTCAAAAAATTCATACAGCGAAAATTATTCATGGGAAAAAACAGGTGAAACCCAGTATCTGAAAAAAAATATTGGCACCGATATATACAATGATGATGTTTGCTACACATCAGAGGAAATGGATTTGTGGCAGGCATGTATTTCTACTCCGCAAACTTATATGGAAATTACCCCTGACAACAAGGTGAGCTACTGTTATGCAGGCTGCATGGAAGCTTCTGTTGTTGATGGCAAATGTTCACTTAAATGTCCTAAGTAGTTTTAAAAATTACACAGCAATTTCTTAATTTTGTTTGCCGTCAAATTTTTTTTGAAACCAGCGTCACCTCTGCTCCTGTTTTTTCTTTATTATCTTGAGGGTTTTATAATTTCTGCGATTAATAAACCTCTTTCATATCTTATCCGCTCTATAATTATTGAGCTTGCGGCCTGAAAGCAAACTTGCTTTTTTTCCCTTAATTGCTATCTTTTATTGTTTTCAGATATTTTTGCAAAACAACCAGAAACAGCTTTTGGTACTGTTTTGACATTTAAGTCTGCAACTGCCTGATTTTATTGATTACGATTTTAAATCATATTTGTCAGGCTTTTTAACCAATTCATTAGGAGGCAACCATGTACGAAATTATTGATGTAAGAGCAAGAGAAATTCTTGATTCCAGAGGAAACCCTACAATTGAAGTTGAAGTTGAACTTGAAAATGGCATTATTGGTAGCGCAATGGTTCCAAGCGGCGCATCAACTGGCGCACACGAAGCAATAGAATTAAGAGACGGCGACAAAGGAAGATACTTTGGTAAAGGCGTTTTAAAAGCTGTTGAAAATGTTGAGAAAATTTCAGAAGAAATAGTTGGAATGTCTTCTCTTGATCAGCGCCAGATTGACGAAGCAATGCTTCATCTTGATGGTACAATCAACAAGGCAGAGCTTGGCGCAAACGCAATTTTAGGTGTTTCACTCGCAGTTGCCAGAGCCTCTGCACAGGCTTTAGGCCTTCCTCTTTTCAGATATATTGGCGGACTTAGAAGCGATACACTTCCTGTTCCAATGTCCAACATCTTAAACGGCGGCGCACACGCAGATAACACTGTTGATATTCAGGAATTTATGATTATGCCAATCTCAGCTGAAAGTTTTCACGAAGGCATCAGAATGAATGCTGAAGTTTTTCAGGTACTTAAGAAAATATTGAAAGAAAAGGGACTCTCAACCAGTGTTGGCGATGAGGGCGGATTTGCGCCAAACCTTAAAAGTGATGAAGAAGCTATTCAGGTTATTATTGAAGCAATCGAAAAAGCAGGATACAAACCTGGCTCAGACATTGTTATTGCTCTTGATGTTGCTGCAACAGAGCTTTTTGAAAATGGTAAATATGTTTTCAAAAAATCAGGAATGCCATCAAAAACAAGTGCGGAAATGGTTGAATATTATGAAGCTCTTGTAAACAAATATCCAATAGTTTCAATCGAAGACGGAATGAGCGAAGATGACTGGGAAGGCTGGGAAATGATTACAGAAAAACTTGGCGACAGAATTCAGCTTGTTGGCGATGATGTGTTTGTAACAAACATCGAAAGACTTGCACAGGGAATCGAGATGGGCGTAGCAAACGCAATCCTTATAAAGCTCAATCAAATTGGAACCTTAACCGAAACTATGGACACAATTGAGGTTGCCCACAGAAATGGTTACGCAACAATTATCAGCCACAGAAGCGGCGAAACAGAAGATACTTTTATCGCTGATTTAGCTGTTGCTGTAAATGCCGGACAGATCAAAACCGGTTCACTTTGCAGAAGTGAAAGAATCGCAAAATACAACCAGCTTATGAGAATCGAAGATTTTCTGGGCGAAGTTGCTTACTATCCTGGCGCAGACAGCATAAATGCGGCATTTGATAACTAACGCCAGCTTCCAAATACTCTTCATTTAACCCATCAAAGCCTGGCATCAGGAAAATCTAAACTCATTTGAGTAATGAAATGTTTTATCAAAGAGAGAGAAGATGCACTTGAGCAGCTCAATTTTTATGTAAAAATTACAACTAAACGCAAAAAAATCTAGTCAAAATGAAACTTTTAAGTAAAAAGTTGAGTCTAAGGTATGCGATTTATGGTTTTAAACTAATAATTGAAAAAACTGAGCTTATTATGAGCAACTTCCAGAGGAGATTCCGATGAAAAAAAGTTTTGTTTTACTCTCTATGATTTGTTTGTGTTTTATTGTCTCCTGTGAAAAAAAATCATCTTCTCATGCTGAATCCGGTGATAAAGATACGCTTAAAAGTGATTTGGATAATTTTTTGCCGGATAGTGATGTTCCGGCTGATATTGATTCAACGCCGGATAAAGACAGTGCACCTGATGAAGAAACTATTAATGACAATGATTCGGAGAAAGATGCAGATGTGCAACCTGATGAAACTGGCGATGCTGATGCAATAAAAGACGCTGATATTGTTGACGATTTTGATTCAGATGTGGTAAGCGATTCCGATGTTCATGGTGATGCAGATTCCAAAAATGATGAGGATGATGAGATTGAGCCTGATAATGATGAATCTGATGAGGATGAATCAGAAAACGAAACCGATGTTGCTGATGCAGATATTTTGCAAGACAGCGATGTTCCACCTCTTCCTTTTGACTGCAACAAGCTGCTCCCTGCACCTGCTGAATATATCACAATTCCTTTTACAGCTTCGGAGGATTTTGAGTTTGATACAGAAGGCTATCTGATTTCAAATGATAACGGGAACCTTGTCCGTCAGACAATGGAAGGGGAAATAGAGCTTTTAATTCCTGGCGTTTCTTCTGTTGGAATGCGTTATCTTGCAAATGGAGATCTTATTGTTGCAAATATGGATACAAATACAGTTGACAGAATTTTTCCTGATGGCGGAATTGAGGTGATTGTCTCCGGGCTTAATTATCCAAACGGCGTTGAAATTGATCCTAAAACCGGTCTTGTTTATGTGAGTGAGCTTGGTGCCGGGAAAATTCTTGAGATAAATCCTGACACAAAAAAATATAAATATATTGCTGAGAATATTCTCAATGCAAATGGAATTTCTTTTGGCCCTGACTACAAAACCCTTTATTTTGTGAGTTGGGGAACAGGGCTTATCTACAAGCAGCATAAAAATGAGGATGGAACATGGGAAATGCCTGAAGTTTTTGCGAAAACACCCTCGGCTCCGGAAGAAGGTCATACCTCTTTTTATGGATGTGAGGATAAAAAACTTGGAGATTCCTGCAGTGACGAAAACGGGAATGGCGGAGTCTGTGTCGCAAGGCTCGGAGGTTTGGGTTGCAAGATTTCCGGCGGATTTGGCGACCGTGGCGGTCTTGACGGATTAAATATTGATGCTTGCGGCAATGTTTATGTTACGGAATGGGGTGTTGCAAATATTTACCGTTTTTCTCCTGATGGGAAGTTTGTAGAACTTCTTTTTTCGCCGGACGATGCTGCTTGGATTCCAAATATTCACTGGGGAAAAGGGTTTGGCGGCTGGAGTGATACAACCATTTATGTTAATGAGAGAAATACTTCCCAGCTCTATGCTGTTGATCTTGGAATTCCGGCTAAGGAATATTTTGCTACCCACGAAATGCCGAAGCAATAATCTTTTCGTACTTAATTCATTGAATAATCTTCCGGATTAAAAATGTGTTGTGAACTTAAATTTCTCCATTTTTCATGGCAGCTAACCCTTTATCATTGCTTTGTAATTAGTGTTCAAATAAAATATAAACTTTTTCAGGCTGCTGAAAGATTGTTGAAAAACCGCAAAAGGAGAGAACTATGAAAAGATTTACGATTGCCTCGCTGATGTTTCTTCTCTTTACATTGTTTCTGGCGGCAGAGACAAAAATGCCTGATCTTGCTTTTACAAATGGAGCTTACAGCTATTTCACAATGTTCAATTCTTTTATTACTCTTGATGAATCAGGTAACAAAATATCTGTTCCTGAGAGCTCTTTTCGCCTTGATGATACTCACATTCCATGGGATGCAATATCTGAAAAAGCCTACCTTGTCTGGAGTGGCTCTACCTCTCTTACACCCGATAACACTGTTCATATTAAATTTGTTTCAAATGATGGCAGAACTACTCTGGAGCAGGATGTTGAAGGTGTTGTCGGTGAAAACAGTTTGGGATTTGAAACTGTTGAGCGAGAATCTGACAAGGTTTACACATTCCGAACCGATATCTCTGATTTTTTTAAGAAAATTTTTTATGAAGGCCGGAGTCTTGGCAAGTTTGATGGAGATTCATATCTGGGGCAATACACTGTAAGCGGACTTGAGTGCGGCACCAATTCCGATGTCTGTGACTGGTCAATAATATTCGTTTATGTGTCAGAAAAAGTTTCAGCCAAAAGAGTCTTTTTCTACAGAAATTTTGGCGAAATGAAGGATGAAATCTCTTTTGATATTGGTGGTTTTAACCTTCCACTAGATCCGGCTATAAGAATGACTTTTTCAGCATCAGGCGGAAAACCCTCTGATAAAATTGAGAATATTAAGGAAGAGGGAATCTATCTAAAAGCGGAGTCTGATGATAATCTCTATCTTCTAACTGATGTGTGCAACCCCGTCATGTCCGGAAATGGCTCTGATATCTGGAACAGCAACTCGTCGGTTCTTGATTTTGATGGTGATCAGAATAGCTGTCGAATGGGAGCGGCTGGAACAGGAGTAAATCTATATTTTGATGTTGATACTTTTCTTTTGAGCAGAGAGAATGACGCTGCTCTTGACAAGTATCTTGTAATGGATAGCCAGAAGCTTTCCTTTAGGGTTGCATCAAAGAACCACCCCGTTATCTCAAACTATGTGATTCTTTCCAACGATTGCAAAACGATCTCTTACGAGCCAGAAAGAGAACTTGATAGCCTCTCCTGCTCCTTTAAAAAAGATTCCTTCTGTGCAGAAAGACCGTTTTATTACACGATAAGGATAGTTTCTCAAAGTTATAACAGTTGTGAGATTTCTTATATAACCAATCCTTCTATAAAACTCCCTTTACCTGAAAATGTCGATTATATCAAGGGAACTGCTGAAATCAGGATGGATGGTGAAGATTGGAAAAGTGTTCCGGATAAAGAAAATGGAGGTTCCCCTTTTCAGGAAGAGTACATTTTTGCAGAAAAATGGAATAGAAATTATGCTGTTTTTTTAAGATTTAAAGCTGTTCCTAAAAAAGGAACAGAAACTATTGCGGTAACTGGTTATTTTAATTCGGAAAAAGATGGTCAGGCTTATATTCTTAATATGGGGCAACCTTTTGTTTTAAATCTTGATGAAGAGTGCCCTGGAGCTGATACCTGCCCGGAACCGCTGGTGTCAGATAGGGGATGTAAGGAAAATTCCGATTGTCTTGACAACCATATCTGTAGCAATGGCGGATGTTTGCACCCTTTTTATGCGGAGCAGTCTGATGCTGACTCAGATATTGATTCGTCAGTTGGCGATGCAGACTCTTTGGTTTCAGATATTGATTCTGCTCCTCAAAAAAGTGAAAAATCAACAGATTCCGGTTGTGGCTGTTCTCTTTTGTAGTCAAAGGGTAAAAGAGTTTTAAAACATTAGAACTTTATTGCAATATTTAATTTTTTAATTTATACTCAGGCGAACAAATGGTAATAACAAATGGATTTTTGCAATATTTTTCTAAATGACATAAAGGTAAAAAATATTCTTGATTCTTTTACCGATCCGATTCTTATAATTGATAACAATTTCAAAATAAGCTTGGCAAATGAAGCAATGTTGCGCTATCTATCTGTTTCTTATGATGTTTTAAGTTGTCAGGATATGGAAGAATTTGTTTTTGGTCTTCACAAAAATGATGCTCAATGGGATGAAATTTCAAACAACAAGCAGGGAATGGTTCGGGAAGCTATCCTTATCGCGCCTCAAAAACGGATTGATGTAATGGTTACAATCTCTCCGCTGATGATTGATGCTCAGTCTGAGGGATTTATCCTCCTTTTCAGAGATATGCGCTCTGTCAAAGAGCTGATGGATTCGCTAAAAAGTGCTTATCAAAATATGAGCAGTCTTGTTGTGAGGGATGCTCTTACCGGACTTTATAACCGGGGACATTTCAATCAGAGAGTTAAAGATTTCTACTATTCTGCAACGAGAAATAAAGATAAAAGTTTCAGCTTTATAATGTTTGATATTGATCATTTCAAGGATATAAATGACAATCTCGGGCATCAGGTTGGCGATGAGGTTATCATAAAGATTTCATCACTTGCTCAGGAATTTTTTAGCCAGCATAAAAGCGAGGTTTTCCGTTATGGCGGCGAAGAGTTTGTTGCTATTTCTTCAAATATTACAGCAGAAACACTTTTTTTGTTTGCGGATCAGTACAGACAAATAATTGAAGATGCTGAGTTTCCTCAGCAAATCAAGGTTACAATAAGTCTGGGTGCTATTTTTTATTCAGAAAAATTCAAGTCTGAGCTTCCTTCTGTTGATGTTCTTATCCGGCGGGCTGATGCAGCTCTTTACAAAGCAAAAGAAAGCGGAAGAAATCAGGTTCAGGTTGTCGAGACAACAATTCAGGAAGAAACTGGTAAAGAAAATTTCGATGTTGATCTCTTTTAACTCATCTTTTTCCATGGTGAACTAAATGCTTAATATTACAAATGATTATCCGCAAATAATTAAGTCGCTCAAAGAATCTCATCTTTTTAGACCAATTGATATCTCGTTTGCCGCACTTATTTATGCGATGGAAATTCCCGAAGCAAGCGAAACTGCTGCTGTTTTTGCGGCAATCACCTCTAACGAGCTTGCTAAAGGCCATATTTGCATTGAGCCTCATGCTTTTGCAGGAACAATTAAACAAAACAGCGATATGCCAGAAGCTCCTCCGATTGAAGTTCCTTTGTTTGAAAAATGGATAGCACTCCTTTTAAAAAGCCGTGTTATTGGTGTCCCAGGCGATTTCAAGCCTCTTATTTATGATGGCACGAGGCTATATCTTCATAAATACTACAGATATGAGACATTTGCAGCACTGGTTTTGCGGGATATTATAAACAAAGAAGATGAAGCCGTTTTGCCTGAATCAGAAAATCTTGCTCAAATTCTTTTTGAAGATGATGCGTCAGGTCTTCAAAAAGAGGCGGCGATAAAGGCGTTGAAAAGAAAATTTTCCGTAATTGCCGGAGGCCCAGGAACAGGAAAAACAACGACTGTCGCAAAAATTGTCTACACGCTGCTTTCATCAAATAAAAACCTGAAAATAGCAATTGCTGCTCCAACAGGCAAAGCTGCCGCACGAATGAATGAGGCTGTTAGAAACACAAAGTCGGTTATTGAAATTGCTTTAGCACAAAAAAAGCCCGCAGCTCTTGATGAAGAAATTTTTGATATTATCAGTAAAAACACCGGAAAAACTATCCACAGACTTCTTGGAATTAGAAAAAACACTGGAGTCGGGGAGAAAAACGAACCGTTGTTTTACGATGTTGTGATAATAGATGAATCTTCAATGATGGATATGGCTTTGGTTTCAAAACTTCTTTCTGCGCTAAAACCTGAATCAAAACTTATACTTCTTGGAGATAAGAATCAGCTTGCCTCTGTTGAAGCAGGCTCTTTTTTCTCTGATATTTGCGATGCGGCTGAAAAAAACGAACAGCTTTCTAAATCTGTCACAACTCTAACAAAAAGTTACAGATTTGAAAAAATAATAGGAATCGGCGCTTTGGCTGAATTTATTAATCAGAAAAAAAACAAATCAGAAAACTTAACACCCAGATTTAATGAGATATTTTTAGAACATCAAAATCACTTAACCTATTCTCAGATGCCGACTGCTCAAAAACTGAAAGATTTTCTCCGGCCGATTGTTCTTGAAGGATATCAAAAATATATAAATGCCAAAGATGAAGCCTCTTTAATCTCTTCGTTCAATCAATTTAAAATTCTCTGTGCTGTCAGAAAAGGAGCTTTTGGAGTTGAAGCAATCAATCAGCTTTGTGAAGAAATTCTGGCAGAGGCCGGGCTTATTTCGCTTGAAAAGCAATTCTATAATTATAGGCCGGTAATGATTTCTACAAATGATTATCCAAAAGGTCTTTTTAATGGAGATGTTGGTATTATATTTGAGAAAAGTGTGGTGTTCCCTGGTGTAAATGATGAGAATTATAAAAGAGTTATCCCGTTTCTTCTTCCTAAGCACGAAACAGTTTTTGCAATGACTATCCACAAATCTCAAGGTTCGGAATTTGATTCTGTTCTGATAATTCTACCAGAATCTGAAAACGAAATAATCTCAAAAGAACTTCTCTACACAGCCATAACCAGAGCCAAAAAACATATACAAATTATTGCATCAGAAAAAACCTTAAATTTTGCAATGAATAATGAGATAAAAAGAAATTCAGGTCTTAAAACAAGGCTTGAACAGAAATAGCCTACCAGCCAATTCCTAAAGAGCCGACAACTGATGGAGAGTAATTTTCGTCTCCACTTCCATTTTCTGTTTTGTAGAAAGGAAGAATCAAATCACCTTCTATGAAAAAACGGATTGTGCTGGTTCTCATAAGTTCAATTCCTCCAGAAATATCGCCTCTTAACCCCCAATTCCATTTATAATCATCATTGCTTGGCTCGGATGCAACTGTTGCCCCATAACTCAATCCTAAGCCAATATAAGGAGTTATGTCTGTGGTCGGGCTGAGAAACCAAAGCCCGCCAAGTCTTACTACTCCTTCATCAAAACCCCAGTCATTATCCTTGTCGCTAGCATTGAAAATAGTATTTCCAAAAGAAAAATCTACGCCAAACCTGTCAAGCTCATAGCGATAACCAAAGCCGAAAGCTACGCCGTGGCCCCCAACATCTGAGCCAACTACCGCACCATAACCAAGTCTTCCATAAAATAACCCATCCGCTTTTATTCTGTTTGGATTTGCCATTTTGTCGGAAACATTGTTTCTTGTGATTTCTGTATCGCCGGAACTCTCCATTTTAGTGTTATTCGCCATTATTGTTCCCGATACGAATACCAGAATTACAAATAAAAACATTGCTGATTTTTTCATTACTGTCTCCAAATTAATCTGATTAAATTCCGGCAATCATTATTACACATTCAATCAGTTTTTGAAATTTTTTCTGACAAAAATGATTTTTTTCTTTTGAATTGCAAAAACAATCAATTTGTGCAATAATTAGCCTCAAAATTTACGAGCTGTTTAATAGCGGAGAGAATATTGAATAAAATAGAAAACTTAAAAGGATTAAAGATTACGCTGGCCTTTTTTGAAAATCCAAGGGTTAGCAATGCTTTTTTGAGTAAAAAGACTTTTTCTTTCCATGTTTCACGGGAATGCAGAGACAAATATCAGTTTAATCATTCAATTTACAGACTTTCAGGAAATGTGGTTCTTCCCGATTTTCATGCTGCAAATGAATTTGCCTACAAGATAAATCAGACAAAAAACCTTTCAGAACACCCTGAAGAAGCAGTCAAAGCATCGGACATTAATGCAATGTCACTTATTGATGAAATTTTGCACCATCTTTTCAGATTATACCTTAACCAAATAAACAAAAATGCGCTTGCCGAACTTCTTGACTCTATTAAACAATCAAATGGCGAAGATGTTTTCAACAGAACGATAAAGGCTTTTGCCACAAAATTTCCTCCAATAGAGGTTTATCGTGGTGAAAAAGATATTGACACCTATCTGCTTGAAAAAAATGATGATTTTGACAATGTGCAGGTAGAGTTTGAAGAAATGATTATGCTTTACATTGCAAATCAGAATCCTGCATTTATGCAGCACAAAGAACTTTTTGACGATACTTTTTTACAGAGAGAAACTGCCTACAAAGATGTGATTAACCTTACTGTCGAATTTTTTGAAAACCAGCCTCATTTTGGTAATGGCAACCTCAATATTTTAGAGCTTTTGAAAGCTCCGGGGAAAGCATATCCGAACTCTCTTAAAGACCAGCTTATTTATATAAAAAATGAGTGGGGACTTCATCTTGAACCTCATCATATTTATAAAATTCTAACCGGAAGCGACTTCCTCTCTGAAGAAAACAAGTTTTCATTTCCTGTTGAAAGCAGAAGCGAGGTTATAAGTACCGACTCGCTAAAATCCAGTGGAAGCTGGGGAAGTGATCACGAATACGAAGCATTTAGCGCAGATACTCACTGGATGCCCCAAGTTGTTATGATTGCAAAAAACATTTTTGTCTGGATGGATCAGCTATCAAAACAGTATGGGAAAAGCATTGTTCATTTAAATGAAATTCCTGATGACGAGCTGAAAAAGCTTGCAGATTGGGGCTTTACTTCTCTTTGGATTATTGGAATATGGGAACGCTCAAAAGCAAGTATGAGAATAAAACAGCTTTGCGGAAATCCAGAAGCTGCTCCTTCCGCCTACAGCCTTTTTGATTATGAAATAGCTTATGAGCTTGGTGGCGAAGAAGCGTTTCAGGATTTAAGAAATCGGGCATCAAAATATGGAATCAGACTTGCTTCAGACATGGTTCCAAACCACATGGGAATAGATTCCCGTTGGGTTTATGAACATCCTGACTGGTTTGTCCAACTCAACTATATTCCATTCCCAACTTATTCATTTAATGGAGAAAATCTCTCGTCTTCACCTGAAATCGGAATTTTCGTTGAAGATCACTATTACTCTAAAAGTGATGCCTCGGTCGTTTTTAAGAGAGTTGATTTTAGAAATGGAGAAACCAGCTATATTTATCACGGCAATGACGGAACCTGTATGCCTTGGAACGACACGGCACAGCTCAATTATTTAAAAGCTGAGGTCAGGGAAGCTGTTATTCAAACAATCTTTCATGTTGCCAGAAAATTCCCTGTAATACGATTTGATGCAGCAATGACTCTTGCAAAAAGACATTATCACAGACTCTGGTTTCCTGAGCCTGGAACTGGAGGAGATATTCCAACAAGAAGCCAGTTCGGGATGACAAAGCCCTCTTTTAATGAGTGTTTCCCTGAAGAGTTTTGGAGAGAAGTTGTAGACAGGGTTGCGATAGAAGTTCCAGACACACTTCTTCTTGCCGAAGCATTCTGGCTTATGGAGGGGTATTTTGTGCGAACGCTTGGAATGCACAGGGTTTATAACAGTGCTTTTATGAATTTTCTTAAAAAAGAAGAAAACGACAAATACAGAGAATCAATCAAAAACATTCTTGAATTTGATCCTTGGATTTTACAGAGATTTGTAAACTTTCTAAGCAATCCTGATGAAAAAACATCTGTTGAACAATTTGGGAAGGGAGACAAATATTTTGGTGCAACAATACTTCTTGTGACAATGCCGGGACTTCCAATGTTCGGGCATGGCCAGATTGAAGGATACACAGAAAAATATGGCATGGAATACAGAAAAGCATACTGGAATGAGTCTGTAGATTGGGATTTGATAAAAAGGCATGAAAGAGAGATCTTTCCGCTGATGAAAAAACGATATGTTTTTGCTGCTGTTGACACCTTCTATCTCTATGATTTTTATCGTCATGACTCAAGCGTTGATGAAAATGTCTTTGTTTTTTCAAACAGCTACAAAGAGGAGCATGCTCTTGTCATTTATCACAACAAATTTGATTCAACTGCTGGCTGGGCAAAACGATCTGCCGCATATCTTGACAAAACCAAAGGACACCTTGACCAGCAAAACATTGGAGATGCGCTTCATCTTACCTATGATGCTGATTCCTTTACAATTTTCAAAGATTTTATTTCCGGCATTGAATACATAAGAAGCAGTAAGGAAATACTGGAAAGAGGGTTGTATTTTGAACTGAATGCTTATCAATATCATGTTTTTATAGATTTTCGGGAAGTGAAGTCAACGAAAGAAGCTCCTTACAACAATCTATTTATTAAACTCAACGGAATTGGTTCCGAAAATATTGAAGAATCTTTGAAAGAGATGGTTCTTCAGCCTGTCCATAATATTTTAAGGAAAATCGTTTCTAAAACAACCTTCGGAGAGTTGACAAAAATAAGGACACTAAAAAATGAATCACTATCTCTCCTTTTTGCAGAAGAGTTGACAATAAACTTCATGGAACTCCTTTCTGAATTAGGGATAAGCAAAAATTTAGCAGCTGAGAATACAAACGACACTATGGCCGATTTAAAGGCTGTCCTGCAACTCCCTGAAATGTCTGAGCAGATAGAGGCTGTTGATAAGAAAATTTCAATGTTTTTAGATGAGCAGATAAGCAACGATCCTTACTATCTCTACATTCTTTTCGGGTGGATTTTTGTTCACAGACTGGAAGCATCAACGAAAAAAACAAGCTCTGTTATGGAAATATATGACTCAAACATATTTGGACTTGTCTTCAAAAAATTATTTATGTCGCTTGGCATGTCTAAATTCCACGCACAGCAGCAGGAACTTTACATCAGATGCCTCTGTGCTCTTGATAGCTGGTGGGAATGCTTTGAGGAAGAATCAGAGATGGAGTACAACTCTTTTCTGACAAATATTTTTAATGATAAAACCTTTGAAGGAACGCTTCAAATTAACAGTTTCAGAAAAGATATCTATTTTAACAAAGAGGCTTTTGAAACTCTTGCCGGAGCTCTTTTTGTTTTAGGAATTACAGACATTTATCGAAAAAAATTATCAAAAAAAGAAAGCGAAAAATCCCTTATCAAACGATTCAGGATTGTTTCTACTATTTTGGACGCTTCAAAAAAATCTTCTTATAAAGTCTCAAATTTTATTGAATTATTTATGCCTGAAACAAAGAGAAAAGAGAAATCTTCTATTTCTTCCTAAAAGTACTGTTTATAAATAGTGAGATTTGATTTTTTACAGCAGGGGAAAGCTTGTCGTAGACATCTTCAAGCTTGTCTCTTTCTTTGGCTGAAAGAGGACGGCCTTTATCAAGATTAGTGCGTAAGAATGTCAAAACACCTTTTTCAGAACCTTTGGCTGCTAAAATCTCACTACTCATCAGAACAAGATAGTTGTGGTACATTTTATCTATTGGAGATAAAAAAGATTCGTTTTTAAGAAGATAAGATAATCCATCCTCGGCTCTTTTTAAATCATTTTGATAAAATGAAATTTCTGCAGCAAGCATAAGTGCCGGAATATAATATTTGTTGCATTCAATCAAAGCATCCAGCATGCTGAATGTTTTGTTTTTATCGCCCTTTAACCGGTAAATCTCTGCTTTTGTCATAAGAAGAGGTGAGCTGCAGTTTTTCTGGGAAGATTCAATTGAATCAACATCTTGCAGAGCTTTTTCATAGTCTTTCAAAGCTATTTTTTCATAGATTTGCTTTAAAGATGCAAGCTTATCCTTTTCTTTAAAACGGTTGTCTTTATCTAGCTTTTCCGCATCCTCAAAAAGAAGATATTGATTATAAATTGTGTATAATTTGTAAAGAAATCCGGGAGTTGATGTGCCTTGCTTCAGTTTTTGAACTGCTTGATTTACAGCACCATAACGCAGATAGTCATTTATTAAATCTATCTTATTTTCTTCATCTTCCAGCTCATAAATTTTGTCCAATACAAGAACGAGTTCATCAAGATTTTCTCTTTTTTTCAAGATATTAAGGTAGGAATAGAGAACTTCTCGTGAAACTCCCCCTTTTTCGACCATCCCTTTGAGCTTCAAATAATTAACATCGTTTTCGTTCTGCAAATACTTAAGCTCACTTATTTTTGCATCTATTTCGATCGACTTCTCTTCTGCCGCAACCTTCTCATAATAATTAATTGCTTCTTCAAGATAATTTTGTTTTTCTGTGCAAAAAGCACCTGTTTTTAAGATCTCAAAATTCAGTGTAGCTGGGAAAAACTGAATAAGCTCTTTAAAAGCAAAGTAACAATTCCCATAATCCTCATCTTTTTTAGCTGTAATCATAACAAGCTTTATGTCCTCAGGGCTTCTTTTGATTCCCATTTTTTCTTTACTGAAAACAGCCATGTTTTTAGCTTCTTCACTTCCTACATTCTCAAGAAAATCAACAATTGTGTCATGGCAAAAATGTCTTCCAGGACAATTCATATAAAAACCGTCTTTCTGAAGCTCTGAGTTTTTGGCCGCCTTGCCCTGCAAAATATATGCTTCGGAAAGAAGATATCGCTCCTCGCTTTTATCTCTCCATCCTTTTAATATTTTTGAGTTTTCTGCTAAAACAAGAGGAGAAACAACACCTTTTGAATCAATTACTCTTCTGGATTTTATGATAAAAGCTAACTTCTCTGCATTCTCATACTTGGGAAATGATTTTAAAATAGCTCTCAAGATTGATTCAGAAGCATCAATATCTTCTCGTCTAAAATAAATGAGAGCTGTCAAAAAAGCCTCTCTTAAATTCTGAATAGTTACAATATCAATTTTTTTTAAAGGCTCTGACGCAATTTTTTCTTTTGATGCTGGATAGTTAAGCTCAAGCCAGTTTTTTCTAAAGAAAACATCATCCGATTTTTGAGTCTGGACAAACGAAAAAAGAGACTGAACAAGCTTCTCTTTATTGTCTATCAACCCGTAATAAAAAGATAGCTGATTAACAAGTTCTTGATTTGAATAAAGATTAAAATCAATAATACCAAAAGCCAGAATATAAAAAACAATTTTTTTTATAGCTATATCTTGCTGATTTCCAGCCTCTAAAACCCTGAACTTCTGAAGTGCTTTTTCAAAATCGCTATAATTTTGCGAAATTAAATAGGTGTCAGGAGATGACAGCTCCTTTTTAAAATCATTGGAGGTCGTAGTTTTTATAAGAGAAATTATGATGACAAGAGAAACCGCAATAATCGCAAAAATAAAAAGTATCTTCTTTTTTCTAGCATTTTGGAAACTTGGCGTATCCTCAATTCTAACCTCTGGAAGTTTTATTGATATTCCATGAGATTTTGGCTTTTCGTCAGACTCTTCAGGCTCTCCGTATTCATCAAGTTTGAGTTTTGCTTTGAAATGATTGGCATTGACAGCAATTACAGACTTAAGCTTGGCAATTCCTTCCTTTTTTTTATCAGTTTCGGCAAGAGCCACGCCCCAATAATAATCTATATCAACAGTAAACGGGCCTTCCCAATCCTCGACAGCTCGAATAATCTCTCCATATTGTTGTTCCAAAAGAGCAATCTCAAGAAAATCAAGAAGATTTACTAAAGAGGGTTCCTCTGAAAAAGCCTTTTTAAGAGATTCATATCGCTTACTCACCATCGGCACCATACACGCCTCGTTGCTCTGAAGGCATAAGCTCTCCAACCTTTTTTCCAATAAAATCCATAACATCATGCTTTTGACAAGTGCTTTCTGCAAACATGTTTTTTATATCAGTCAGCATAAAATGAGCCCCTGTTTTAAGTGTGACATCGCAATAATGAAGCTTGCCTGAATTTATAGGTAGCAGTATTTCGCCCCCAAAAACCGCCCCAGGCAGAATAGCTACACGATTGTCAACATCTAAAATGCGTAAAACGCCAGGGAGAAATCGCTTAAGGCAACCATCTCTGCTTCGCCCGCCTTCCGGGAAAACCAGCAGTATCTTAACATGTTCCTTTATGTCGTTTGCCACTTTTATAGCAGCTTTTGCTACTTCTCTTGGACTCATTGAGGCCTCTTTTGTGGCAACAGAAAGAGACTGTGCAATTAACAGAGAATTAAAGTGCATTGAGCTGAATTTCTTGAATTTATTGTTGAAAACTTTTGGGCCTACAACTACCGACAAATTGTGTTCAAAGCCATATTTCTGAAAAACAGGCTGCAGATATGTTGCAACAATATTTGCATCTGAATAACTAAAATGATTTGTAACTATCATAAGTTTTGAAATCTCTCCGCTTTTGAGTTTTTCAAGAGCTTGTTCTACATGCTCAAAACCCTCAAGCGTTGGCGTAGAGATTCTTCTTATTGTTTTAGAAAGCAGCTCTGAGACAAACACTGATTCAGGCCAAAAGCCCCAATCACTACCTGTTTTTTCAAATTTTTCGAAGAAGTCGGCAATAACTTCTTCAGAGAGTGAAAAAACATCTTGGAGAAACTCTTTGTGCAATTTTTCAGGCACAGTCTCTTTCCAATCACTGAAAAGATCTTCTAATTTTTTAAGATAAATTCTGTTTTTCATAGCATCTGTAAATAAATTAATCAAAACTTCTCCTTTATACCGGAAATATGAGAAAAAATCAAAAAAGTTAGTTAAATAACAAAAGAGGAAAACAGCTCTTCTGGCAAGAGAGGAGAAAGATTGCAGAATTATTTTATGTTGACATAAAAGGTGCCTAATATAAAGCGGTTTTCGCCATCATTATATTTGTTTTCATCAACAGGCATTCTGGTTCCGCCCTTAAAAAAGCCGGTATATATTTTTACGCCACCGCCAGGATGACCTTTTGAGATATTTCCTTCAAAAGTTTCTTTAACAATTTCACCAACCTTCCACTGCTGTGTCGGATAGAAACCTTTTTGCGGGAATTCATCAAACTTATGGCTGTTCGGCAATGCTCCATCATAAACATCAAAATGGAAAAAGATTCTATAGCTCTCCGGTATAGGTTTTAAAGCGCGGTAATAAACCGTCAACTTATACTGTTCGCCTGGATTAAAGCGGCTGTTGTTAATTTCGTAGCCAACAATTTCAATCATTCCACCGCTAAAGGTACTTCCTATCTTTTTCATTGAAGAAGGAAGATCCGCTTCTGTCAGAAGATTTTTCTTCCACTCGGCATCGCCTTTTCCTTTATCCAATAAAGATGTCTTGTACAGCTCTATTTCCATATAAGTGTCAACTTTATCATCCATTATTTTAGTTAGAGGAACCTGAAGATCTGACATCAAAAGAGCTCTGAGCGCAGGAACTTTATCTTTTTTAATTACAACATAAACTGTGTTTGACGGATGTTCCGTGATAATTGTTTTGACTCTTTCAAGATTTGATTCTTTAAGCATGTTTTCCTTCAATCCAAGATAAAAGTACATGCAGCGATCTTTCCAGTCATCGTAATCAACAATTACATCTCCTGGCTGTTTTATCTCAAAGTATTTTTCAACAATCTTTTTTGGCGAAAAAACCCATAAAATCTTTGGAACCCAGTAATAATTGATAAAGGCAGAAAAGACAAGAACAGAAATAAAATAACCAACAATTGATGTTTTCATTAAAACTTTGCTTTTCAGGAAAATCAATGGAAGAAGAAGAAATAAAATCATCGGCGGAACTAGAATTCTTAAATATGGCACCATATCGTAAACTCTGCCAAACCAATCCTGAACTCTGTGGGTCGTAATCATGTAAAGAAGCTCTCTGTAATTCATTCCTGTGCCCAAATCTTTTGCTGTTACAGCAATAATGAGAGCACCAACCGCTGCAGTCAGCGGGTAAAGAACAGTGCTTTTCCCTTCAAAAAAACGGATAACAGGAAGAGAAACAATAATTGCCAGAAAGGGAATGGCTGGGAAAATATAGTGAGGAAATTTTGTGCCCGACAATGTAAAAAACAAAAACATAAAAAAGAAAGAAAGAGCAATAAAAGACTCTTCTTTTTTGTGCTCTTTGTTGGTTCCAACAAAGAAAAGAGCTGGGATAAAAAGACCAGACCAGGGGAACGCACCTATCGCTATCTGCCAGACATAAAACTCAAAAGTTCCATCCGGTTTTTGAATTATTCCTTCCATTCGTCCAAAATGGTGCTCTATAAAAAATTCTTTCAGGAAAGGAAGTCCGTGCTGCGCAGTCATATAAATATACCACCAAGCGGAAACCAGAAGAAAAATTGCAAGACCCTCGCAAACCCGATAAGACTTAAGAAAATGCCAGAGATGATTGAAAAAACTTAACAATCCCTTTTTTAAGCCACCTTCTTTTAAGCTGGAAAAATCAATTGTCGCAAACATCCAAAGGAAAAAAACGCCTGCCGGCAAAATTAAAGAGAGAAGTCCTTTTGTCAACATGCATAATCCGGCAAAAACATATCCGAGTCTTATGAGTTTTTTACTGTTATCCCTAACGCCTAAATATAAAAATGAAATCGTTCCAAAAACAAAAAACAATGTGGTAATGTCCCACATAAATTGCTTTGTAACCAGATAAAACATTGGAATTGTTGTCAAAATCATGCCGCTAACAATGCCCCTAGCCTTGTCGTTAAACATGCGGGCAACGACCCAATAAACAAGAACGACGGTGAAAATACCATTAATAGCAAAAGGAAGTCTTGTTGCAAGTTCGGTTGGCCCCATCAACTTATAAAATGGAAGAACCATCCAAAAACAGAAGATTGGCTTAGACCAGAAATCATTCTTTCCTAAATAAATAGGATCTAAAAACCAGTCAAACCGATTTTGCGCCAGCATCTCCATCGCAACTCTTCCATAATGAGTTTCCCACTGGCCAAGAAGAGGGTATGACCCTAAAAGAGGCAGTAATAATGCTCCGGAAAAAAGTATTAAAAAAAGAATTGGAAACTTCTCAACAATGGTAAAAACAAAAAATCTTTTCTTTTCCATAAAATCTCCTACATGCGAAAGAATCTTTAAAAACCAGATGATTATAGGAACAGCAGTATTGTTTGTCAAAAAAAAGAGAGATATCGTTAAATAGTGGTGAAAAACAGATGCAAATCAGGCAAAAAACTGAAGATTTGATTTTCTCATTTCTAAAGATATAATTACCGGCTTTTGATTGTTTTTAAAGGTTTTTTTGATGCTAAACAGTGCAACTTATTGTTTTTAGTGAGGAGTCATGATGAAACAGCTTAGAATAGCGATTGACGGGCCGGCCGGAGCAGGGAAAAGTACAGTCAGCAAGCTTGTTGCTGAAAAACTTGGATATTCTTTTGTTGATACCGGCGCAATGTACCGGAGTGTTGCTTATGCAATTACAAAAAACAATATTTCAACAGATGATGAAAACGGTATAAAATCTATCCTTCCAACGCTTGAACTTTCGTTTAAAATGGATAGTGGCCTAAACAGAATTTTTCTGAACAACATTGAAATTACTAAGGAAATTAGAGAAGAAGCTGTGAGCATGATTGCGAGCCGCGTTTCTGCTCTCCCATTTGTTAGAGATGCTCTTTTTGCTCTTCAGCGGAGTTTTGCTGAAAAAGGCGGCGTTGTGATGGAAGGGCGTGATATTGGGACTGTTATTATGCCTGATGCCGAGGTGAAGATTTTTCTCACAGCCTCGCCTGAAAACAGGGCAAAAAGAAGACTCAAAGATTTGGAGGCTAGAGGAGAAACAAAGTTATTACAGGTACTTGCTGATGAAATCAGGCAAAGAGACGAGGCTGACGCAAATAGAGCTGTAGCACCGCTAAAACCTGCTTTTGATGCGATTTTACTCGACAATTCCGACATAAATCTTGAAGAGACTGCCGAGGTAATTGTTGCTTTGGCTAAAAAAATAACAGGCTGACATGAAAATAAAATACAACTCACCGGTAATATTAAGTTTTGCGTTGATTTCAATCCTGGTTTTTGTTGTTAATCAATTTTTTCTTCCAGTCACATACTCTATTTTTGCACTTCCGCCGAGTTTTGATTTTGGCAATCCTTTTTCATATTTCCGGCTTGTTTCCTATATTTTTGGTCACGCAAATATGGCGCATCTTACCGGAAATCTTGCGCTGATTCTTCTAATTGGCCCGATTGTTGAGGAAAAATACGGACATGTAAGACTTTTACTTATGATGGCTGCGACTGCAATTATAACTGCTTTTATAACAATTTTTTTCTTTCATCAGGGCGTTTTGGGAGCGAGCGGAATTGCTTTTATGCTTATCATCCTCTCTTCGCTGACAAACTTTTCCAAGGGTGAGATTCCAATGACTTTTATCCTTATCTTCCTGATTTTTATAGGGAAAGAGGCTGCATCATCGCTTACCCCCGATAATATCAGCCAGTCAAGCCACATTGCCGGCGGTGTTATGGGAAGTTTTTTCGGGCTTAAATTCGGCAAAAAGTAAACCAGTCAATTATTTATCCGTATAGATTACCTCCTTATGCAACTGAATGGAGGTGTTTATGGATATTCTATTTCACAACAAAAAGAGGAAGATTTTAAATCTTCTTGAAATCAAAGGACGAATTGGCCCATTCTCTACCGAAAATATTCAGATTCAGGAGTTCAAAGGTCTGAAAGTTTCTCTTATGTCTGAGCTCGATTTTCTCCTTTTTACTGGCGATTCTGGAGAAAAAATAGATTATTACGGGAGACTTGCCAAAGAATCAAACTCTTAAATTTGACTTGTGTTTCAAAAAAATCTAAGCTTATCGTGTTTTCTGTTTAAAAATTCGGAGGTTGTATGAAAAAATTTGGCGCAATGTTTGCGGCTATCGCTTTTTTCTCCTCACTTTATGGAGAAAAAATTTATTTTGAAGATGGTTCTTTTAATGAAATCAAAAGTTTTGAAGGTGTGATGGCGAAGAAAGCTGATGCAGCATCTTTTCGCTCTTTAAAAAATCTTATGCTTGACTGGAATGTTGGCGATTCCCACATTGTTATTGACAGCTCCGGTATAGGAAATTTGCCTGTATTTTCAGTTGGTTCCGCTGTTATGATTTCTGATGAATATATTTTCTGGAAAGGAAATAAAAACATTTCTGAAATTGCCTCAAAATACAATCTGGAAAGTGTTGAAATTCTTTCCGCTTACGGACTTGTTAAATTTAAGGTTTCGGGAAATGCGGTCAAAGTTGCTGAAAATATTGTTGAATCCGGCGATGGTTACGCTTTCCCAAACATGATTAGAGAAATAGAGCTTCGTGGTGTCGAAATCCCGCCGAAAGATCCTTATTTTGAAGAACAGTGGTATCTAAATAACAGTGGTTCAGCCCTTGATTTATATAATAAAGAGACAAAAACGCTTCCAGGTGCTGATATAAAATTTGACGAAGCTATTAATTTTATTACAAGTATCAACACTCCTCTTAATGACAAGGCAAAAGTTGCTGTTTTTGACACTGGTGTTGCAAAAGATCATGAAGACCTTATAAACAAGCTTGATGTAGGGTATGATGCTGTTTCGGATAAAGACGGCGGATATCCGGTAATTCCAGCTGATGCTACAGCAAATGAGATTGAGAGTTATGGTCATGGCACAAGCTGCGCCGGCGTTTCTGCCGCTGAGATGAATGAAACAGGCGTTGCTGGCGTTTGTCCGTGGTGCAGAATCTACCCGATTCGCGGAATTGGAAGCATCAGCGGCTCTGCAATAACTGATGAAATGTATCTGAAAACTTATGAAAAAATTACAGCAGATGCAAATATCTCTGTTGTAAACTGCTCTTTTGGAATTCCTGCCGGTTTCGGCAATATTCCTATTATGCCGGGCGAACTCAACTCGCATATCCTGTTCTTAAGGGATGGCAGAAACGGAAAAGGAGGCATGATTGTTTATGCTTCAGGAAATGAAGCGTCAGATACAAACTACTCCGGACTTTATCAGTATGTCTTTAAATTCAAAAGAGATGGAAAAGATGTCGAAGCCAAAGTAGTCACAGTTGCTGGAACAAATGCGTGGGATACAAGAGCTGAGTATTCAAACTTTGGAAAAGAGATTTCTGTTTCAGCTCCAACGCTCAGTTTTTCGCCACTTCTTGGAATAACAACTACAACAATTCCCGATAATGGCACTCTTGGAGGCCATTACACAAGACAATTTGGCGGAACTTCCTCTGCCGCACCGGTTGTGAGCGGACTTATGGGTGCAATTTTCTCAGTAAATCCAGGACTTACGCTTGAAGACGCGACAGAAATATTAAAAAATAGCTCCGACAAGGTTTTCCCGTCAACAGGAAATTACAACACAGACGGCCACAGCCCGATTTACGGTTACGGCAGAGTCAACTTATTGAAAGCACTGCGACTTGCAGCAGGTCAGACTATGTGTGAAAACATGGCTGGCGAAGAAATTGCAGGGAACAACATTGATGACAACTGCGACGGATTTGTTGACGAAGGCGAGCCTAAACTTACAAAAACAGGTGAGCCATGCACTGCAAAATCTGAGTGTCTCTCAGAAGGATTGACAGAAGATGATGTTGAGTGTGTTTCTGAAATCGGCTGGTCAAAAATTAATGGCGGTTACTGTGTTATTAAAAGAATAAAATCCGGCTGTCCTGAAGGAACAACCGCGCTTGTTTCAAAACCGCCTTATGGCAACACCTGCTACAAAGATTGCGGCGGCGAACAAGGCTGCGAAAGAGCAGGTTTTTCATGCAGCGGAGAAAATTACGGAATCTGCGAGCCTGAGTGCACCCAAACTTCCGACTGTAAAGATGGTGCTCTTTGCAAAGATAAGAAATGTAAAAAAGATCCTGCACCTGTTGGCTCAAGCTGTATGGCAAATGAAGAGTGCGAAGGAACAGACCCTTTCTGTGTAACAATGCTTCCAAACGGCTACTGTGTAACATTCTGTGAGGCGGCTGATGACTCGTTTTGCCCGACAGGCTCAAAATGTACAAATAGTCCAAGAGGCGGCTATCTTTGCACTGCAACTTGCACGGGCGATGCTGATTGTAGACCGTCCGAGAAAGGAACTTATGTTTGCCATCCTGTTTTCAGAGAGAAGGAAAACATCTGCTACACAAAATGCAAAACAGATGAAACATGCGCTGATTCAAGAGCAATGTGCGACACTGCAACAGGAAAATGTATCCCGAAAACTGCTTCCGGCGATGATGATATTTTAGCAGACAGCGACATTTCAGCAGACAGTGAGCTGGATAACGACACTATATCAGAGAGCGATATTGTTGAAGATATTGATGCTGCTGAAAATGATGTAGAAGCTATCCCCGGCAATGATTCCGACGAGACTGGAAACAAGAAAAAATCAGATGACGGCTGCGGCTGTTCAGTAATATAGCCCGTAAATTCAGCTGCTTATTCAACATCTTTGGCAGAAAGACCAAACCCCTCCAGAACGCTTCCCGACCCGGCCGGCTCTGTGTGAACAACAATATCAAACACATTTTCAATCTTTGATTTGATGTTTGCCTCAACCTTTTCTGCAATAACATGAGCATCTTTCACACTCATTTCAGGGTCAACCTCAATATCCAAATCTATGACAAGCATTGAGCCAAGTTTGCGGATTCTGGCTCTGTGAGGATTAAGCGTTTCTGAAATTTCTCTTACTGCCTGAAAAATGATTTTGTAAGGTTCACTGCATGACTGACCATCCATCAGCTCAAAAACAAGTCCCTTGAAAATTTTGATTGCTGTTGCCATAATCCAAACACTTATCGTTATTGCAAGAATCTTGTCTATCAGCGGATTTTGAAAATAATAGGTTGCGCCAAGTCCGACAAGAACGCTGGCAGAGGTAACAATATCGTTTAACATATTCTTGCCATTTGCAGAAAGCATTGCGCTATTTGTTTTTCGGCCAAAATAAAACTGGCTCCACGCAAGAAGAATCTTGCCGCCAATCGAGATGAGAGTCACAATAACAGCAATCTTATCAGGAACTTCCGCCAGTTTATGATTGAAAAGAAGTTCAACTGTTGATAAAAAAAGCTGTCCGCCAATAAAAAATATGACAAAAGAAAGACTTGCGGTCGCGATTGTTTCTGCCCTGAAATGGCCGTAAGGATGCTCTTTATCCGGCGGTCTTTCAATAACAAAAGAGGCGGCAAGCGTTATTGTCGAAATCAGAACATCGGACAAACTGTCAAAGCCATCAGCAATCACAGCCATACTGCCGGAAAAAAATCCGACCCCAATTTTAAGAAGAGCAAGAATCAAGTTGCCGACAATGCTGATGCATGATGCTAATTTTAAAATTTTTATTCTATTCATTGTTTTTCCAACTTCTCTAAAAAGGTTTCATCTGCCCGTAAATATTTGCTTTTTGCTTTTGTGATAAGAACTTTCCCGGGAGCCATCCCCTTTTTCTTGGAAATATTTTTCCGCTCCGTATACCAAACCTCGCCAGACATCCCTTTTCTTGCTTTTGAGTAGAAAAGCGCAAGAGCACAGCCAAGAAAAATATCATCTTCAGTCGGGATATAATTCTTGTTTTTCCTCATTATTATGTGACTTCCGCCCATATCAACAACATGAAACCACATATCATGCGGCGAAGAAATCTTAAATGTCAGCTCATCATTATCCGACGATGACTTGCCAACCAGAAAAATTACCCCTTTTTTTGTAGAAAAAGTGTGGTAAGGTGAGTGTTCCTGCTGTTTTTTGGGAAGAGGAAGCGGTTGCTGTAACTTCTCAATATTTACGATACCAGCATCGTTTTGTAGCTGTTTAATCTCACGAACGATATCATCAATCAATTCAAGTGCTTTGCTGTAGCCTCTCTCGCATTTCTTAGCTTTTTCAAAGAATTTCTGCATATTTTGAGATAGTGATAACGAGAGGTCAAGATTAATAAGCTGAGTGCTTCCGTCAAACAAACAAATCTCGACCGATGGAATTTTTGAGTCTGGTTCAAATCGGTAAAGATTTGATTTCAGAAGAACCCCTTTTTCTCTAAATTCTATGGATTGCCTCTGATTTTTTTCTAGTTCATCCTGAAGAGAAGTCTGTTTCTGAAAAAGAAAAGCAAGTCTTTTTTCAGCTTCTTTCTCCTTCGCTTTTAATATTTCTGATTCAATCTCATTTATAAAAGAAAGAGGCCAGAGAAGCGGATTTGTAATTTTCGGCTCAAAATAATTCATCTCTTTTCGCAGAGGAGTAAGTTCAAAATCCTTTTTCAAAGACCAGATAACCTGATTCGACTTGTCTTTTATAAATGGAACCAGCTTCCCATAAAGAGGTATAATTATTGAAAATATAGGAAATTCAATCACAACAGTTTTCCCGAAGCCGGGCAAGAGAGAAATAGATTGAATCCTCTGATTTTTAAGATACTTTCGAAGACTCTCTTCAAGATTTGTGATATTTTCCTTTTTAAAAAGATTATCGTCAGCCACAGGAAACAGAACTTTTTTCGGAAGATGAAAATAGATAGCATCGCAGCTTGCGCCAAACAGCTTAAAAATTGTTCCGCCATTAGAGCGGTAAACATTTTTAATTATTGCACCTAGCGTATTTTGGTTAAGAAATTCGACAATTATCTCGAGTTCCGCTAGATACATAGCAAAAACAACTACTTACCGGATGGAGCTGGTTGTTTCTCAGATTTTTCTTTTTTATCTTTATTTTCTTCTTTTGTATCAGCTTTTTTTGGCTCTTCTTTCTTTTCTTCTTTTTTTGCCGGAACAACTGTTGCATCAGAATCACTTGGCAACTCTTTGGTCACAACTGCGTCAGAATCAGACAGCTCCTGAGAATCGGTTGGATTAACAGGCACAGAATCAGAATCAGTTTCTTCAGAATCAGACTTAACAGCCGTCTCAAAGCTATCTGGCAGAGGCTCTGTTTTTTCAACTGTTTTTTCTGGTTGAGGCTCTGTTTTAAACGCTTCATTTTTAGCAATCGGCGTAAATGCAAGCTCGCCTGATCTCT
>CAZISX010000025.1:0-8808 GCA_964542005.1 uncultured Spirochaetales bacterium
ATAAAAAGTGCAAACAAAGGTTATGAGTGGTTTACAATTGTCAGATTTACAGATGAATCAGGCAGTCCGGCAAGCGGGCTAAAGTTTTCAAGCAAGATGGAAAAATATGAAAAAGACTCAACAGAATCAGTGGTTTTAACTGACAATCTGCGAATGTTGAAAAACACAAAAAATGAAAACAGATACAATTTTATGATGAGCAAATTCGCACTTGCAAACGGCTATAAAAAACTCTCAAATCAGTTTATGCAGAAATATTTTGAAGCCAACCGTGAAAACGCTGTTGCTGTCCTTTTTATGGCAAATACACTGCTTAGAAATGGCGAACCAGGCAAATATATTGATATTTTAAACAGCGCCATCGTGAGAACAAAGTCAATAATTCCAGCTTTTTTGATTGAAAGAGCTGAGTTTTACAGAAAAAAAGAGCTCTGGAACAAATCTGTTGAAGATCTTGAAAAAGCTATAACTCTCTCTCCAGAAAAAAGCTCTGCCTATGCACGACTTGCAAATCTTTTTAAAGACAGACAGTGGCCTGTTGACAGACTTGGAATGCTTATGAAAATCAAATCCTTAACCAAAGAAGACGGCGAAATCCTAAGAATGCTTGGCGACTGCATGGATGATTTGGGCTACCGCGATGAGGCAGAAAAATATTTTGCAGAATCTCTTCTTTTTTCTCCTGGCAATACAGCGATTCTTGACAGAAATTTCAACACCGCAAAATCGAAAAGAGATTACACTAAAGCATTTGAAATTATTGACAAAATGATTGAGCTAAAACCTTTTATTCCTGCTTACTACAAAAAAAAGGCTGATCTTCTCCGTTCTCTAAAAAGATACGATGAAGCGGCTCTTTTGTACAAAAAAACAATTGAAGTTGATCCAAGCTGGTCTTCGCCTGTTGAAGCACTTGGAAATATTGCCTACGAAAAAGGTGATAAAACAGCAGCTCTGAAATATTTTCAGGAAGCACACACTCTTAGTCCTGACAACTCCAAACTTGCTGAAATAATTGATTATATGCTTTCAAAAGAGAAAGATATTTCTGAGGAATTTGTCCCGAATGATGAGGAAATTGCGAGATATATTTCAGGGCACAAAACCATTCCGGTACATAACGGAGCACAGGTTCTCACTCTTTTTGACCACGCTGTTGTAAAAATCAACTCAGACGGCTCTTCAAAATGGTATATTACCCAAATAAATAAAGCACTTAACGATGAAGGTCGCGACAGAATAATAAGCGAGAGACTTCCTTATGATGGCGATGTGAAAATACTTCAGGCCTACTCTATTGATGAAAACGGCAAGCGGCAGGAAGCATCCGCGATCACAGACCAAACCATAAGATTCAGACAGATTTCAAAAGGTTCGATTACTGTTATTCAATACATTCACTACAAACCTAACCAGATGTTTCTCGAAAATCATTTTGTGAGCGACTGGTATTTTCAGCAGCCTTTTTACCAGCTTAACTATTCAAACTGGACGCTTATTTATCCAGAAAATATTAAGCTCAATGTTGATATTACCGGCGGTGAAGTGACTGAAAAAACTGAGAAAAAAGGCGGTTTTACAATTACCAGCTTTTCTGATTCAAAAAGAGAGCCGCTGAGTTATGAGCCAAAATCACTCCCTATTTATGATTTTCTGAAAAAAATTACAGTCTCAACAGTTTCAAGCTGGGATGATTATGTGAACTGGGAAAGAGCACTTTTAAATGAAGCGTTTGCAACAAATAAGGAACTAACAGATCTTACTCAAAAAACGATTGAAGGGGCCAAAACTGAGATGGAAAAACTGAATAAAATCTTCTACTTTGTTGCTCAGCAGATTCGTTATCAGCAGGAATATGAGACAACAATTGCAGGAGTAAGACCTCACACAGCTGCCCAGATTCTCGAAAGAGGATACGGCGACTGCAAAGACAAGGCAGTTCTAATGATTCAGATGGCAAAAGAGGCTGGAATTAAGATTAACTATGCGATTTTACGGACAAGAAACGCTGGCAAGGTTCAGACAAAAATTCCGAATCAGCAGTTTAATCACGCAATTGTTTTTGTTCCTGCGCAAGCTGGGATTGAACAATCCTTTTTCATGGATCCAACAGTTGACGGGCTTGAAATTGGTAATTTAAGAAGCGATGATCAGGGTGCAATCTCACTTGTTCTTGATCCAGAAACAGGAAAATATCAATTCATTACAATACCTTACCAGGATTCAGCCCTTGATTATGAAAAACATCAGATAACCTATACTATTGACTCCTCACTCAAGGTTACAGCCAAAAATGAGCTTACCATGAGAGGAAAATTTTCTTCTTTTATCAGAAAACTCCTTAGAACTAAAGAACTTGCAGATAAATTTTATCAGGGCGTTATCTCGCAGATGTTTCCTGGCACCACATTTTTAAATGGCAGTTCTTCAGATATTGATGATGTCTGGAAGCCGCTTACGGTAACGCTGAATATTGATGCAACAGACAATCTCAGCAACGAAGGAGAAAAAAGAAGACTCAAAATTCCGTCTGACACAATCTCTGCAAATGATGTTAAACTAAACACAAGAAAGCTTCCGCTTGATCTTGACATTAAAAGCACCTATCTTACTGAAATAAATATAGAAATTCCAAAAGGATGGGATGTTGACTTTATGCCTGAAAACTACACAGTTAAACATAGCTGTTTTGTTGCTTCAAGAAACAGCGTTAAATCGGGACAATCTGTCAAAATAACTACTTCTTTTCTAAAAGAGTGCACTGTTGTTGAGCCTGAGCAGTATGTCGATTTCAGAAAATCAGCACTTGAGGTAATTAATAAGCAGGATAACTACATTATTATTAAGAAAAAGTAGACGCATCTAAGATTTAATCTAATTTATTGAATTTATTAGAAAATAACAGAACAGCCGCAGCCGCTTGTTTCATCCTCAATAATAACAACATCGCTATCTGCCGCCGATTGATTTTCATCAGCTAAATCAAGAGAGTCATTATCAGTTGGATTTGTCGAATTATCTGAAATAGCAGCATCACTATCATCAGTTGCAGGATTGTCAGGCGTTATTTCATCATTATCCGCCACTTCCGGAGTATCGTCATCATTTTCAGGAATTGGAGTGCCATCAGGATTTTTAAAAAAAGCAGAATCTTTTGCATTTTTAACAGCAGCGAACGCATTAATTCTACCATAACCGTACTGCGGAGAAAATCCGTTTGCATCATAAGTGTTGGCCGGCCCTTTTTTCTCTGCTGTATTTTTTATCAGATTTATTACCTGAAGTGCTGTGATATCGGGATTCGCAGAGATAATAAGAGCCGCAATTCCAGCCGCAATCGGGGCAGAAGCGGAGGTGCCGTTGAAATTGCTGTAATATTTTCCTTCCTTGTCACCGTTTGTAAGCGGGTAATAGTTATAACCAGCCATATCTGTTCCCTGAGAAGCTGTGTAGTAGTTGTCAACAGTATAAATTCCATCGCCTGCCGCACTCATCCCTTTTGTACTTGGAGTCAAAACATCAAGTTTTGAACCGAAATTACTGTAGGAAGTGCGAATTCCGCTTGAATCACACGCGCCAACACTCAAAATTGATTCGTTAGAGGCTAATCCGTTATTTGTCGTAAAATCATAACCATCATTACCTACCGCAAAAACAATAACTGTTCCTTTACCGCCGCGACCATTTTTCGCTGCATTATTAAGCATTTCCTGAATTGGCTGACCAAATGTAGGGTTTCCTGCCGGTTCTGAAGAGCGAGGCCCCCAGGAACAGCTGATAACAGCGGGATCAAATTTCAAAGCTTCAGCAAATGAGGTTAAAGCAAGAGAATCAATAAGCGAGTTAGCATTGTATCTTATTCCAATCAAAGGACATTCGGGACAAATTCCTGCAACACCCTTCCCGTTATCTGTTTTTGCACCAATAATTCCAGCACATGCAGTACCGTGCTTGTTTGCCTGCGGAGAGTACATTTCAACAGTTGAGTTTATTCCTGTATCTTTCCAGTCAGAAAATCTTCCTTCAAAATCTTCGTGCTTAATATCAAAACCATCATCAATAATCGCAACCTTGACACCGGTTCCAGGAACTATTCCATTTCCGATAAGGTGCACCCACGCATCCTGAATATTAACATTGTCAATATACCACTGCTGTGCAAAATAAGGATCATTCGGTGCCTCTAAACCATAATTTTCAATCTCAAATTCAAAGCTTGGTTCAGCCGCCGCAACAACGCCACTTTCGTAAATATTCTTTGCAGTTTCAACAGGATTGTCTGCAGATTTTGCTAAAACCCAGTTGTCAAGCATGTAAAAACTCTGCGGATTTGTAAGAGAGAATTTTTTCAGAATTTTTGAGCGTTCTGCGGCAGTTGTTTCTATTTTGAATTTAACAAAAACACTACCTGACGGGAAAAGCCGGCCTCCGTTAGACTTAATAAGATATGTTGGAATAAGCGATTTTGTCTTGAGATTACTCTCTTTTTCCAGCACAATCTTTTGGCCGTAACGATAAAAATAGGTGTCTGAACCTGCAAACTGCAGAAAAAAAGCAAACAAACCAAAAGTAAACAATAATTTTTTCATACCAACCTCCGACAATTAATAAGTTTCGGCGAATAGTATCAGATTACGGAATATTTTAAAAGAAAAGAATGTGCAGGATTATGAGTTTTGAGATTCTTCTTTGTTGCTTACAAATTTTCTAAAAACAATCATTCCAATTGGGCTTGTAATTGCAACAACACCAATCCAGAACCAGACCATATAATGATTTGAAATATCACCGACAACCTGTTTGCCAGCCACTTCTTTTGCAGGAACATAAGTTGATAGCAGGCTTCCTGACATAATTCCAACAAGTGGTTGAGCTATAAATTTTGGAAGAAGTGCTAGAGAAAGGTAGCTCCCTTCCTGCCCTTTTGGAGCAATTCTAGCAGTATACTCCATAAGTCTTGGAGACCAGATAGCTTCGCCGAATGTAAATATTACAACAAAAAAACATAAAGCCATGTAAATTCCAATAGTTTCAGAACTTGTATTAGGACTTACACCAAGCCATTCCTGCCAGATAAGACGGCCAAAAACACTATCTGAAATCGGCCTGAAAAATGATGGCGGCAGCGTAACAAGAAAAACAGAACCGGAAGAGAGAATTGTTCCGACAAGAATCATCATGTAGGAGCTCATTTTCCTTGTAGCCCACGAGATGAATGGGACAAAAAAGATAATAATTACAGGGTTTATAACACCATAAATTGAGCCAACTTTTGCACCTTCGCCAAGAACTCGGATTCCGTATTTTGGGAAAGTATAACTGAAGTGGTAAAAAACATAATTTACGCCGAGCAAAAGTCCAAGAAGAAGCATAAATTTCCAGAAAGCTCTTTGTCTCATAACATTTTTGAAAATTGCAAAAGCATCTTTGATCGATACAGCTATTGTTTTCCCAAGAGCCTGAAAAAAGTTGCCCGTCATCTTCTCTTTTTTCGGGTCAAACACAATATTACCATCATCATTGAGATCAACGCCTTCACGCATAAGAATCATAAAAAGATAGGTAGGTAAACTGATTAGAAAACTTGAAAGAAGTATAAATCTGTAGGTTGAAATATCGCCCAGAATTGGAACTGAAACAATCCCGTATTCGCCGAAATGATTACGGATAAAGTCAAAAAGGATTCCTCCGAGAGCAAAACCGATATTCATCAGCGTATAAAAAAGACCGAATCCCATCGCGGAAGTGTCGTTTTTTGTGAATCTTTTTATCGCAACAGAAATAACAGGACTAAGTAGCGCAGCCGAAATAGCCTGCGGGATGAAACCAAGAAAAGTCAGCACATAAATATTTGTATTTGTTGCGAGAAATAGCCTTGAAGCAATAGCAAGAACTGTTCCGATAAGAAGAATTTTCTTAACTCCGACAGCATCAACAAGTGCACCAATAACAAAAATTGTGACTGTAATACCAAGACTCCATGTCGCGACATAGTTGCCGCTTGCCATATCGCTCATCTTAATATCAGAAGTGAGCCACAAAGTAAAAGTTGAAATCATTATCGAATATGCAACATACTCAATAACCTGCGAAATTGAAACAAGCCAAAGCTCTCTGGGAGAATGTCTTAAGTCCTTTGCATATTTCCAGATAATGTAAACAAGATAGCCGCCTGCACCTACGGCAAGTGCCCAAAGAAAAGGATACATAAATGAAAGATCTTTGTAGCCCATAACAAACTCCGAACTGGTTAAAAAAACGAGAGAACTCTAGCAGAAATAAAGATGGAAAGCAAAATTATGGAGAAAACCTGTTATCTAAATTCCGGTTGTAACAAAAAAGATTAAAAAAAAGATTCTTTGACAGGAATTTATAGAACTACAGACTCTTTGTGTTCGCCAAAAACAGCTTTCATCTCGTCAACTATTTCGCCTAAAGTTGCATAAGCTTTTACAGCTGCAAGGATTTTAGGCATCATATTTTCGTTTGAAGCTGCGGCCGCTCTTACTTCTTCAAGAGTTTTTCTTACAAGGTTGTTGTCTCTTTCTGCTTTAACTTTGTTGATTTTATCAATCTGACCAAACTGGATTGAACGGTCAACTTTAAGAAGATTCTGAGGAGCACCCTCTTTTATCTGGAATTTGTTTACACCAACAACAATCTGTTCACAAGCTTCAACTTCTTTCTGATATTTGTATGCGCTGTTCTGGATTTCCTGCTGAACAAAACCTTTTTCAATTGCTTCAACCATGCCACCGAGGTCATCAATTCTTCTGATATAATCTGCAGCAAGTGATTCAATTCTGTCGGTCATCTCTTCTATAAAATATGAGCCTGCAAGCGGATCAATTGTATTTGCAACGCCTGATTCGTAAGCAACAATCTGCTGGGTTCTAAGTGCAATTCTAACGCTTTCTTCGGTTGGAAGAGCAAGTGCTTCGTCGCGGCTGTTTGTGTGAAGTGACTGAGTTCCGCCTAAAACAGCGGCAAGAGTCTGGATTCCAACACGAACTATGTTGTTGTCAGCCTGCTGAGCTGTCAGGGTTGAGCCTGCAGTCTGTGTGTGGAAACGGAGCATCTGTGATTTTGTGCCTGCATTAAATCTCTCTTTCATGATTTTTGCCCAGAGTCTTCTTGCTGCTCTGAATTTTGCAACTTCTTCAAGTAAGTCATTATGAGCATTGAAGAAAAATGATAATCTAGGTGCAAATTCATCAACCTTAAGACCAGCTTTTATAGCAGCATCAACATAAGCAATACCGTCAGCAATTGTAAAAGCTACTTCCTGAACAGCGTTTGAGCCAGCTTCACGGATATGGTAGCCTGAAATTGAGATTGTATTCCATTTTGGAACTGATTTTGAGCAGTAATCAAAAATATTTGTGATAAGTCTCATCGAAGGTTTCGGAGGGAAACGGTAGGTTCCTCTTGCAATATACTCTTTTAAAATATCATTCTGGATTGTTCCGTCAAGCTGATCTGCTGAAAAGCCCTGTTTCTCGGCAACAGCAATATACATTGCAAGCAAAACAGAAGCAGTCGCATTGATTGTCATTGAAGTTGAAACCTTGCCCAGCGGAATTCCATCAAAAAGAATTTCCATATCGCGCAGAGAATCAATCGCAACACCAACTTTTCCAACTTCGCCGTCAGACATTGCATGATCTGAATCATAACCAATCTGAGTCGGAAGATCAAAAGCAACAGATAAGCCGGTTTGCCCCTGCTCAAGAAGGTATTTGTATCTTTTGTTTGATTCTTCAGCAGTTCCGAAACCTGCGTACTGGCGCATTGTCCAGAATTTTCCGCGGTACATTGTCGGCTGAACGCCACGGGTAAAAGGGAACTGTCCAGGCATTCCGAGCTTTGTCATATAAGTTTCATCTTCAACGCCAGGCACATAAGTCGGCTCGACTGTATCGCCGTAAGTTGTCTTAAAAACCGGTTTTCTCTCAGGAAATTTAGCAATTGTTTTCTGGTGGTTGTTTTCACGCCAATTTTTCAATTCATCTCTAAGTGACATATTAAACTCCTATTAAATAATGACCATAAATACTGGTCTGAATTGTAGCGTCCGTATTTTAAAATGCAAAGAATTTTTAGGTTTTTTAGATTTTTTCAATAGAGCAGGGTATTATTTATCTTTCTGATATTCCATGATTAATATTTCGACTTTCTCCTTAGTTTTTCTAAGAAAATCTCGCTTGAATTCGTAAGGGATAAATGCTGATTTTATTCCATTAATAACTAAATCCAGAATATTCTGAGGAGAAAGCTTAAACTTTGTTGCAGCAAGATAGTATTCATCAGTCATTGTTGTTTTTGTAATAAGGCGGTTGTCTGTGTTGAGTGTTACCCGAAGCCCCAAATCAAGATAAAATCTGAACGGATGGTCGTCAATATCTTTGACTGCGCCAGTCTGAACATTTGATAAAAGGCAGATTTCAAGCGGGATTCTGTGGTCATTTACATAGTTGAGCAAATCGCCATCTTCTCGGAGTCTTGTTCCGTGACCGATTCTGTGAGAACCGCAGTAGTGAAGTGCCTGATGAATTGATTCAGGGCCGTAAGCTTCACCAGCGTGGATTGTAACATTTACATTGTTTGAAAGTATTAGCGAAAAAGCAGTTATTTTAAAGGAAAGAATTGACGACCAGAAAGGAAAAGCAAATGCCCTGGTTGCCGCCGGATCTGCTATGTTCAAATTGGGTGAGGTGCAGCCGTTCTTAAAATATTATGATGAGGCAATAGAAATATTTGAGCGTGAAAATTGTGAGATAGAATATGGTTTAGCCCTTGTTGACCTCG
>CAZISX010000025.1:8818-14846 GCA_964542005.1 uncultured Spirochaetales bacterium
CGAAAAAGCAGCAAGATGGTCTTTTGCCGGATAATTGTATTCAGCGCCAGCAAGATCAAAGCCGACAACGCCGCGATTTTTGAATGCAACAGCAAGCTCAGCAAGTCGCAGACTTATCTCAGGAGAGATGTTTCTTATTCCGCAGATAATAACGCCCGATTTTATTCCGAAATCTGCCTCAGCATCGCGAAGAGCTGACAAAACAGACTCTACAATCCGCGTCATACTTAGACCTTTTTGGGTGTGAAGAATCGGCGAATAGCGCACTTCCATATATTCGACATGCTCTTTTGCAGCATCTTCAGCAAGCTCATAAGCTGCACGGTAAAGTGATTTTTCGGTTTGCAGAACCTTTAATGTCAGATCAAAACCTTTGAGATAATCGTTTAATGAAGAGTGGATTTTGCCGGGACTAATTGCTTTTTCAAGCTCGTCAATTGTTGAAAAACCCAAATCCACACCATCTTTTTCTGCAAGTTCCATAATTGTTGAAAGTCGAAGCGAGCCATCGAGATGAACATGAAGGTCTGTCTTTGGCAGACGGTGAAAAAAATCAAGATCAAACATTTTATTCCCCCTCAAAATGAATGCTAATATTTTATCTCTGATTTTGTCTGCATTTCCCAGCACTTAACAAGATTTTCAAGCAAAACAGCATTTGTGACAGCACCAACACCGCCAGGAACCGGTGAATAATTTATACGATCTTTTTCAAACTCGTTTTCAATAATAAAATCACCAACAACCTTGCCATCATCAGTCACATGGATACCTATATCAATTACAGTCGCGCCGTTTTTAACCATACTGCTTTTCACAAGACCTCTTGTACCTGCCGCAACCGCAATAATATCAGCATTTGCAACATGCAAAGCAAGCTCTTTTGTATGACGGTGAGCAACAGTCGGTGTTGCATTTCTATTTAAGAAAAGCTTGAAAAGAGGAAGACCGACAATATTGCTTCTTCCAATTACGAGAACGCTTTTTCCTACAATCGGAATATTGTAATGCTCAAGAAGTCTTATCGCAGCAACAGAGGTCGCAGGAACTATTTTTTCAGTAATTGTAGCAAAAAATTCGCCCTGATTCCTGAAGGTTATGCCGTCAACATCTTTTTGCGGATTGATTTTTGTGTGAATATTCCAGTAGTTGACCTCAATTGGAAGTGGCATTTCAATCATAATTCCATGAATTGATGGATCGCTGTTTGCCTTTTCAAGCTGGCTGTAAAAAGTCACAAGCGGCGTTGAATTTTCAACCGGAAAAACAGTAAGAGTAAACCCTGCTTTTTCAAGCCATTTTTCCTTCATTTTTAGATAGCTCTCAGCAGCACCGTCACCAACAGGATGAAACACTGCAAGATTTAATTTCGGAATATTTCGGGATTTAATCTCTTCAACAATTTTGCCGGCAAGCTCGTTACCTTTTAATAACATGCTACACCTGCCCGCAATTGCCACCGCAACATCCGCTGCAGGAAGAGCTATTTTTTGAAGATGATTCAGATTTTGAGGCATAATCTGTCTTATACCAGCCTGAACCTTTTAATGAAAACCCGCCGAGAGAAACTTTTTTTGAAACCATTCCGGAACAATCAGGACATACTGTTAATGGTTCATCTGAAAATTTCTGAATAATTTCAAACTCTTTTTTGCATGAACTGCAAACATATTCATAAATAGGCATAAAAAACCTCCAGGACAACAAATAACTCCTGACCTAATATAATATGAGATATCTCTTAGTCAAGATTTATAGCAATATGAAGAATAAAAAAACAGAGCATTTGCATCCTTCTCTTGACAAAAATCGTTAAAAACACTATCTTTGACCGTTCTTATTTTTTGATTCTTTGCTGGGAGCAATCAATGATTATATATCTTTATGACGGCTCTTTTGAAGGTCTTCTGACTGCGGTTTTTGATGCTTATGAAAAAACCGAGATTCCTGATGAAATTGTTTATGACAAAAAGTTCAACACACCTCTTTTTTTTACACCGCATGAGGTTTTGACAGACCCGGAAAAAGCCTCAAGAGTTGCGGTAAAAATTGCAGAAAAAATGGGTCACTATTCACTTCAAACAATTATTTATTGTTATCTTTCAGAAATGTCAAAGACTGAAAATGCGATATTTCATTATATAAAACATGGACTTAACCTTGGCGAATCAGTAAACAGCTACCTTACAGATTCAAATGTCGCAACAGTTTTAAATCTTTCTAAAAAAGTCTTATCCGAAGCCCACAGGCTCAAAGGTTTAGTCAGATTTACACAGATTGAAGATATTCTGTACGCGCCTGTATCTCCTGATTTCAATGTAACTTCGCTTCTTGCCGAACACTTTATTAAAAGACTTTCTGGCGAAAAATGGATTCTGCATGACACAAGACGCAAATCAGCGGTTTATTACGATTCAACAGAGCTCTATCAGCTTGATATTAAAGATGAATTGAAACAAATTTTAAAAAAATATGGCACCACAATAAAAACGGACGAAGATATATATTCTGCACTTTGGAAAACCTATTTCAAAGCAATTTCAATAGAATCAAAGCAGAATCTGAAACTTCAGAGACAGCACATGCCGAAAAAATATTGGCAATACCTTACAGAAAAGATTATTTCGCAAAAAAAAGAGGAGACTCCATGAACCTGATTTCACTGAATAATATTGAAAAAACATTTGGAGAAAAGAGACTTTTTTCCAACATAACTTTTGGGCTGGAAGAGGGCGACAAAGCAGCTCTTATTGGCGTAAATGGTTGCGGAAAATCAACACTTCTTCAGATTGCCGGCGGAATAATCCCGCCTGATAGCGGAACTGTTTCAAAATCAAGGGAATGCAGAATCCATTATTTACTTCAGAATCCCGACTTTAATCCCGACCACTCTGTTGCAGAACATATTTTTCGAGGAAGAAGCCCAAGAACTGCGGCAGTCAGAAAGTACGAGATATTATGTGAGAAATGTGCAGAAAATTCAGATAATAACCTCCACAAAGAGCTTGAAGAGGCAATTCGTGAAATGGAAAGATTGGATGCGTTCGGCTATGAAGCTGAAATCAGAGCAATCCTTGATATGCTTGGAATAAAGGATTTAACAGCACAGATGAATTCACTTTCTGGCGGAATGATTAAAAAGGTTGCGCTTGCCGAGGCACTGATTGATGATGCGCAGCTTCTTATTCTTGATGAGCCGACAAACCATCTTGATATTGACACTATTTTATACCTTGAAGAGTATCTTAAAAAGACAAAAAGAACAATTTTGATGGTAACGCATGACCGCTATTTTCTCGATTCTGTCTGCACAGTTCTATTTGAAATTGATATGAAAACATTGTACCGTTTTGATGGTAACTACGCATATTATCTCGACAAAAAGGGTGAAATTCTTCACAACATGAAGCGGGAGGATGAAAGGATTGAGAATATTTTAAGAACCGAGCTTGTCTGGCTGCGCCGCGGTCCGCAGGCAAGAGCAACAAAAGCAAAAGCCAGAATCCAAAATGTTGAATCTATGATGCAGCACGAAAAACTGAAAGACAACCCTGATGTAGAGATTTCAATTACCGGAAGAAGGCTTGGCAAAAAAATTCTTGAACTCAGGAATATCTCAAAATCTTTTGGAAATCAAAAAATTCTCAACAACTTCACATATATCTTCAAAAAAGGGGAAAGACTTGGAATTGTTGGAAAAAATGGTTCAGGCAAGACTACATTTTTAAATATTCTAACAGAGAAGATAAAAGCTGATTCCGGCACAATTGAAGCTGGTGTAAACACTTTTTTTGGATACTTTGACCAGATGAGCGAGGCACTTAACCCTGAAATAAGGGTAATTGATTTTGTTAAGAAATCGGCTGAAATCATAACGCTTGAAGATGGAACAGTTATTACAGCCAGCAAGATGCTTGAAAGATTTCTCTTCCCTTCCGCGCTTCACTACACTCCGATAGGAAAACTTTCAGGCGGCGAAAAGAGAAGACTCTATCTACTTCATATTCTTATGAAAAATCCCAATTTTCTGATACTCGATGAGCCGACAAATGATCTTGATATAAAAACGCTCTCTGTTCTCGAAGATTTTCTGAATTCGTTTGGCGGCTGCCTTATTGTTGTCAGCCACGACCGCTATTTTATGGATAGAACTGTTGAACAGATGCTTATTTTTGAAGGTGACGGAATTGTTCGCGGGTTTGCCGGAAACGCAACAGAATATCTTGAGTGCCGCAAAAATGAAGAAAAAGAGTCAAGACCAAAGGAAAAGAAGGAAACTATTCAGGTAAAACCTAGAGATGTTGAGAAAAAAGGGCTTTCATTCACAGAAAAACACGAGCTTAAATCGCTTGAAGAAGAGATTGAAACGCTTGAAACCAAAAAAAAAGCAATGGAAACAGAACTTTCAGAATCATCAGACGCAGCTCTTCTCACAAAATTAGCTAATGATTTCAATGAAATATCTGTAACTCTTGAAAAGAAAATTGAACGGTGGGCATTTCTTATGGAAAAAGCGGATTAATTCAGCTTTTTAAGAGGAGCTTTCCAACATTCTTTAAGCTCTGTTGTTGAAACATTAACTATTGAAGTGCTGTTCAATCCCAGAACTTTCATAAATCCTGACGAGGTAACTTCGCCAATAAGAGCAATATCTGCACCGCTCATGATTTTCTCAAAAGCAGCCTTGTTTGCAGGTTTTACTGAGAGGAGAATTCTGCCGTTTGACTCTGAAAACATAACAATATCATCTCTTGTGATGTTGCCGGATTGAGGAACTTTAGAAAGCTCTATCTTGACACCAAGACCGCCGGAAAATGCGGATTCAGCAGCAGAAACAGCCAGACCTCCATCAGAAAGATCATGAGCAGATGCCACAAGTTTGCTGTTTATAGCTGCATGGAGCTTTCTGTAATTTGCCATGTTTTTTGCTGCATTCAGCTTTGGAACAAAGCCTTTTCTGTTAATGCCGTGGTGATGAAAATACTCGCTTCCGCCCATTTCATCAGCTGTAACACCTAAAATATAGACCAAATCTCCAGCAGATTTAAAATCCATAGTCGTCATGTTTTCAACATTATCCATTTTTGAAATAAGGGTAAAAAGGAGTGTCGGCGGGATTGAGATTTTGTTTTTGCCTGAACCGTAATCGTTTTTCATGCTGTCTTTGCCGGAAATAAGTGGAATTTTGTACTCTTTGCAAATATCGTAAAGTGCCATATTTGAACGAACCAGACTTGCAAGTTTGTCTTTGCCATCAGGATTTTTTTCAGCATCATAAACAGGGTCAGGCCAGCAGAAGTTGTCAAGTCCGCTCATAAAATCAGGATCAGCACCAACTGAAACCGCATTTCTTACAGCTTCATCAATTACAGAAGCAGTCATCCAGTAGGCATCAATGTCGCTAAAAGTAGGCTTTAATCCGTGGCTTGCAACAATAGCTGTTTTTTTAAATGGAGAGATTCTTACAACTGCCGCATCGCTTGGGCCGTCCGCATCTTTGCCGCAGAAAGGTTTCTGCGCACTTCGTCCCTGAACTTCGTGGTCATACTGCCTCACCCACTCTTCCTTGCTCGCAATATTTAATCTTGAGATAATATCAAACATTATATTGTTGTAATCCTGATAAGACTCAAGTTCGACATGGTTGTCTTCCGTTCTTTCCCAGATAGCTTCGAGCTGATATTTAGGGCCGCCATTGTGGAGAAAATCCATATCAATAAGTGCGACAGCTTTTTCTTCATAGTATATTTCAAGAAATCCTGAATCTGTAAATCTGCCTATTTCTGATATTTCAACCTCATGAATATCTGCAAGTCTTTGAAGTTCCTTGTAATTTTCCGCAGGAACAGAAAGTGACATTCTCTCCTGAGCCTCTGATATAAAAATTTCCCAAGGCTGAAGACCTTCATATTTAAGAGGAACTCTCTCAAGATTAACAACAGCGCCGTTTGTGTCAGTTGCCATCTCGCCGATTGAGCTTGAAAGGCCGCCAGCCCCATTATCCTGAATCGCGCTGTAAACCCCCTTA
>CAZISX010000025.1:15032-15732 GCA_964542005.1 uncultured Spirochaetales bacterium
TCCCTTATCTCTTGCTTCAAGAAGAAAATCAATCATTCGCTTCTGAACAATCGGATCTCCAATCTGAACAGCAGTTACGGGACTTCCTTCATGAAGCTCTTCGCTTGAGAATGTTGCTCCGTGAATCCCATCTTTTCCAACCCTGCCGCCAGCCATTACAATAAGGTCGCCAATAAGTGATTTTTTGTATTCTGCAGGTTTGCCGCATATAGTTTTAGGCATTAATCCGCCTGTTCCACAAAAAACCATCGGCTTTCCAATGTAGCGGTTTACAACGGGAATTCCGCTTTCATTTCCGCCAACCTTAACCCCTTCATGAACTCCTCTGAAAATTCTTGCGGGATGAAGCAGGTTTGAGCCTGGCAGCTCTCCTTTATAAAACGGTGTTGCAAAGCAGAAAACATCTGTGTTAAAGATTGGTCTTGCCCCGATTCCGCAGCCGATAATATCTCGATTTACGCCGACAATTCCTGTCAATGCTCCGCCAAAAGGGTCGAGTGCTGAAGGAGAATTGTGGGTCTCAACCTTCATTGCAAAAAGATTTTCATCATCAATTTCAATGATTCCGCCGCCATCAATAAATACAGATTTAAGCCAAGGCATATCAGGCTGCAACTCCTCGGTAACTCTCTTAATATATGATTTAAAAAGCGAATTAATCTTTAATTTCTGGCCTGAAAGTTTATCTGTGTAATCAATA
>CAZISX010000025.1:15742-24449 GCA_964542005.1 uncultured Spirochaetales bacterium
TTTGCCGAAAAAATCTTATGTTTGCAGTGCTCTGACCAAGTCTGAGCAAAAACCTCAACCTCGCAATCTGTCGGTTTTGGAGGGAATTTACGAAGCTTTCTGTCTTCTAAAACCTTTTCATTTTTATAATAGCCCTGAATTGCCTTCATTTCTTCAAGAGAAAGAGCAAGAACTTTTTCTCTACTCATTTTGATAAGATCTTCATCAGAAATATCAAGCTCGACATCCTGAACCTGTATGTTTTTTTTGCCAAGAACGCGTGGAGTTCCGAGGCCAATTCGTTTGCCGGATTTCCATTCTTCACCGGAAATAATTTTGGCATACTGGATAAGTTTATTTGCAAGAAGTCCGTTTGCGATTTTTTCTATTTCGTCTCTTGAAATATTGCCGAGAAATATATATTTTCTACCAGTAAAAATCCGGTCTTCATCTTTTGCCTTGAAATCGCAGAGCTTCTGGATGCCCCAGAGCGAGGTTTTCCCTTCATTATCGGTAACGCCTGGCAGAAATCCTGTCTCAACAATCCATGCAAATTCAAAATTATCAGCAAGAGATTCATCGTTTGATGAAATTTCAGTCACAGGATCGGTCAAAACATCAATTCTGAATTTCTCCGCATCCTCAGATTTAACACCGTCAATATCAATAAGATAAACCTTGAAAACCCTTAGAGATTCAACTGATTGAATGGAAAAATCACTTTTTATTCTACGAAGAAGTGTTGCTCCTGTAGGATCTGTAAACACTTTTTTTAACCCTGTCTCTACTCTAAAAACCATAATTGTCTCCTAATAACAAACCTTATTTCAAGCGCGATTGTAATTGAAAGATTATTCATATTCAAGTAAAAACAGGCTGAAATCAGAAATTTTTTCATAAACTTGCCAAAACATATTGGCACGATATAATGAATGGCACTTAACCTATTTGGAGTACCGTATGTCTGCTATAAAAGTATGTCTTGCAATAAGAGATAAAACTTTTGAAGATCAAATAATTCAGCAAATTGAAAAAGCAGGATTTTCACACTCTTCAATTTCTACCGACGACATAGAAAACGGAACAAGAAGCGAAGATCTTGTTTTTATTGTTGAAGACAGCTATCACTCAATTCTTGACATAATTGAATTTCACAACAGCTGCCACATTAATTTTATCCCTGTAATATTTCTTACAGATCCTAAATCTCAATATAAGGATTGGATTAAAAAAGTTCGTTTTAGCTATAAATATATGGCAGTTGAATCAAAAATATTCCCGATAATGGTTAAAAGAACCATTAAAATGATGAATGAACTCAAAAGTGCCAAGATGCACGAATTTTTTGCCTGCGTAAACAACAGAATTAACTCACTTTTTTCAGATAGAAAACTTGTTTTCAGCCAGGCAATTCAAACATCTTTAAGACTTATTCTTGATTTTCTCTTTGCAGAAAGAGGAAGTATAATGCTTTTAAATGAAAACGGCAATCTGGTTATTGAGGCAGCTACAAAAAAATCGCTTGTTGGCCTTGAAATTCCTTATAATAATTCGAGTGTTGCCTGGACTGTTGTAGACACAAAAGAACCTCTTTTTGTTGAAGATATTGGCAAAGATGAGCGATTCAAGAAGAAAGAACAAAACTACTCAAAAGACTATTTTTTAAGCATTCCTATTTTTATAAAAGGAGAAATCCGCGGCGTATTCAATATGTCTGACAAAATGGTTGCTCTACTCTTCAACAAAACAGATCTTAAATGGGCTCAAAAATTTATAAACAGCCTTGAGTCTTTGTTTGCACACTACTATCTTGATAAAAAATACCGCATACTCAAAGCAGAGCAGGACAAAATTATAAACATGCGAGATTCTTCAATTTTTATGCTTATTCACGATTTAAAACTTCCTCTCTCAAGCATAAAAGGGAACCTCGAAATCATCAGAATGTCTCATCCAAGCGAAAATCCAGACACTCAATTTATAGACACGGCAATTGCTGCAAGCGAAGATATAAATCTTATGGTTAATTCAATTCTTGATATTTATAAAATGAAGATAGGAAGACTTACACCTCATTATGAATCAACCAACCTCAACATGCTTGTTTCTTCAATTGTTGATAGTTTCAGTGCTTATGCAAGACTTGTTAATGTCAACCTGACATTTTCTTTCAACGAAGAAAACATTGAATTTATTACAGATCACTCAATATTATCCCGCATATTAGGAAATCTGGTTCTTAATGCTTTAAAACATATTGACAAAAAAGAAGATGCTTTAGTTGAAGTTATGCTTCATAACAGCGAAACTATAAATATTGAAGTGAAAGACAACGGCTCCGGAATCCCTTCAGACAGTTTAAATGATATTTTTGAGCCATTTTTCACGACAAATGGCGATAAAAACAGCCATGGATTAGGGCTTTCTTTTGTTAAAAGTGCAACAGATTTAATTGGCGGCAGAATTAGCGTTAATTCTATTCCTGGGGCGACCTCATTCAAACTTACTTTTTTAAAACAGGCAGAAAAGGAGTAAATTTTGGTAGATAATGTTGAACTGGCTCAAAAACGCTGGAACATGCAGATAATATTTGTGGATGACAATATGTATATGCGTCAGACACTCAAAAACATGCTTTCATATCTTGGCTATCCAAACATTACAGCAGCGAATGACGGCTATGAAGCATGGAAAATTTTGTCATCCGAAAAAGTGGAAATGATTATTGCTGATTTAGTAATGCCTGGAATGAGCGGAATTGAACTTCTTGCAAATGTCAGAGAAGACAAAAAAATCAGGAACATTCCATTTATTCTGATTTCAGGAGAAATGAACAAGGAGTCTATTCAGCTTGCTGCAGAAAATGATGTTGATGCTATTCTTATAAAACCTTTTGATATAAATAAATTCAGAGAAAGCATTGTTGCCAGCTTTAAAAAAAGAGCTATCCCCAACGAAGAAAGAGAGCTTATCTGGGCTGCAGAAGATGCTATAACTGACGCTGACATGAGAAAACTGGCACAAGTTATTGATAAAATTACAGATCTGAAAGACAAAGGCGTTAAAATCAAATATTATAAATACCTTTGTTTTAAAGCTATCCTTTATCTTAGAAATGGAGAATTTTCAAAAGTAAAAGAGCTTCTTGCGCCGGAAATTGACGGACATCCTTACTGGGTTAAATTTTACGATATATTAGCAGAAGCAACTCTTGCAGAAAACAACATTGAGGAAGCTCTATCATGGCTTAAAAAAGGAATTTCCGTGAGTCCGGCAAATCTTGAGCGGATTGTAAATGCAATTAGAATTGCCAAAAAAGGCAGTTTTATGGAAGAGGCTAGAGAGCTTTTGCAAAAACTTGAAGAAAACTCAAACTATTACTCCGAATATATATACAAAATACTTTTTGAAGAATATTTTATATTTGAAGAATGGGACAAGGTCATAAAGCTTTATCAAAAAATGCTGAAAGAAATAAAAGAAGAAAGTGTAATTTATTTTTTCCACCACATAACAGCCGAAGCTTATCTTAAAATTGATGACAGAGACAAAGCTCTTGAAATCTATGCAAGACTTCTGAAAATATTAAGAAGAAAAGAGGTAGAATATCCTGAAGTTATGTTGAAATATTCAAAGCTTTTGGAAGACACAAAACAGCCAAAACCTGCGCTTGCCGTACTTCTAAAATTCATGGAAATGTTTCCTGAATTTGCCGAAGAGCACCATGTTTCAAATAGAATAGAAGAGCTCAAAAAACTTATTCCAAGCACAAATGGTTGAAAAAAAGCCCTGGTTTTTAAACATAAAAGCGATTATTGTCTCAGCTTACATAATTTTAATTTTTATTCTCATCTCTGTTTACATTGAAACGCAAGCAAGAAAAAGCCACTATTTTATGTATATTTTGGGAATTAATCCCACAGAAAACAAAGGCCTTATTCAGGTTGTTTCCGGCGATGGAGTTATTGCCCAGACTGCTGAAATTTCTGTAAACGAACAACCTTCTCCGACTCAGTTTTTAAAACTTTCACCTTTTATAAAAACAATTGAAATAAATCTTGCAAACGAAAAAACCATTTATCCTGTAAGCTATGAAAAGCTTATGAATAAAAGGCATTTTAAACAGCAAAAACAATCGTTTACAGAAAAAGAGATTGATTTAGCTGCGAGAATACTTTCCCTTTCAAAAATTGGCAAAAAAGAGATTTTTCTCCTTCCTGAAACACTTAGAATGGTGCCTGAGTATGACATTAAATTCTATCTTTTCTGTTTTGAGGAAAATTTACCATGCAAGGAATCTGAGCTCTCTTTTCAAGGCAACCTTGTTCCAATGAAAAAAGGTGTTGCAGAAATGAGAACAAAGCTTCCAATTAACAATGAGATAACCATCGGGTTTGACGCTAGCGGAGAACAGGGAAAACTCTCATTTCCTTTTATCGGAAGAATGTTTATGATTAACAATACTTTGGAAGGTCTTTTTTTCTCAACTCTGACAGAAAGCCGTGGAATTTATCTTGATTGTTACAAAAATGAATCGTGGGTTTTTACAGAATCCTCAGGCTCTCTTTCCAGAGGAGGTTTGCTTCCTCCAATATTTCAAAACTGTGATAGAATTCAAGCAAGCTTTAACCCGGAAAATCCAGGTAGCAGTTATTTTATTTTTATAAGAGAAAACAATAAGCCAGTTCAAATTCACGACCCGTATTTTTCTGAATTATGGAATAAAATAGATTCCAATTTGCCGGAATGGCGAGAAAAATTTCAGGCTATTTATGCACAATCTGAGTTTTACACACTCAACAGAATTTATGACGGCAGTGATTATGAAAAAGAAAGAGATACCAAAAGAAAGAGTGATTTAAATATGTTATGGTGGGCTATTGCTGTTACCGGATTTCTTGGAATAGCATCGCTTGTCTTTTATCTTTTAAGAAAAGTCTCTGTTCATATTTTTTCTGATGAAGATGGGATGGAAACCATTATTTCAAAAAGCAGATTTGAACAACACCTGACAATTGGAGTTCTTGCTGTAGTTTTGTCTGTATTTTATATCCTGGCGTTATATGTTCTTAGATATTTAAGCTAATCAACAGAATCAAGAATTATTTTTGCGGCATTATTTCCTATTGCGAGAACATTTGCATCAACGCCGCCAGGCCCCGAAGCTGTAAGAAGAACAAGACTTATATCTTTCTGAGGAAAATAGATAAGCATTGAATAATATGCAGGAATTCCGCCAGTATGACCTATTGCGCACTGTTCACCGAAGCAGAATTTCATAGCAGCAAGACCAAAAGATCCATAAACATAATCTGTCATCTGATTCATTGTCTCAGGTTTTAAAAGATTTCCGCGGTAAAGCTCGTAACCCCATCTTGCAATATTTTCAGCATTTGAAGCAACTGCCCCTGCTGTCCACGCAGCTGATGGATCAGCCCAGTAAGCTGCATCATTGTCACCCCAATATCCATGAACAATTTCGTAAGGAAGTGTTTCATCGCTATCTAAAAAAGTGTCGCTAAGAGCAAGAGGATTTAAGTAAAAATTGCGCATAGAAACAGCAGGTTTTTCTCCCGTCACCTTACTAATAATTACGCCAAGCATGATGTAGTTTGTATTTGAATAAGTGCAGCCACCGCCAGGTCCGTAAGCAATATTTCCTTTTTTCTTAGCATAATCAATAAGCTCCTCCGGTGCCCACACATGTTTCATATCTTTAAAAAGAAGCTGATAAAATCCGGCATCATTGTAATCAGGAACACTGCTTGAATGGTTCAAAAGCATCCTTACTGTAATCTTGTCACTTTGAGGATAATCAGGGAACCACTTAGCAATTGTTTCGTCAAGATCAATCAGACCATTTTCATAAAGTTTTAAGATTGTTGCACCTGTAAAAGTTTTGGAAATACTGGCAATTCTAAAGTGATCTTGATTTGTTATCGCGATATTTTCTTTAGCATTAAAAAAGCCTTGTGATGAAACCCAAAAACCTTTTTTTGGATTGTACAAACCAATTACCATATTCGGATGATTATATTTATCATAAGCAGAAGATAAAACCTCCTCAAGAGATTCAACCATTATCGGAGAAAATTTAACATTACTTTCATCAGGAATATTATCAACATCAACTTCAGTTAAATCCTCGTCGGGAACATCCTCTGAATCAACAAAAATATCACCATCATTTTGAAAAGAATCGTTATCATCAGGTTTAAGAGAATCGCTCTCGGAAACAGGTGGCAACTCATCAATATCGCTTGATATTTCAGAATCTTTATCTGTTACGGCTGATGGTGCTTTGTTTGCTACCTGATTTTCTGTTGAACAAGCTGCAAAAAAAACAAAAAGGATAAAAAGAAGAAGAGTTTTCATAAAAGTCTCCACAATTAGTTAAAAATGACAAAGAATAGACACCTATGCAGAGCTAAAAGTTTCGGATTAAAATGAGAAAAAAGAGATTTGCTGATAATTTTTATGAAATAACTGTACAGCCGCAGCTTCCTGAGTCTTTTTTATTATTGTTCAAATCATCACTTTCTTCAATATTATCAGCATCATAATCATAGACAACATCTAAATCAGCAATAACATCTAAATCAGCAATAACATCTAAATCAGGTGAATTATCATCCTCAAGATGTGTATCATCATGCGTTACTTCATCAGCATCAACTATCAAAGTCTCTGAATCTTGAACAATCACAAGATCATCATCTGTAGTTAGAAAATCAGAATCAGACACAATATCCGCATCTTTATTAACAATATCAGCATCTTGAAACAAATCTTTGTCTGGGGCAGCATCAATATCCGCAGAAACATCAAAATCAGACAAATCCGCATCAGATTCTACAGATGAATTGTCAGAAATTGTATCAGCATCTAAAACATCTGCGTCCAAAAGAGCTGCATCTACATCAACAGAATCATCGTTAAACACTAAAGAATCATCATCTGTCGGCTCTGGATTTTCTACGGGAAAAGAATCATCATAGTAATCAACAATTCCATCATTATCGGTGTCTGTATTAATATCTGATTTTCCCTGAATCAGGTATTCAATATAGTAAAGAGCTGGCGGGATATTTTCATTAATAGCCTCATCAAGAAACTGCGCATCAAGAGCAAAACCAAGCATAAAATCACCTTCTGTCATTGGTTCCGGCCTAACTTCAAAAGTGTATGTCGGTTTTTGATGATTTGCAAAAAACCAGTCAAGCGCCTCTCCTTTTGCCTGATAAAGTTTATTTGCCGGTTTTGGCGTGTATTTAGCACCAGTTTCATGTTCGATAAGTAATCTCATCTTGTCCGCAATTCCGGTTGTAAGATTGTATAGCTCGACTGGTTTAATATTTTCACTTGTTGTGCTGTATGGATAAAGAATCATTTGACCATAAGAATGAAAATTCATCACACCAGTTGCGCCATTAACAAGACTCGAGTCAACAGCTGCTTTTGAATCACCGACAAGCTTTCTGACAGCCTGATTTTCTTTTTCATAAAAAGGAGAGTAGCCACAAAAAGTCTCAGATCTGACATTTCCCTCGGAAGGAAAAAGATATCCGGGATCTGTTGGCAAACCAGGTGCATAACCACAACCCCAGTACTGCGTATCCCAGTTCCCGTTTTTGAAAACACCATAGTTTCTATTTACATCAACACCATAATAAATCTGATTATTTGATGCTTTTATTGGAGAACGGTTTTTGCGCCAGAATCTTTTTGGAGAACCTTCTTCATCGTTACCATCTTCCCATGTATAAAGAAATCCATCAGGGTTAAGCACAGGAACAATCCAGATTTCAGAATTATCAACAATCTCTTTTATTCGTTGATTTTTTGAGTACTGTTCAAGGAGAAATTTCGCCATTGAAAGTGAAATTTCAGAGGTTGCCCACTCTCTTGCATGATGAACTCCGGTAAAGAGGATTTCCGGCCTGTCAGGATGATTTATTTCAGGATTTTTAGTAATTTTTATTGCTTTAATAGGATTTCCTCCAGAGCTTGTTTCCAAAACATGAAGCTTTGCAAGGCTCGGAAAAGAACTTTCAAGGGATGTAAGTTCTGCCATAATCTGGTCAAAATTGTGATATTCCATAATGCCAGCAGCTTCTTTTTTCTTCATAAAAGCAGACACATCTTTTAAAAGAGTATGTTTTTCAACAGAAAACAGAGCTTTAGGCAACCTTGAAATAGATTCTTCATCAGCAGAAATAAGAAAAAAGTTATTGTCATCATCAGAAGAAGAAGCACTCCAAATATCAAGAGATGCTAGAATTTCAGAATAATCAGCGATGTCTTCACTCTTTGCACGAACCTCAAAAAGATACTTTTCGCCTGCTGTGCACCAAACCATGCACAAAAAAAGCGAGATAAAAAAAATACTTTTCATAAAAAACTCCTTCACTAAATTAATTCACCAACGACAGTCAATCGTACAGGAAACAATAATCTATGCAATAAAATTATTAAGATTTAAGGGTTGTTTTTATCAAAAAATGAATCAAAAATATAAAGAATTGGTAGAATATATGCAAGATTTGCAGAGTAAAACGCAAAATATCATTATAGATGATGAAGAAGAAATAATTGTTCTGAAAACAACACAAAATAAAAAATATAGTAAAATAAAAATGTAATTTGTCTACAATATACTTTTTTATTATATAAATGATAACTGAAATTAATGAATTAACAAGTAAAATAAAAAAGATAGATATTCAAC
>CAZISX010000025.1:24459-26068 GCA_964542005.1 uncultured Spirochaetales bacterium
AATAATTAAATTCTACTTTATAAAAGTCCCCACTCTTTCTAAATGAAGCTCGCCCATTCTTACAGAAAACCAAATAATCCAAGGACTTCCCTGAAGATTATCTCTTGGAACAAAACCAAAATATCTTGAATCAAGACTATTATCCCTATTGTCACCCATAACAAACAAAGACCTTTCAGGAACAACAAACTCTTTCATACACATTGGACAGTGAAAATTCATAGCTTCACGCATCTCAACAGGCACATTTTTGTTGTATAAAACAATATATTTTTTTCCATTCGGAAGAGTTTCCTCATATTTCAACGCATCTGTTTTCTCATCCTGAGAACTTGCATAGCTGAATTCTCCGACAAATTTCCGCTCAAGTGCTTTGCCATTAACCGTAACAGTATCTTTGTCTATAAGAATTTTATCTCCAGGAAGACCGATTACTCTTTTCACGAACGGTCTTTTTTCAGGGCCTGGCTCTATAAAAGTAATAACTTCACCTTGTTTAGGATTTGTAAATTCAACAAACTGGCTATCAGCAAAAGGAAGTCTCAACCCGTATTTAAACATATTTACAAAAAGATGATCACCTATATAAATAGTATTTACCATACTTCCTGTAGGCACTCGAAAAGAGCCTAAAACAAAACTTTTGATAATAATTACAGCCAGAATCCAAGGCCCCCAATCCCAAACAAACTCCATAAAACCATTCTGTTTATAGCTTTTCAGCTCGTTTTTCAGAAGCCTTGAGTTTTCCTCGCACTGTTTTTTTAAGAGCTCTTTATCGCCCCCGTTTTTAACAAGTGTCGAATTTTCCTGAACAATTTTTTGAATAGTAATTTTAAGATTTTCAGGCAGATTATTTCTTTTTTTCAAAATCCATGACAGCTGCTTGCTTCTGAGTCTGAGCAATTTTTTTTCTTTTGAGTTTTTTCTGAACAAAATTATCTCCTATAAAAATAAAACTTTCCCAAGCATCGCCATAATACACTTTATTTATACAATTTTCCAAATTCTTTTTAACCTGGCAACCGAAAAACTTAGATTCCGACAAGAATCCAATTTTGTAAGTGTTTAAAAAAAAGTATTGATTCTTAGAGCTATTCCAGTATTATTGTATGGTCGGTGCCAGAAAAACAGCTGTCTGAAGGAGCTAAAATGAAACATTTTTTTATGATTTTTGCATTAATTATTTTTATTTTATCTTGCTCTGAAAATTCGAAAGGAAAGAATCAAAAACCGGAAAATAATACAGACGATGACAAATTAATAAATGACACTGACCTTAAAAATGATGTTGACTTAATAAATGATGCAGATGAAAAAGAACCCGAAGATGATGACATAACAACGCCCGATGAGGAGGAGGAGGATGCTGAAGGTTCACTTATAATTTCTGATGAAAACGAGATTATAATTCCAGATGAAGATGAAATTTTTCCGACCGACTCTATTTATTCGTGGGGAACTTTAAAATTTACAAAAATTGAGATTGAAAAAAATTATATGGGTGCCCCAAAACCAATGATAATTTTTATGCCGACAGAGCCAGGAGTTTACCCTGTCGTAATGCTTTTTCACGGTTTTTTATGCAAAAATGATTGGTATGAATATA
>CAZISX010000025.1:26078-31327 GCA_964542005.1 uncultured Spirochaetales bacterium
GGTCTGCCGATTGGTAAACCGAGAGTTCCTGAGGAAACAGAAAGTGCAGTTAGTGTTGTTGAATGGATGCAAGACTCTGAAATCTTTCCTGAAATTATAGAAAACTTATTTCCCGATACAATTGTTGATACCGATAATGTGGGATTTGCCGGACATTCCAGAGGCGGGAAAGTTGCATTCAATCTTATTCAGCATAAAGAGCACTGGTTTAAAGCAATTGCAGGGATTGATCCTGTTGAAACAGCTATCCCACAAAGTTCAGACCCGGCTGTTGTTACAGACAATCTTTATTATGATGCACCGACTCTTCTCATCGGTACAGGCAAAGGGCCTGACGGACTTTTAGGCGGACCAGCCTGCGCTCCGATTGAAGATGGACACGAACACTTTTATAAATTTGCACCATCTCCGGCGTACCATATTGTTGCGACTGATTTTGGACACATGGAAATGCTTGATGAAAAAGATCTCTCAAGCCCGCTTGGATGCGGAACAACATGCGCAACATGTGCCTCTTCAAAAGGTGAAAACCGAGATGATTTCCGCCACCTTGTCGCGGGAATGCTTGCGGGCTTTATGCGTGCCGCATTAATAGAAAAAGATAACGAAATAGAGCAACAGAATCTTTATGATCAGCTCACAGACCCTGTCGCAGCAATTGTTCCTGTTATTACCGACTCAAAATGAGGCATAATTGATTTCGCCCAGATTTCTTAGATATTTCACAGGTATACTAATAATTAGTGCAGTTTTTTATTTCTATATTTTTTCAATAACTAAAAAAACCGAAAAAATCAAACAAGTTAAAAAGATTGAAATAGTTGAAAAAATCATAATCGGAAGTGATGAGTTTTTTGGCGAAAACGCTGTTTATAAAAATGGTGAGGGAAGTTTTGAGATTTCATCAGAGACAAAAACAATTTCAGTTACACCTAAAGAAGATTTCTTTGTTTCTATCTCAATTCAAAAAAACCTCATTAAAGACCAAAAGTTAGAAACATTAAAACTAAGTTTTTCCTACAACTTCATAAAAAGCGGCAACAACAACCCACACAAAGAAGCTGGCGCAGCAATTGTTCTTATTTCCGAATCTGGCTACAAATCAATCTATATAAGCTATCCTGAATGCTCGACAACCGGAGAGTGGAAAGATTGCGCCTTAACAATTAAAAATCCCGGCAAATCAAAGCTGGCAATTCTCAGGTTTGGCGCGACTTCGTTCTACAAAACAGTCTCTTTCAGGAATATTGAATTGAAATCAGTTGAAAATCTGAGTGTAATGTAAATAAAGAGCCCTTTAAAAAGCTCTTTGTTCCCTTCAGAAATCTTATTTAAGGTTGAAATTGTCAGTGATTTTCCAAACCTGCGCGGACGGGAAATGAAGTAGTATTTACCTTCTGTTATAAGTTTTTTAAGAATTTCTGTCTTATCAACATATTTTATAAATCAGGTGCATCTATTGCTACAATTCAAAAACTCTTTTAGTTTTTCATGTTTTTTCTTTTTTTGAAAACTTCTTTCTGATATAGTTTCTCCTCGAACGGAATAACAATGTAATAATTTAGGAGAATATTATGAAAAAATCACAGATTTTAACTATTATCGGGACAATTTTTATGGCACAGACACTTCTTGGAGCTGTGTCTGAGAATTTTGACGGATTTGTTGATGCTATTCAGGGAAATTATGACTACAACGGATTTCATATAGAATCAGGCTATTCTACAGATACTTTTGCAAAACAGGGAAGAGCTGTTCTTATCATGGATAATTTTACCAGCTATTTAGAATATACCGGGGGTGATGGAAACGGCAAAGACGGAGGCTTAGGAGCCATATCTTTCTGGTATCATATTCAAACCCATCTGTTGCCAGAATATAAGGTTGAAATTAATATTAATGGTGCTGGATACACAACAATAGCAACTTTAACAACGCCGTTGGATGAATATGCCCAATTTAAATACAATCTTTACAACACTTCAGACAACATAGAAGTTAAAATAAGCTATGTCTCAGGTTCAGTTTTATTTATTGATGACTTTTCAATCACAGATTATCACGGCGGTTTCAACTGCTGGGACATAGATGAAGATTATATCTGCGATGCAGTGGAAGACAAAAACCTTGACGGTGACTGCACAACCGCAGATTGCCGCGGAGTTGATGGAACAAATGGAGCTCCAGGAGCTGATGGAGCTGATGGAATTGATGGCGCAAATGGTGTAAACTGCTGGGATTCAAATGCAAACGGAGCTTGTGATCCAGCGGAAGATATTAATGGAATTGATGGCTGTACAGTTCTTGACTGCCGCGGAGCAAATGGTACAAGCGGTTATTCCTGCTGGGATTTGAACATGAATCATATTGGTGATCCGAATGAAGATATAACTAACGATGGCTCATGGAATGTTGCAGATTGCCGTGGAGCCGATGGTGTGGATGGTGCAGATGGATTAGATGGTGCAAACGGTTTTGATTGCTGGGATTTGAATAAAGATTATGTTTGTGATCCTGCTGAAAATATAAACGGCGACCCTGACTGCACGCCGGCAGATTGTCGTGGCGAAGATGGAATAGACGGAATTGATGGTGTTGATGGCGCGGACGGGGTAAATTGCTGGGATTCAAATGCAAATGGAGAATGTGATCTGGCTGAAGATATTAATGGAATTGATGGTTGCACAATGCTTGACTGCCGCGGAGCTGATGGCATAAATGGTCTTTCCTGCTGGGATTTAAATGGAAACCACATTGCTGATCCGAGTGAAGATACACATAGTGACGGGCTTTGGAATGTTGAAGACTGCCGCGGAGCTGATGGCACAAACGGAACAGATGGAACTAATGGAACAAACGGTTATTCATGTTGGGATTTAGACCAAGATTATGTTTGTGACCCGGAAGAAGATACCAATAATGAAAATGACTGCACTCCGGCAGATTGTGCTGGCGAAAAAGGTGCTGATGGTCAGGCCGGAAGTGATGGAACTGACGGAGCGGATGGTGCAAGTGGCGTAAATTGCTGGGATTCAAATGCAAACGGAGCTTGTGATCTAGTAACTGAAGATATAAATGGTGATGAATCATGTTCGATTCTTGACTGCCGAGGAACAAACGGAACAAGTGGCTATTCGTGCTGGGATTTGAATTCAAACCACATTGGGGATCCAAGCGAAGATGTAAATGGTGACACTCAATTTAATGTTGCAGACTGCCGCGGAGCTGATGGAAAAGACGGTAAAGACGGAGCAAATGGAGCAGACGGAGCTGATGGTAAAGATGGTGCGGCCGGAACAAATGGAAGTGATGGTAAAAATGCAACTGTTAAAATAAGTGACGAGCCTGCTGGCAAAAACTGCGAAACAGGCGGCAAAAAAATAGAGACAGGAATTGATGTAAACAACAACAATATTCTTGATGAAAATGAAATTGTTGCTGCAAATAGTGTCTTTGTTTGCAATGGCGCAGATGGTTCTTCCTCAACAGGTTCGCTTGTTGCTGTAACTGATGAGTTTGCCGGCAAAAACTGTGTTTCAGGCGGCAAGAAAATAGAAGCAGGACTTGATAAAAACAATAATACAAAGCTTGATAAAGACGAAATAGCAAACACCTCTTTTGTTTGCAATGGAGAATCGGGCGGTGATACAGAGCTTAAAGGCGGAAGTGAAGGTTGTGCGATTGTAACAACCAGTGAACCTGTTAATTTTGCTGGTGTTATTGTTGCTTTTGTTCTCTTTTTTCTTGGCTTTTTCTTTGTTTCAAGAAAAAGCGGAGAGTAGGATGAAAAAACTTCTCTTTTTACTGTTATTTCTTCCTCTAATTATTTTTGGAGAAGAATTTCAGACAGATACACAATTTTTTAAGCCAGCACCTTTTGCAAATGATTTTTTATCGTTATCGGGTGGAAGTATGATGGAGGAAGATAGCTTTTCTTCCTCGATTTTTCTTCACTATCAGAAAAATCCGCTTGTTTTGAAAAACAGTTCGGGCAAAAATGTTCACACAATTATCGGAAATCAGCTTTTTGCAGATATTCTTGGTGCTTATAGTTTTGGCGAATGGTTTAATCTCGGTGCAGCAATTCCTGTTGTTCTTTTTCAGGACGGAAACGGACTTCCGGCGGGCGATAAACCTGCAAAAACAGCTTTAGGCGATATTAGAATTTATCCAAAAGTAAAACTTTTCTTAAGTGAGTCTGGAAGTTTTTCTCTCTCATTTTCGCCAGTTATGACAATTCCTTTGGGCAAAAAAACAAGCCAGTTTGTAGGAAACAGAAACTTTACATTTGAGCCGACAATCTCATTTTCTGCCGACAGCTCTTTTGTAAGCGGCGGAGCAGATTTGTTTTACCGTGAAAATGAAGACTACAGAATTGGTTCTTTAAAGATTCAAAATCAGATAGGTGTAAGAAGCGGCATATCTCTTCATGTTATTGATAAATTTCTTGATTTTACTGGCGAATTTGAGACTGCTACAAATACCGAAAACCCGTGGAAAGAGAGCGAAACCTCTCCGATGGAGCTTCGTGCAGGGCTTTTGATTCATTCAAACGAAACCTCTTTCGGCTGCGGCGGTGGCAAAGGATTAAACAATGGCTATCCGCTTCCTGATTACAGAGTTTTCTGTAGCATAGCATATATTTCGTCTCCATCAAAAAAAGCAAAAGCTGATGAAAAGATTGAGGAAAACAAGCCTGTTCCAAGAAACTTGCCTGTTGTTAAAATTGAAAACCCACAAGAAACACAGCTTCTTGATTCAGATTCTGACGGAATAATTGATGCAAAAGACAGATGCCCGAAAGAGGCGGAAGATAAGGATGGATTTGAAGATTCTGATGGATGTCCGGATTTGGATAATGACAAGGATGGAATTCCAGATAAGAGCGACAAATGCCCTGATGAAGCTGAGACACTAAACAAATATCAGGATTCTGATGGATGCCCCGATATAGCTCCGGAAAAAAAAGAGGTTAGAAAAGTTATCAGAAAAACAGGCTCAAGGCTTCCCGGCAAAATTTATTTTTATCAGGACAGTGCTGAAATGACTAATGATTCTTTCTCAACTCTTGATAAAATCGCCATGATTTTTGGAGCTAATTATACAATAACAATGAGGATTGAAGGTCATGCAGACAAAAATGAATCTGCAGCAATTGCAAAACAGCGCGCATTGGTTGTTCAGAATTATCTCATAAAAAACAAAGGAATCAGTCCTAAAAGAATAAAGATTTCAGTTATTGGTCATTC
>CAZISX010000025.1:31337-40181 GCA_964542005.1 uncultured Spirochaetales bacterium
TTTTTATAATAGAGTAGGATTTATTGATTAAATACTTAGTGTTAATAACATTTTATCTGCTGTCTGCAGTTTTATTTGCAGACACTGTGACAAAAGAAGTTTGCCATAATTCCTGTGATCCAACTCCTTATATTCTTTATTTAGAAGACTCTGCAGGAACGATGAGTTTTGATGATATTCGCAGCAATGAAAATCTTAAAAAATTCAAAAGATTTCCTGAAAAACAGATTAATTTTGGTTTTACCAGTTCAGCCTATTGGCTAAAATTTGAAGTTTTTTTGGAAAATTTTTCCGACTGGGTTTTAACTATAAATTATCCTCTTCTTGACTCAATAATATTTTACGAGGAAAGAGAAGATGGTGTTTTTAATGAGGTCAAAACCGGCGATAATTTTGAATACAACAATAGACCTTTTGATGACAGAAATTTTGTTTTCAAGCTTGGGGAAAGCGTGGGTGCAAAAGAGATTTATATTAGAATTAAGTCTGAATCATCAATGCAACTACCTGTTTTACTTGAAAAATATTCAGTATTTGTAGAGAAAAACAATTTGGAGATATTTCTTATTGGTCTCTTCCTTGGATTTATGGTGATTATGGTTGTATATCATTCATTAATCTATTTTTCCGAGAGAAATCCAAGCTATATTTATTATCTTCTTACAGTTCTTTCTTTTATTTGCACAGAACTGGGTCTTTCGGGAATTGGTTATCAGTATCTCTGGGGTTCTTTTCCATGGTTTTCAAACTATGGAATTCCTGTTTTTCTGTTGTCTATCTGTCTTTTTAACAATCTTTTTACCCGTTCATTTCTTGAAACTGCTGTAAATATGAAGTCTTTTGATAAATTTCTAAAAGTTGTTATTTATATTACTGTTTTTGAAATTATTCTCTCTCTTTTTATCCCATACGCTATAAGCATCAGACTTGCTATTGCAAACTGTATTGTTCTTGTTGTTTTGTATATTCCCGCAGGAATTGGAGCAATAATAAACGGACTTAAGCACGCCTGGTTTTATACTGCAGGCTGGCTCTTCCTGCAGCTAGGTTCATTTGTGTTTTCTATGAATAAACTTGGCGTTTTGGATGATTCTCCTTTTGTTGGAAATATCTACAGAATTGGAGCAGTTCTGGTTGTTCTTACTTTTTCCTTTGCAATTACCTACAGAATAAATGAACTAAAAAAAGAAAAGGAAAAATTAATTGAAGAGACCTCTGCAAAACTGTCGAAAAATTTTGACGAGCTTGAATCAATAAATTCAATGCTTTCTGTCTCAAATGCAATGCTTGACAAACTTGATAAGGTAAAAACAGATTTTCTGGCAATAATTTCAAATATTTTATACCCGCCTCTGGTTTCATTAATCACAAGATCTAGGAAACTTTTCTCAAAAGTTGAAAGCACTGAACAATCTGAGTACCTTGAAAATCTCAGTATTTCTGCAGACAGGCTCCATAATTTTGCCGAACTATCAACAATGATTACCTCCATTATCAAAGGAGAGGTAAATTATGAGATGACACCTATTGATATTAACTCCTTAATCAATGAAATTATTGATAAAATTCATAACAAAGCAATTCAGAAAAGAGTCTCTTTTAAAATCAAAACATCAAATAAAAAAATCTGTGTAAAGGGTAATAAAAAACTTCTTTTCAGCGCACTTTTTTCTGTAATTGACAACAGTGTAAATTATACAAAAAAAGGGACAGAGATAGATGTTATAATCACTTCTCTTTCAGGCATGACGCTAATTATTATTAAGGATTGCGGTGCAGGTTTTCCTCCTGAAATGCTTGAAAAAGGGGCTGAACTTTTTAAAACCGGCGATGCGGAACACAGAAGAGAAGGTCTGGGACTTGGACTTTATAGTGTAAAACTTATTACAGAACTTCATAAAGGAGCGTTGTCTCTTTCCAACAGAAAAGATATTGAGGGCGGAGAAGTAACCTTGGAATTTATTCAGGAAAAAACATGTTAAGATTTCTCTTTATATTTCTTTTGTTTTTCTTTGCAGCAACTCTCATCTGTGCAGAACTACCAGTTATTTCTCTCTCAAGCGAAAAAACAAATCTGACCTCTAAATCGTTTTATTTTGAAGATAAAAGTGCTTCATTAACGGCAGATGAGGCTTTTAATAAAAAACTTTTAAAAATTCAAACAAATTCAATTGGTTTTGGCTTTAACAGCTCTGATTACTGGTTTTTCTTTTCACTGAAAAACTCGCTTGAAAAAAAATTATTAGAAAACTACATTCTGACACTTACCTATCCAGCACTTGATTTTGTTGAAGTTTATCAGCAAAAAGAGAGCGGATTTGAACTTATTGACAAAGCAGGCGACTTAACACCCTTCAGCAAAAGAAAGATTAAATCAAGATTTATCTCTTTTTCTGTTCCAATTTCATCAAAACCAGCAATCTTTGCAGTTAAAGTCCGTTCTAACAGCAGTAAATACATAAACATTTACATCGAAAACGAATCAACATTTTTTACATCAAACCAGAATGATTTGATTCAAATAGGATTTTTTATCGGTTTTATATTGATAATGGTTTTTTACCATCTTTTACTTTTTATAGGTCTTAGAGATTCTAATTATTTGTACTATGCTTTTCTTGTGGCAGGATATTGTGTATGGCATCTTTCAATTCAGGGGATTGGAGCTATGTTTCTTTGGGAAGAGAATACTTTCTGGACAGACATATCCGTTCCTTTTTTTATAGCTCTTTCACTTGTAACATCATCTGTTTTTGCCCGTTCATTTTTAGAAACAAAAGTAACAATGAAAAAGACAGACAAATTTATTTTTGCCATAATAATATTGGGTTTAGTGAATATGGGAATATGTTTTTGGGGTTCATACCCACTTGCCATACAAATGGCAACGCCAGCCTCGATTCTTTGTACTTTATTTCTTTGCTGGCTTGGATTAAAAGCATATTTAAGAGGTGCAAAATATGCACTTTCCTATATAGCTGGCTGGCTTTCTTATCAAATTGGAACAACAATTTATGCTGTGAGCAGATATGGTGTTCTTAGTTCGGAAGATTTTATAAATTATATCCAGCAGGGAGGTGCAGCTTTTTATGTTTTTTTTATTTCAATTTCAATAGGTTCAAAAATAAAGTTTCTAAAAAAAGAGAAGGAAACCTATGCTCTTGAAACAATAAAAACACTTGAGTTTAGCAGTGATGAAATAAGAAAAAGAAATGCACTTTTTGAATCAGCAATAGAAAAACTCAAAGCGCAGGATAATGCAAACAATAGATTTTTGCGCCTTATAAGCCATGAAGTAGGAACTCCCATAAACGGACTTACAGGAATGTCTTTTCTTCTTTCGGAAGAGGCTCAATCGCCGGAAATGAAAAAAAACATTAATTCTCTAAAAAATTCAATAGATAGAATTAAACGGTTTTGCAGTGCAAGTCTTATCCTTACAAATTCTAAAATAAGTGAGAAAGAGCTCTCTTTAAGAGAAACTTTTTTGGCAGAACCATTTTTTTATCAGATACTTAGCAGACTGGAAAACTCAAAAAACGAATCAGAAATCATATTTGCAACAGAGATTTCACCAACTGCAGAGATAACAGCAGACAAGGAAATATTTTCGATGATAGTTGAAAGTCTTATTGACAGTGCTATTATTGTCAGCTGTAAAAGTTGTATCATCAAGATTGTTCTTGAAAATGAAAAAGAAAATATTGTAGTAAAAATAACAACTTCACTCTCAATAAATCATAAAAAAACATCTCATTCGCTTGAACTTTTTAATGAGGAATCAGATCACACCGTGTTTGAAAACTCAATGAATCTTGAAACTGCTACAATTCTCTCAGAAATAATTGGTGCACGGCTGGAGATCCTCCGTTCAAACGGGATTGAATCTTTCAGAACAAATCTTTTTATAAAACAACATATTGCATAAAGAGTTGAACATGTTATACTATTTGACAATATTACCCGAAAACCTTGGAGGCTGCAATGAATGTCGGCAGTGTTAATATTACCAATGCTATTTCAAAAGCATGGTCAAATATTGCGAAGTCAATGGAAAAAACAGCATCAATGGATGCTATTCCGGCGGCGCAATATGATCCGAGCGGGCTTGCAATTTCAGAAAGGCTAAAAGCAAGTGCGATCGAAAGCTCAATGCGTTCCCAAAATCTTGCAATGGAAATGAATGCAGACATGACTGCAGAAGCTGCTTTGGGTTCAATTCAGGGAAGTGTTCAGCGGATTAATGAGCTTTCTGTGGCTGCTTCAAACGGAACCCTGACTTCGCAGGATAGAGCTATAATTCAGGAAGAGATTAACGGCCTGAAGTCTGGCATCGACGACATTGCTTCAAACACACAATTCAACAATAAACAACTTATCGCAGGCTATACTTCCGAAAATCTTGGACTCGATGGCATAAATGTAATAGGAAATCCCGGCAGTGCAATTACCTCGGCACATGATGCGATTGATATGATTTCATCAGGCCGCGCATCTTTCGGCTCAAGCATTAATGCTGCACAGAAAAATTATGAAAATCTTCAGAAAATGGAAAGTTCCGCTCTTTCAAGTTATGAGGGAATAAGAGGTTTGGATATTGCAAAAGAGATGACAGAAATGACAAAAAATAAAATGATGCTTGAGGCTGGCGTTTCAATGCTTAAGACCCAAAATGAAATGAGCGGCTATCTAATAGGTCTGATTTCTTAATTATTCTGATTAAATCACTTAACTTTTGTATTGTTTCGCAAAAGTCTTTATTATTAAATAGTTTTGCACTTTTTTGATGCTTATGCTATGGTTGCCGCATGAGCAAGAAAAACGAAATACAACAGCTGCAAAAAACGGATAGAAAAGATTAAGCATGGCGGTTTGATTTTGGCGATCGAAGTACAGCAGTAGGTTGACAACTATAAAAGTGACGCAAAAATTATAAAGGAGTGAACAATGAACGAAAAGAATAATTTTTCCAGTGATTCGGCCTTGCTGCGCATATCTGCTGAAAAAATTGCCAATGAAAAACCTGCAGTATTGATGGAAAAAATTGATATGTTGACGCATGAAGGAGCATTGCACATAATTCACGAATTGCAGATTCATCAGATTGAGCTGGAGATGCAGAATAATGAGTTGCGCCAAGCTTATGCAGAGTTGGATGCTGTACGGGATCGATACTTCAATCTTTATGATTTAGCCCCTGTGGGTTATTGCACACTCAGTGAAAAAGGTCTGATATTGGAATCAAACCTCACTGCCGCAACATTGATTGGCACCAACCGCAGCGCGCTGGCAGGAGAGCCGTTTCATCGATTTATTTTCAAAGATGATCAGGATTTGCATTATCTGTACCAAAAAAAGCTTTTAGAAACAAACGCGCCGCAGGCGTGCGAGCTTCGCATGGTAAAAATGGATAATACAATATTCTGTGTCCGCCTGAATTCATTCATGGCACATAACAAGGACGGCACGGTTGAGTGTCGTGTTGCTATAGGAGACAACACCGATTGCAAGCTTGCTCTTAAATATTTTATATGAAATCAGATACACAGTCTCTGTGTTGAAAAAAAGGCGGAGAATTTTCAGGGAAGCGGATGTGCTTTGTTTTGTAAAGGTCTTTAATCGCATCATTCAAATTGATGTAACCACTACTTCATCTTGATTGCTTACATTGATTTGACTCTCTTATGGATGCACGCAATCACTGGAAATCAGCCACCGGAAAAGTGGCACGGATGTTGCTTTTAAAGGGTGGCTGTTAACCGTGAACAAATATTGTAGAAAAAACCGGGCAACACCAGAATAATCCAAAAATTAGAGGAGAAAAAAATGAAACAGACACAAGAAAAAAAAACCTCGTTAGAAACAACATCCCAAACGCATCAGACAAAGCATTTTGACTCGACACCTAAATCAGATCCCGCAAACACAACGCTTCCGCATGATCAAATCGCCGCGCGTGCTTACGGAATCTGGCAAAAAAACGGCTGTCGTCATAATCAGGATATTGAGACATGGCTCAGTGCCGAATCGCAGCTCATACAGGAAACCAAAAAAAAATGATCTGAGTCTTTTATCAAAACTCAAAACCGCATGTTATCAATAACAGACCACGGCTGAGATAATAAAGACTCTTGTGAAAAATCTGAATTTAACATAAACAAAAACATGCAACGCAGGAAAATTCTTATGCCATATAAAACTCTCTTTTTCATTAATGTTTTGAGTTGTTTGATTCTCTTTTATGGAATCAAACAACTTGGAAATATACCTTTTGACAGAGAGGTATTACCATGATTATACTACGCCGTGACAAGGAGCGTCTATACCTTAAGCAGGGCAACCATGAGAGCTGGTCAACTTTTGATGCGCAGGATCAGGCAAACCCGCATAAAGATGGGTTTGGATTGCTTGAATCGCTTGAGGAAAACCGTCTTCCTCCGAGTGCAAGTGTTGCTCCGGCACTTTGCAAGGAGTCAGAAATAATTACCTATGTAATCGAAGGGGTGCTTGCATTTGTAAATACGACGGGGAGTCCGGGTATCATCAATGCCGGGGAGTTTCATCGTATGACTGCCGGCGCACGCATTCATCATAGCGAAAGAAATGCATCGCAATCTAATTGGGCACACATATTTCAACTTTCGCTGTATTCATGCAGATCTGAAGTTACTCGAACTGTTGAACAAAAGCTTTTTCCAGTGGCAAAACGCCGTGGAGCGTTGTGCATTATTGCTTCTGGGGACGGGAGAATGGGATCACTGCGTCTTCAACAGAATGTCCTTATTTATTCAACTATTCTGGATGCCGGACAACATCTGGTCTATGAAATTCCGCAAGGACGGATTGCATGGCTCCATATTGTGCGGGGAAAAACGACGCTAGGCAACTTTGTTCTAACAACAGGCGATGGTGCTGGCATATTTGCCGAGTCTGCAATTTCTTTTACTGCGGACGAAGAAAGTGAGATATTGCTTCTTGATATGTCTGATAATGATGTGTATTTAGTCTTGCCACAAAATGCAAGGAGAGGTAGCGGATGTTGATAGATCGTTTTCGTAATATTGTTTTCTGGTCAGGCAAAATGCCGCAGCTTCTCTCTCAGGAGGCACTTAACCATTGGGCAAAAAATCTATATCATACTACAGCTGCTGAACCGCCACTTCGCGGTGCGGTTTTTACCATCGAACAGCTTGAGCTGCATGCAAAATCACTGGCTATTGCACATAAACTTGCGATGCACCGTGATGAAAACCGGCTTCTTCGGCGACTTGCTGATTCTGAAATTATAATTGCCCGCTGTCACGACATAATATCAAGAGCCTACACTGCCGGATTGCACCTGACACCTGTGGCTGAATGGCTGCTGGATAATCACTATCTTATTGTAGAACAGGTTTATCTTACACGAAAGCATTTTCCGCGTGGTTACAGTCGTCAACTACCCCGATTATCTTCTGGCGGTCTAATTGGACTTCCTCGTGTATATGATCTTATTTTTGAGTTTATATCGCATGTGGAAGGTCGTGTTGATGAAGAGGCACTCTCCCGTTATATTACCGCATACCAATCTGTTTCACATTTGAACATGGGAGAGCTGTGGTCTGTAGCCATCATGCTGCGTCTTTCTCTGATTGAAAATCTTCGTCGCGTTGCCATGAGCATAAGTTGGCAGCGGACACATCGTGACAGTGCTTTGTTATGGGCTCAGCGAATTGATGTTTCCTCGGATAAGCATGAAAGCGCCCTTATGGTTTTAGCAGATATGGTTAGTGATAATCCACCATTATCAACAGCATTTGTTGCACAATTTACGCAGGCTCTTAAAGGGAGGGACGCTTCCTCAAACTTTGTGATGGCCTGGCTGGAACAGCGATTGTCCGAGCGTGGGCAGACTATCGAAGAAGTGGTTCGTGCCGAAAGCCAGACACAGACGGCTGATCAGGCGTCAATGGCCAACACTATTGCCAGCCTGCGGCTTGTAAATGCTATTGAGTGGCATAGGTTTGTCGAGGCACACAGCATTACCGAGAATATATTAAGAAAAGATCCGGCCGGGGTGTACAGTATGATGGATTTCAATACCCGCGATGAATATCGCCATGCAGTGGAATCTCTGGCACGACGGCTGCATATCAGCGAAGAGCAGGTAGCGGAAACTGCAGTGTCGCTTTGTGATGCACAATCTGCCGGTGTGGAATCCCATGTGGGATACATGCTTGTTGATGAAGGTAAACCTCTCCTTAATCGCACACTTCGCTCCAGGAAACCTTTGTCGTCGTTTTTTCCCCGATTACGCACAAGCATCCAGCTTTTTGCTTATCTTACACCAATCGTGATGCTTTCCTCAGCAATTATTTTTTTGTTGTTTATGCAATTTTGCCCGGCACCAAATCTTTTGTGGGTGCTTGTTGCATTTGTTGCTTTTTTGGCGGTATCTCACGCCGCAATGGCCGTGATGAATTGGTTTGTCTCGATTATTCGGAAGCCCCGCGCTCTGCCACGCATGAATTTTGAACATGGCATTCCCGAATCATGCCGCACAATTGTTGTTATCCCAACTATGCTGACGGGCAATGCACATATCACCTCAATTATAGAACATCTGGAATTGCGCTATCTTGCAAACCGCGATCCTAATTTATGGTTCGGGTTGTTGACCGATTTTTGCGATGCAGCATCAGCGCAAGTTGCAGATGACGATGCGTTGCTGGCGTGTGCTGTCAATGGTATTGAAGCACTGAATAAAAAGTATGGCAATGGTACGCACGGGCGATTTTTTCTGTTTCACCGCCCCCGGCTGGAAAATTCAGTCAAACTGACCGAACAATTCGGTTCAAACTGACC
>CAZISX010000026.1:0-8029 GCA_964542005.1 uncultured Spirochaetales bacterium
TCCGTCAGCGTAGAGATACTTGTTGAGCGTTACCGGTTTTGAAAGAGAGCCGCTCAGATTTTCACCACAATAAGCATAGTTATTCATTTTTATTCAACTTCAATCCTGCAAGATTAAATAAATAGCTGCATACAGGATCAACATCTTTACTATCAACCCAGCGATTAATTATTTGCAACCGTCCTTTTTGTATGCCAACTGCAATATAATAATGTCCATCTGAACCTAAATAATTAACATTAGAAAACAATTCAAAAAAGTTACTTTCAACAACTATTTTTTGAAATCCTTCCCATTTGAAATTGCTAATTTTTTCTTTTCGAGAATCAATTTTTTTAGAAGAATATATCTTGGTTTTTAATACAATGTTATCATTTTCTTTTCGAATTAGAATTTCTGTTTGATTATTGTAAAAAGATTTGGCGTAATAACACTTATACATCTCATAATTTTTTAAAGATGGAAAATTGAAAATACTATCTTCGTTATTTTCGTTATCATCTGGTAAAATAGAAGATTTTTCTACAGACAATGCTTTTTTCAAATTTTTTTCAACGCCAGTGCCATTAAAAAAAACCTTGACCAATTCATTTGCAACGATTGTTTTGTTTGATTCTTTAAGAAAATATTGAGAAGATTTTTGTAAATCTTTAGACACATCGCTTTTGCCATATAAATAAATCATTCCAAGGTAATAATAAACAGGCAACATATTTTGAATGTTGTCGCGATAGCTTGCTATTAATTTTTCAGCTTTTTCAAAATACTCTAAAGCTTTCTTATGATTTAATTTTATTTCTGGATAATGATAATAACTGCCTCCATAAAAATAAATCTCCCCAAAACGAACCAAATAAAACAGTGTGTCATTGTATTTATTTTGCTTTATTGAATGCTCTAAAGCCAAATCTAACCATTTTAAACTTTCAGCAGAGTCTCTTTTTTTTATAAAATGCCTTAAACTATCAGAAGTAAATGAATAATTCAGAGATAGCTCATTGCAAATTTCAGCATTTCCTTTTAACGCCAATCCCCTAAGCATCTCAAATCCCTTAATGTTTTTTTGTTCTATTAAAACCCAAGAATATTCTAAAACAGCATTTAGATTGCCATTTTCAGATGCTATATTTAACCAATAGTGAGCTTTTTCTCTTTCATTTCTTTCTAAATAATATTGAGAAAGAAAATATTGTGAAAAAGAGTTTCCAAAAAAAGATTTCACCAAAATGCTATAAAAAAAATAGTTAGCAAACACACAATAACCTGCTAAAAACAAAAAACACAAAACAATGAATACCGCGATTGTTTTTTTATACATTTTCATCTTTTTACCTGTAATAAGTATTTCTTTGAACTACAAAAGCATCTGCTCTAACAGAAAGATGAGCTGATTTATATCCATAAGTAATTGTATATGGTATATCTCCATCACCATTTTTGTCACTAAAAACATTAGTTGAATTATCAGGATGGTTATACCACCAAGAAAAAACATTGCTATTCGATCTCGGACCTAAATAAACTCTGTTGTAACCGTTTCCTTGCTGTAGTCCATTTTCTAATTTGACAAAATAAAAACATTCTTTTCCGCATCCAGATTTTTTGTGCTTAGATATTTGAGAGCCATATTCATAATTAAGATTTGGGTATGGTGTTTTATCAAAAGTTAGTTGTTCTAACTTTTTTAGAACTTCTTCTTCTGTATCAAAAAGCTCTTTATTTCCCCATTTTTTACCGTTACAAGTACAACCAGTAGATGAATACCCTGGCTCTGCACAACTCGCCATAATTCCAACCACGGCTACAACCGTCATTGCCTCCATAATTGTCATATTCCCGCTCGGATCAACACCCATCTCAGGATTTCCGTCAGCGTAGAGATACTTGTTGAGCGTTACCGGTTTTGAAAGAGAGCCGCTCCAAGTGTCCATTTGTGTAAACCTTCCGGTTTCAGGATTCATATATCTCGCACGCAGATAATAATCTCCGGTTTCTGGGTCGAATTGTTCTCCGGTGTAGAGGAAAATATTCTCTGTTGTGCATCTCGTGTACTTGGATAGGTTTTTTGATTATTTTCAATTTTGCGATATTGATAAAAAAACATTTTTTATTTTTCCAAAGAAATCAAATTTGTCAATTCGCATAAATTGTTTACGCATTCAATTTTGAAAGGTATATATTTAGAGTGCCTATTTATGTATTTATGTGCATCATTCAAACATTCTTTTTCAAGAATTTCATGTTTGTGCTTTAAATAAAACTCCTTTGATTTAGAGCAAGGTATTTGACCAAGATAATAGGTGTAAAACTCTGCACAATCTTCATTCTTGTTGCATTTTCTACTATCTTTAGAATTTATTGTTTTTGCAAACACTAAAATATCTTTTTTGCATTTTAAAGAAAAATGCTGAAGATCAAGCATGCCATATCTCCACTTTTCTGCTTCTGCTTTAAAAATCAATTTTTCTATTTCTTTTTTCTGCAAGTTTTCTCTGCTGCTGCAAGCATTAAATAATAAAATCAACAACATAAAAAACATCAAAAATTTATCTAGAAGTCCATTCTTCATAAAAATACTCCACATTATCAGCATTATTTAAAGCTCCGAATAACCATTCTTTTGCTAGTTTAATTGCATTTTGCTCTCCATAACAAAAAGTAGCAGCTCCAGTACAAATTTGATGTTCAACATCGAAAGTATCAGTAAAAATATGGGATGCTTCATGAATTAGCACACCGTCTTTTCGATCTTTAACTTTATTATTTATGGTAAAAAATAGTTTTACAAATTTAATGAATATAAAGGTCATTTTATATTATAATCTACTTTATTATATTAAAAAATGTTAATTGTTAATAAATTTTTATTATTTGTATAAGCAGTGAAAACTTTTTCTTTAGAATTATAAACATAATCTCTCTTTGTAAATCCAGACAATCCATCATAAATTTGCTTGTATGCCAAAGATAAAATCAAGGAAAGATAGCCTGTATTTGATTCGTCTCCATGAGTTATTATTCTGTTGTCAAAATAATATCCCATTAATTGTTTCGTTTTTTCAGGAAAAATATTGTTGGCTAATCCATTTTGCAAAATATTTAAATTTTTTAAAGCACTTAAGTGAGCTAACCATATTTGAGTAGCTTCTTGAGTGTTGGCGCCACTGATAAATCCATAATTTACTGAAGGCTCTGCACAACTCGCCATAATTCCAACTACTGCCACAACCGTCATCGCCTCCATAATTGTCATATTCCCGCTCGGATCAACTCCCATCACAGGATTTCCGTCAGCGTAGAGATACTTGTTGAGCGTTACCGGTTTTGAAAGAGAGCCGCTCCAAGTGTCCATTTGTGTAAACCTTCCGGTTTCAGGATTCATATATCTCGCACGCAGATAATAATCTCCGGTTTCTGGGTCGAATTGTTCTCCGGTGTAGAGTAAATTATTTTCTGTTGTGCCTGTTTGAGCAGTTATGTTGCCATAAGAATCGTAATCATAAGTGTCTGTAATTCCAGTATTATCTGCCAGAAATCTTACTGAGCCGTGAATATCAGTCAGGTAATAGCTTTCGTTTCTGCTGAGAGGAGTTCTTCCTGCGTGTATGTACGAGGCTGTGAGGTTGTTGTCTGTATATTCTTCTATAATTTGAGCGTATGGTCTGTTTTTGTCAACAAGATAAGAAATTTCTTTATTGTTAATCGTTTTCCCAATCCTTATGCCTTCTGGGTCGTACTGATACTCTGCAACAACGGCGCTGCCTGCTTCTATTCGGATAAGTCTGTTTTCAGAATCATAATAATAGTCAAATGTTCCGTCACTTAACATGCTGCCGTTGTTGTCCCATGTGTAATTGTTTGTGCTATCGGTTATGAGTCTGTCTCGACTATCATAAGCATAAACAGTTTCTTCTTTATTGAAAACACCGTTTTCATTGTGGAAAACTGTTTTTTTCTCTATATTTCCGGCATCATTGAAAATATAATGATATGACTGAATAATCTCGTCGTCTAAATCTGTCAACACAGCATCTGTCAATCTGTTAAGCTCATCATAACTATATTCTGTCACTATTGTTGCATCCCAGCTTGTTTCTCTCACTTTTGTTCGGTTTCCATTTCCGTCAAATTCTAGGTATTCGTAACGAGCTATTATAGCATCGTTTTTTGATATTTCTATCTTTTCAACAATTTCTTTTTTGTTGAAATAGTGTTTTATTACCATAGGTGTTGGACTGGTATGATATATTGCGGTTACAGCTGGTTGAGAACTGATTGCTGTATCATTATAATAGTATGATGCTTTAACAGAATTGTTTTTTGAGATTTCTGTTATTCTGTCTTTATTATCGAAAATGTAATCTGCCCTGCTGTTGCCTGTTATTATAGCATTTACATTGGCGTTTTTATCATATTTTAAAAGTGTTTTAGTGCTTGACTGCTCACTTCTGTTTTTCTAATTATTTCCAGATACTTATCCCCAAGACTTCTCTTTTGGAGTGAACTTAATCATAGCTTTAAGATTTTCAATAGCTTTTGTATGAAGCTGGCTTATTCTGCCAATTGAAACATTCATAACAAGTGCAATTTCCTTAAAACTCAACTCATCATAATAATAAAAAGAGAGAACCAGCCTTTCCTGAAAAGATAACTTGTCGAGATATTTAAGAATTTCAGTCTGTATATCAAGATCTCCAACCTTATCTTCTCCAACATCAGAATCTCCAGCCACTAAATCGTCAAAATTATTTGTACCATCTTCCTGCGAAAACCACTCCTGCAAACTGAAAAAACCCTGTGTTTCAGTTTTTCTGAGCTCCTCAACCAGCTCATCCTCTGTAATCTCAAGATATTCAGCAAGTTCCTGATGTGTCGGATTTCTGTCAAGTGAATCATTAAGCACATCAAGAGCTTTTTTATAAGTGTCAAGAAAGTCTCTGCTCGAACGACTTAAATGATCTTCTTTTCTAAGCTCATCATAAATAGCTCCTTTTGCTCTTTTCAGAAGATAGTGCTTATATTTTTCTGTATCAGAATCATCAACTTTTGATGCTGATTCAATCAGTGCGACCATTGCTATACTAAATAAATCATCTATTGTATGGTCTGAATAGATTCGGTTTTTTACCCTGATAGCAATTCGCTTTACAGAAGGAATAAGTGAAAGGATAAGCGCTTCATTCAAGTCGGCTTTCCGCTCGCTTTTCATCTGTTTGGTATAATTTTTTATTAAAACATTTCCAGCTGCCACAGTAATCCCCGTTAGTAATTAACATAACTTGGGGAAAGAATGCAATTAGTATGCCAACACTCATGTCAGAATGCAGACGATTGGAAAATATTACGAAACTATTGGCTCAAAAATAGTCAGAGCAATTTTTTCAAAATCCTTTGTCGGAGCCTCGCTTGTGTCAAAATTTATCTCATCTGAAATAAGCTCGAAATAAGGATTATCTTCTGATTCGCCTTTAAATCCGAAATTAGTTTTCCAGGTGTTTTTTCCTTTTTTGAGAGCATCAAATTTCGACTTGCCGGAAAAAATTGTTGCAGCGTAATCCCAAGAAGTTTTTGGGAAAAAAGGCAATATTCTTTTTGAACCTTCATCAAAAACATTGACTAAAACTTCAAGCCGCCCGGCACAATCATCAAACGGAACAAGTCGAAACTCCTCTTCAGGTGATGTAAAAATGCTCTGTACTCTTAGTCCCGAAAGATTTATAAGCAGATGATTTATATAAAGATTTATCTTATCAATTGCCCTGATTTTTCCAGGCCGCCAGAGAATTTGCCTGCTGCCATAAATATTCCCTACAAATCCGGCAATCAAGGTTTTACCAACTCTTTGTTCTGTAAAAATCTTTTCTTCCGCAAACCCCTCCATCCACTCCGCAGCCGAACCTGCAAGCGGCAGGGAGTTGTTCATAACCTCTTCAAAAATATCCCGTCCCGTAATTCCTTCAGGAACAATACCTCTTGCAAGAGCAATTTTGTAGGAATCTTCGTGAGAAATATTGTCAAGCAGCTTTTTTGTCAGCTCACCTTTTAAAATGTACAATTCAAGAGCAGACAAGGTAAAAAGCTCTTTATCCTCCTCTTCTTCTTCAAGTTTTGAGAGAAAGATATTGAGCCTGTTTTTAAAAAAATATTCAGCAGGATTTCTGAAAAACCTGAAAAAACTCTCCGGCGAGATTGTTTCATCCTCTTTTTTCACTGGTTCAGCCCTAAAATCAAGATAACTCTTTTTAACCTGGCTAACCTCATTTTCTGGCATATTTTCGGCATGATAGGTAAAAAATCGAGAATCTTTCTGCATAAAATAGCGTCTGCTAAAACTGTGAAGCGGATGCTCTTTTATAATATCTTCGCTTAATTTCCCGCCATCAGGCTTTGAATAGTTTTTATCAATATAATCAATAAGTTCCATTACAAGAATTGATGGAATAAGCATTGAATTATCTTTCGCGCTCCGTCCTGTGTAGCTGATATATAATTTTTTGCCGGCAGAAAGCAGTGTCTCCAGAAAAAGGTAGCGGTCACCTTCGCGAAGATTTCTGTCGCCGCTTCTTGGATGATTTTTTATAAGATCAAAGCCTGGTGAAAATATTTTTCGCGGATAAAGCTCATCATTCATTCCGACAAGAGCAATAACAGAAAAAGGGATGCTTCTTAGTGGAATCATTGATGAAAATGTTACACCGCCTTTAATAAATCCAGCACCTTTCCCGCTATTTTCCGCAATGTTTGTGATGTAACTTCTGACAACTTCAAAATCTACAACAAGCTCTGATTCATCACTCTTTTTCCTCTTTTTCCCTTTTTCAGGGTTGAGCGATTGTGAAATAGAATTAAGCTCTTGAATCATTTTTTTAAGAGAGGAAATATCATCCGTTTTTTTCTCATCAAAAAATATTTCGACAAGTTCAAGAAGCCTTTCTGACCATTTATTCAATGTTTTCGATGACTTTTTTTCATTTACAAGAGAAAAAAGCCCTTTTATAAAAAAGATAAATTTACCAAGAGAATCAGAGGCTGATGCACCAAGTGTTTCAAAAGGGAGAATATTATCAAAAAAGTGCTCTCCACCTTCCATCGCAAAACCTAAAATCAGCCGATCAAGACCATGCTCCCAGGTTGATTCATAAAAACCAGGCAGATTCATACTCTCTTTGTGCGCACTGTCTATTCCCCATTTTATGCCGCAACTCTTTACAATTTCTTTGATTTCACCACACTCATCCTCTGAAACGCCAAATTTTTCACGAACAATTTCTCTCTCAAATATTGAAAAAACTGTTGAAACCTCAAACCGCGAATTTGTGATATTCAAAATCTCAACAAAAGCACTGATTACGCCGCTTTCAACACGATAAGCCCGATCAGCAATTGTGTAGGGAATATAGTGTTTTTCTGTCGCAGTCTGAAAAACAGCGTCAATATATGGCGAATATTTGTTAATATCGGGCGTCATAACCAGAATATCTTTCGGCTTTAGCGATGAATCCTCTTCAAACCATTTAAGAAGCTGGTCGTGGAGAATTTCGATTTCTCTGCGCGCCCCGTGAGAGCTGTTAATTGTTATGGAATCATCCGGATTTATTAGTGTTTTTTCATTATTTACCGAATATGGCTCAGTCAATGAAAAAATATCATCCTTTATTTTATCAAGCAGATTTCCGCCGCTGTTGTCCGGTTCATCTTCAATATTAAATTCCTGAACGCAATCAATTGAATAAAGAGATGAGAAAAAATCGCGCCCCGATTTTCCCATATTTGCTAAAAGCGAATTTCCCGTCGTGAAATAACTTTCATCCTGTTTTTTTCGTTTTTTAAGAGCCCATAACTTCTCTTTTTCACTAACAATATCGCCCCAGAATTCTCTGCATGGATTCATCAGAAAAAAGAAAACATCTGTGTATTGGGCAATCGAGGAAAAAAGATTAAGGTGATAATCTGGCATGACAGAGATACCAAAAACCATAATTCTTTCAGGAAGTTTCTCTTTTTGAGCCTTACGGCTGCCAAGATTTTT
>CAZISX010000026.1:8039-8868 GCA_964542005.1 uncultured Spirochaetales bacterium
AATTTACTACGTTTGAAAAAAGAGGAACAAGCTCGCCACATTTTTCTTCATCTGTTGCCTGAGCTCCACAAAAAATCAAATCCTCACCTCCTACGAAAAAGACATATTCTACAGATGGAACTTTACCATCTGGATAGAGTTCTTTTAACATCAGCCACAATTTTTTCTGCCACAGCTCACCCTCAGAATTATAAAAAAGCGTATCATTCTCCCACGACTTCAACATATCAGGTCTGTAGATTGTGTACTGGTCAAACGAATCAGCTATTTTTTGGGAAAGTGAAAAAAGCTTTTTCTGATTCATCGGACTTCCGGCAAAATTTCTGATAGTCGAAAAATCTGAATCATCAATGTTTGACTGAACTATTTTCAAGATTGCCCATCCCAGATTTTCACTTTTAAATACAGACTTTTCATCTGAAACATCTGAAAATCGCCCGAACAACTCAGTCACCGCCTCATGCGGCGAGTAAAATCTGATATTTGCCGCAATTTTATTAAATGAAGAGACAGAGAGCGAAAACCAGCGCTGCATCCCTTTTGTCTGGGTAACAACAAACTCTTCATCAAACGGTGAAACCGGATATTTTTGCATAACTGCGGCTGCATTTGCTGCCATAAGCGTAAGATTTGATGCTGTATAAAGATAAAAAGCCATGTATTTACTCTACTTTTTTATAATAAAACAAATGAAGAATAACTGATGAAAACTCAATAAGCAAGAATTCAGACAGAATCAGAGGTTGAATGTTTTCCAATAAATAATTACAGTTTATTTGTAGAAGATAGTGTCGTTTTCAACTTTTACGCAAAGCGGAAATTTTGAAGA
>CAZISX010000026.1:8878-9416 GCA_964542005.1 uncultured Spirochaetales bacterium
TGCGCGCGCCGGAAAATCACCTGCAAAATTCTTTGCATAAACTTCGTTTACTGATTTGAAATCTGCAATATCTGCAAGTAAAACAGTAGCTTTTACAATATGTTCAAAGCCGTAGCCAGCTTCTTTTAAAATTGCTGCTATATTTTTGAAAACCTGTTCTGCCTGCTCTGGAGCTGTTTCGCCAGCTACCTGCATTGTTTCAGGATTCAGTGGAATCTGGCCTGAAATATAAAGAAAATTTCCAGCTAAAACAGCCTGAGAATATGGGCCAACTGCTTTTGGTGCATGTTCTGTGTTGATAATTTTTTTCATGACTAACTCCTTAAAAATGTTTAGAATCTATATAAATAACATCTGATTGATAGGCGTTCTTACCAATATGACCAGCATCACCCGATTTATTTTCTTCGACCAGAAAAAGTCCTGTCTCTTCCCCTTTTTTGAAAGATCCGCTCATAATTTCGTTCTCAGATTCATCATAGCCGATAACTTCGAGAACAAATTCTGAGGGTGGAAGATCGTAAATCATAATAGCTCT
>CAZISX010000026.1:9426-10640 GCA_964542005.1 uncultured Spirochaetales bacterium
ACCGGTTGCTACTGCTCATTCGATTGCTGTAACAGCTGAATCTGAAACAAAAATAGCGTCATCGCTTGTTGCAACTGCTTTGATGCTTTTGACTCCGGCAGCTTCGCAGGGATTTTCTGAGGAAGCAATCGGATTGGCATAAAAATCCCAGTTGATTTTGATATCAGAAACAAGAATATTTGCAGCGTTAGAATCAACGCTAAACAATCCCTCTTTTCCCTGAATAACAGTCTTCTCACCAACAAAAAGAACTCTGCTTACTTTTGAACCTGAATCTCTATAACCGTTAATTGAAACCTCATAAGTTTCAGATGAATCTATGTTATTGAAAACTCTAATGCTCTCAGCCTTGCAAGGAATTTCAAAATCCTTAAAGAGAGTCTCCTTACCCCAGAAATCAGCCTTAACAAACTCTTTTGTCGCTTTATTTTTGAGAGAGACTTTCAGAATTTCAAGAGAATAATCGGTGCATAAAGTCGTAGCCCAGTCAATTTTCAGACCGCCTTCATAAATATTCATCGGAATCTCAAGTCTGGTTTTTTCAGGAACAGTAAACTTTGTGGAACCATAAGCAATCTCATAGTTTTTGTTTCCAAAATCCTTAACAAGAAGAATGTTGGCAACAAAATTTCCAGATTTGGCATCAAGAAGATATTCCGCATCATTGCAATCAAACTCGGTCTCTGAAAGCAATAGATTGTCCTGATAGAGCATTACAACATACTTCAATCCATCACTATAAGTCGCGCACTTATTGTTATCAGGAAAAGAAAAAACGAATTCAAGAGAATCATTCTTTGATTTATCTTTGCCATCACCACAGGAAACAAGAAAGAAAGACAAAACGCTAACGAATATCACCAGTATTTTCAATAACTTCACTTTATTACTCCAAACAAGTTAAAACCACGGCATTATATAGTAATAATTTCCTCTTTTCAAGAAAATGTATAAATTTGTTACTGAACAGCTCAGGCTGAAAATAGTTGATGGAGAGGATTTACCTATTTTGACAATCCAGCTCTTGACTCTTTTAAAAAGATGATTATTTTATTTGCTGGTAGCAATTTTTGCTGACTGATGATTCCCTGAATGAAATTTAATTGGAGGTTTTTATGAAAAAGTATGCAGTGATTGATAAAAAGGCTTGTGACGCTTCTCCGGCGTGTCCGGCAAAAAAAGCATGTCCCGTGAATGCAATTTCAAAAGAAGGT
>CAZISX010000026.1:10650-22688 GCA_964542005.1 uncultured Spirochaetales bacterium
AGGTGACGGCTTTATGTCAAAAATGGGGTTTGGTGTAGCTGTTGTTGATAAGGAAAAATGCACAGGCTGCGGAAAGTGCATTAAAGCATGTCCGAGAGGAATAATTACTTTGCAGGATAGCTAGAATCTGCGGAATCTAAGATAATTTTATTAAAATCATGCGATTTAAGAATTTGCAGGAATAAAATCAAAAAAAGTAGTGTTTTAAGAGCGCAAATTGTTGAAGAAGGTGAGTTATGAAAAATCTTTTGATTGTGATTATTGCTTTTTTGGCTTTTACCGGTTTTAAGGTTTTTGAAAAAGAATCAAGCGAAAGTAAGAAAGGCCGCAGCGAATATAAAAACGGAAAATTCGATGAGGCTGAAAAAAGTTTTCAGTCGGGAACAGAGCGAAGAAAGGAAAATCCCGAGTTTTTTTACAACCTTGGGAATACTTACTACAAAAAAAACAATTACGATAATGCTTTGAAAAATTACGAACTTGCACTCGGCACTGGTAAGGCTGACAAGTCGCTTAAGTCTGATATTTTTCACAATATTGGCAATATTCATGCAAAAAAAGAAGACTACAAAAAAGCGTCAGAATTTTATGAAAAATCACTCAGAACAAAGCCGGATAAGGAAACTGCTGCCAATCTTGAAATTTCAAGAAGACTTTTGAAACTTCAGGAAGAACAGAAAAAACAGCAAGAACAAAAACAAAAAGAGGAGGAAAAAAAGGAGCAGGAACAAAAACAGAAAGAGGAAGAGAACAAATCTGAACAGGACAAAAAAGAAAATCAGGATAAAAAAAATCAGAAACCTGAAGATAAAAATAAATCTGAAGAAGAAAAAAAGAAAGATGAAATAAATAAGGAACAGGAAAAAAACCAGAAACCTGAGGAGAAAAAAGAGGGAAAAGAGGCTGCAGAAAAAAAAGAAAAAGATGACAAAAACAAGGAAAAAGAAAAGGAACAGATTCTAAAACAGTTTAAAAATCGCAAAAATTTGCAAATCACACCGTTTATGCTACAAAAAGAGGACAAAAATAACGGAGGTCAAAACTGGTAATGCGATTTTTCCTATTAATAATCAATGTGTTATTGATATCAACTCTTTATGCCAGCTCAATAACGCTTCGCTCTGAATCAAACAGTGTAGCGGCTGGCGAACAATTTTCTATTGCGCTGATTGTTGATGAAGATTCAAACGAAGAGATTAGCGAAATTATTGAGCCTGATTTTAAAAATTTTGATTTGGAAAACAGAGGTGAGTCAACCTCCAGCTCTTTTAATATGGTTAATGGTAAAATCAGCTACAAAAAACAGAAGACTTTTACCTACATTTTGAGAGCTTTAAAAGAGGGTGAATATCAAATAGGGCCGGCTGGATTAAAGCTTGAGTCAGGCAAAGTTATTCGCTCAAACAAGATTTCACTTATTGTTGCCGGCGGCTCTGTGCAGCCACCTAAACCATCCGGAAATACTGGAAATTCTCCGCAAACTGAAGAGGAATCAGAGCCTAAATCTATAGAAAGCTCAGATTCTCTTTCAGCTCCGCTTAATTCGTGGGAAAAGAGAACTGACCCTTTTTTTATAAGAACAGTTGTTGAGCCGTCCGGCGAAATCTACAAAGGAGAGCCTGTTGTTGTAAGTTATTATTTATTCACGAGAAGTTCTATTTCCGATGTTAATTTCTACAAAATGCCGGCAATCGAAAAAGCCTGGAGCGAAGAGCTGGAAAGTCCAAAAAATCTCCGGTTTTCAAGAGTTGTTATAGACCAGACTCCTTATGATTTCGCTCCATTAAAGAAATATCTGATTATTCCAGAAAATTCAGCAACAACAATTTCTACAACTCAAATGATTTTAGATATTTCTACTGGCGGTTTTTTTAATATGCGTAAAAAAAACATATCAAGTATTGCGCTAAATATTCCGCTTAAAGAATTGCCTGATTACACTCAACATAATGGCGGATTTTTTGGAGATTTTACGATTTTGACAGATAAGGAAAAGGTTGAGCTCAAGGAAGGAAAGCTTCTTGACACAGTTACTTACACTCTTTCCGGCTGTGGAAATATTCAGGCAATTGACCTGAAACTTCCAGAAATTAAAGGACTTAAGATATTTCCGCCTGATGTTAAAACCGAGCCTGGGATTAGAAACGGACAATATTGCGGCACAAAATCATTCAAGTTTATGCTTAAAGGTCTGGAAAAGGGTGAATTTCAGATTCCTGAAATTTCGTTTGACACATACAGCCGTGAAAAAGGGTGGCAGAAACTTACAACAAAACCTCTCTCTATTTCTGTAATAAATGTTTCGGAATCTGATGGTTTATCCGACAAACAAAAGAACAGTGCTCAGTTTGAATTTTTAACATCGCTCCCTTCAGGAACAAAAGAACACAACCTCACGCCTGTAACAGAATCGTTATGGTTTCAGATACTTATGGCCATTCCTTTTGGAGCATTTTTCATCTCTTTCCTTTGCTGGTTTATTAGGGAAATAAGAAGAAAACAAGTTGCAGGTTCGAGCTACAAATCAAAAGAATGGGAAGAAAAAATTAATAAATCTGAAGACATAGCAACACTGATAAATAACTTTTATGATGGCTTGAGCGAGATTTACGGATTACAGCTTAGAGGTGAACGGTCAAAAGAAATTGACAGAAAATATGGCGAGAAAATTGAAACAGTCACTGCTTTTGTAAAAGAACTTCAGTACGCAGCCTACTCTCAGCAGACAGCCTCAAATTTTGAGCAGTTAAGAAAAAAAGCTGTTGAACTTTTCAGGAAAACAGGAGAGAAACAATGAGATTTATACCAATATTACTCCTTTTTTTATTTCATTCTTTGCTTTTTGCAGAAACAAGCTTTGATGCTTTCAAGAAAAAAGATTTTTTAAACACAGAAAAACTCCTTCTTCAGGAAATGGCGGAAAAAGGGGAATCAGCTCTTTTACTCTACAATCTTGGCGTTACAAGCGAAAAAAGGGGAAATCAGGGATATGCGGCTTATTACTACATCCAGTCGCTCCAGTATGCTCCAGAGTTTAAAGAAGCGAGGCAAAATCTTGATATTATTACCAAAAACAGTGGAATCAAAATTCCGGCAACACTATTAAATCACAGCTCAGCTTTTTTTGTAACTGTACTTTTTTTTGCAGGAACACTCTATCTTTTTACAATTATGCTGATTTTTTTCATGTGGAACCCTAGCTGGAAAATTAAGATTGCTCTAATCCCTGCTTTTATGATTCTTATTTTTGCAAGTGCTTTATTTGTTTACCGTTATCGCGACATGAATGCCGTCAGCTACGCAGTTGCAGTAGTTGATACTGAGCAAAAAAGCGGGCCTGATACATCAATGTCATCTCTTGGAAAAATCAAAAAAGGTGAGGTTCTTATTGTTCTTGATGTTTCTGGCAACTGGGCAAAAACTGAGAGTTTTCAGGATCATAGCGAAGGCTGGATTGACTTGAATGCTGTAAAAAATATCAGGAAAAGAGTTGATTAGCTCTTCTTTTATTAAAACTCAGATGTTAAATCTATCCTAATGGAATCTCTCCATGAAACTGCCACTTTTTACAAAAAAATCTTCCGAAACTGCTTGACAAAGAAGTTTCCAGTTTGTAAGATGGTGCCTGATTTTTTATACAGAGAAAAAGATGAAAAAACAGATACTTTTAATAGATAATTACGATAGTTTTACATACAATCTTTATCAGCTTATTGCAGGATTTGGCTATCAGGTTGATGTCTACCGTAACGATGCTGTTTCCATGAATTTTATCCAATCAAAACCATACACCCACGCAGTTATCAGCCCCGGACCTGGACGGCCTGAAAATGCAAAAATTTCTCTTGAAGTTATGGAATATTACAAAGATAAGATTCCGGTTCTGGGCGTTTGTCTCGGAATGCAGATGATGGGAATATTGTACGGCGGCAGTATCAAAAAAGAGATTCCGCTACACGGCAAAAAAGACAAAATCAGCCACAGAAATATCGGTTATCATTCACATATTCCGTCACCATTCAAAGCTGCACGATACAACTCATTGATTGTTAAGGATATTTCTACCGATTTGCTTGAAATAACTGCTCAAAATAGTGACAACCTGATTATGGGGCTTCGCCATAAAAAATTTAATTTGTTGGAAGGTGTTCAGTATCATCCCGAATCTTTTATGACTCAATATGGCGATATTTTTATTGAAAATTTTCTGGAAGCTAAATATGAATAATTTTTTTAACAATCTTGAAATAAAATCTATTAAAATCAAGCCTTTTCTTGGCAATGTTTCTCTTGATAAATTCGCACAACTTACTGCAAAAAAAGATGGCCGATGCTACCTTCCGAGCATGAATCAGCGGGATTATCTTGGCAGATTTTCTATTATGGCTTTTGAGCCTTTAATTTCGGCCGAATTTTATAACAAAACCTTCTGGATTGAAAGACACAGCACAAAAGAGCCTATAATTATTGATAATTCTATCACTTTTAGGGAAGCTCTCGATTTTATTACCCGTCCAGTTAAAGGGAGTGAGCTTGAAAAAACACCTTTTTCAGGGCTTTGGACAGGTTTTATAAGCTACAACGCGCTTCATCACATCGAGCCGACTGTTTCTCTTCCTTATGAATCGTTTTTCCGCATCCCTGATTTTAAATTCAGTTTTAGCGATACTTTTATTATAGAAGACCACCTTGAACACGAGATTTATCTTGTTCTGCTTGACACAAATATTTCGGAAGAATCTGTTGCATCCCGCGAAAAAAGGGTTGTTGAAGAGATTGAGTCAATCAAGGAAGAAACGCATCCTCTGAAAGAATCTGTGGCAGTTGTTTCTCATATTTCAAAAAAGCAATATATTGAATCTATTAAGAAAATTCAGGATTATATTAAAGAAGGCGATGTTTATCAGGTCAATTTTGCCTACCCGCTTTCGATTGAAACCAAAACAAAAAGCGATGCTCTTTTTGTCAATTATCTGAAAAAAAATCCGGTTGACTTTGCAGCGTACCTTAACTATAACAATTTGGAAATATTATCAATTTCGCCGGAATGTTTTTTTACAATGTATAACAAAACTGTAAAAAGCTATCCGATAAAAGGAACAATAAAGCGCGGCAGAACACCGGAAGAAGATCTTGAACTTAGAAAAGCATTAATTAACAGCGAGAAGGATCTGGCTGAACTCAGCATGATTGTTGACTTAATCCGTAATGATTTAGGTAAGGTAGCTGATATTGGAAGCGTAAAAGTCAAACAGCACGCATCGCTTGAAACATTCCACACACTTTACCATCTTTACAGCCTTATTCAGGCAAAAGTTTCGCAAAAATCAAGAACAGAGCTGATTCTTGCAATGTTTCCAGGCGGCTCAATTACTGGCGCGCCAAAAGTGCGTGCAATGGAGATAATTTCTGAGCTTGAAACATACAAACGAAACCTCTACACAGGTTCAATCGGCTGGATTGGCTACAATGATGATATGGCATTCAATATTGCAATTCGCACAATCCAGAAGATTGAAAATCAGCTTTATTACTTTGCTGGCGGCGCAATTACCTATGATTCCGACCCTGAAGCTGAATTTGAAGAAACTCTTACCAAATCAAAAACTTTTTATAATATTTTCCAGAAAGTAGAGTTTGTTACTCTTTAATTTCCATTTCATATCAGGAGGTTACATGAAAAAATACTTCATATTTCCGGCAATAATTCTTGCATTGTTATCTTGCGCAAATGAGAAAAATAAATCAGAAAACCAGAATAAAAATCTTGTGAAATCCGAGGTGAGTTACACTATTCCTGACGGTTTTTCGCAGGAAGCACTTTGGATTCGTTATCCCGCAATCTCTCCTGATGGAAAAACTATAGCGTTTTCCTACAAAGGCGATATCTGGAAAGTTCCCGCCACAGGTGGAGCTGCCTACCCTCTCACAAACGAAAAATCTTATGAATTCATGCCTGTATGGTCGCCTGATAGTAAAAAAATAGCATTTGCCTCGGATAGAGCTGGAAATTTTGATATTTATATCACCTTTTCTTCAGGCGGAAACTCGAAAAGAGTGACCTATCACTCTTCGGGCGATTTTCCAAGTTCATTTTCTCCTGATGGTAAAAATATTATTTTTTCATCCTCGAGACAGGATTCACCAGAAAGTATTCTTTTCCCAAGTATGACAATGCCTGAACTCTATGAGGTTGAAATTACTGGAGGAAATGAAAAGCTTGTTTCAACAATTCCTGCGATGAATGCGGTTTATGACAAAACAGGAACAAAAATTCTTTACCACGACCAAAAAGGTTATGAGGATAAGTGGCGTAAACACCACATCTCTTCAATTGCAAGAGATATCTGGCTTTTTGACAGAACAAAAACAAGCTGGCAAAAACTTACAGATTTTAAAGGAGAAGACAGAAATCCTCTTTGGAATCAGGATAATAGCGCATTCTACTATTTAAGCGAAAAAAGCGGTACATTTAATATATGGAAAACAACTTTCGCTAATCCGAAAGAGACAACACAGATGTCTGATTTCAAAACCCATCCTGTCAGATTTCTTTCAATTTCTGATAACGGGCTAATGGCATTTACATGGCATGGCGAGCTTTTCACAATTAAAGAAGGGGGTAAACCGCAGAAAGTAGCGGTTGCAGTTCCTGTTGAAACTGCTGAAGATGAGTTTAAAACTGATATAATCTCAGGCAATATTACTGGAACAGATATTTCACCAAACGGGAAAGAGGTTGTTTTTATTGTGCGCGGAGAAATATTTGTCACTTCAACCGACATGCCTTTTACACGAAGAATTACAGAAACACCTGAAGAAGAAAGTTTTGTCTCTTTCAGCCCGGATGGAAGAAAAATTCTCTACTCGAGAGAACGGGGCGGCTCATGGAAAATCTATGAAACAACAATTAAAAGAGATGATGAAAAATATTTTTATATGGCTACCGAAATTGAGGAAAAACCTTTAATCGAGCTTCCTGAAAACAGTTTTAAGCCTGCCTATTCACCTGACGGATTCAAAATTGCTTTTCTTCGCGAAAGGAATGAACTTGCGGTTTATGACTCAAGAACAAAACAGATAAAAACCGCTCTGCCAGCTGAAAAAAACATGAGCTATATTGATGGAGATATCAATTTTTCATGGTCACCCGACAGCCGCTATCTTCTCACTGAATTTACAGATAAAGACCGATGGTCGCCAGAAATAGCACTTGTTTCAGCTGATGGAACTGACGATTTTATTAATATAACAAACAGCGGCTGGGAAGATATTCTTCCAGCATGGACACCGGACGGAAATGGTGCTGTTTTTTCTTCAAACAGATTTGGGTCTCTCGATATTTTTGCCGTATTTTTAAACAGAAAAAGCATAGATTTGTTCAGATTAAACAAAGAAGAGTTTCTTGTTTACAAAGAAAAAAACAAAATCAACCCGCAAAAGCCAGAAGAAAAACAGGAAGTTACACAAACTAAAATAGAAAAAGAGGGGCTTGAGGAAAGGATTGTCAGACTTACAATTGATAATGGAGCTTTTTTCAATCCGGTTTTTTCGCCTGATGGAGAAAGAATGTTTGCCATCAATGTTCAGGAAAAAACTTTTGAGATACATCAAATTGAACAGAGAGAGAAAAAATCAAAAATAATCGCAGTAATTCCAATTATTAAAGGGGATCGCGACTCATCAGATTACATTTTTATGAAACCAGATAAAGAACAGAAAAATTTATATTTCACTCAGGGAGGAAGAATTATCCAGATTGAAATAGCTTCGGGAAAACAAACTCTTCTTCCTATTGCAGTCGAATTTTCACAGGACAGAATCAAAGAGCGCGAATATATGTTTTTTCATGCGTGGAAAACCGTGAAAGACAAATTTTACACATCATCTCTCCACAACATTAACTGGGATTTGATGAGAACTGAATATGAAAAAATGCTTCCTCATATTTCCTATGGCTATGATTTTTCTGAACTTTTAAGCGAAATGCTTGGCGAGCTTAATGCCTCACACACTGGATGCGGCTATGTTTACTCGCCAGAAACAGGTGAATTTACCGCTTCGCTAGGCGTTGTTTTTGATCCGTCATATCAAGGAAGCGGCGTTAAAATTGCTGAAATACCTGAATTTTCTCCACTAAAAAAAGCTGCTTCACAGATTATTTCAGGAACAATAATCGAAAAAATTGATGGCTTAACAATTGACAATTCCACTAATTTTTTCAAGTTGTTACGAAGAAAAGCCGGAAAATATGTAAGACTTTCACTTTTCCAGCAGGAAACAAACAAGCACTGGGAAGAAACTGTAAAACCTGTTTTTTTTGGGATGGAAATGGAAATCATGTATCAGCGCTGGATTAAACGGGAAAGAGAGATGACCGAAAAACTCTCAAAAAACAGACTCGGCTACATCCATATCAGAGGAATGAACCCGAATTCATTCAGAAAAACTTTTTCAGATGTGCTCGGTAAATACAATGACAAGGAAGGAATCGTAATAGATACAAGATTTAACGGCGGCGGCTGGCTCCATAACGAACTTAGCATTCTTTTTGGCGGCAAACAATACACCCGCTTCAGCCACAGAGAAAAAGCAAAATACGGCGGCGACCCGCAAGATCAGTGGGCAAAAAAAAGCATTTTACTTGTCGGCGAAAGCAACTACTCCGATGCCCACATGTTTCCTTATGCCTACAAAGAACTCAAGCTCGGATCAATTGTCGGAATGCCAATTCCTGGAACAGGAACCGCTGTCTGGTGGAAAACAATGATTGACAAAAACTTCTACTTCGGAATTCCGCAGATAGGCATAATTGCTAATAATGGTAAATATCTTGAAAATCAGGAACTTACGCCAGATTTTATTGTTGAAAACAAACCTGAAAAAGTATCAATTGGAACAGATGAGCAGCTTGAAAAAGCAGTCGAAATTCTTCTAAAACAGATAGATTCAGAAAAATCTTCTTCCAAACAGCAGTAAAAAGCTTGAATACCTGAAAATTTCTGGTAAAGTGACATCGTAATTTTGAGGAGAACAACATGAACACTACAGTAAAAATCGGCAATAAAATCTTTAAAAATCCAATACTTACAGCAAGTGGAACTTTTGGATACGGACTGGAATTTGAACCTTTTGTAAACCTTAATAAAATTGGAGGATTCTGCACAAAAGGAATATCGCTTGAGCCAAGAGGCGGCAACCCATCGCCAAGAATAGCTGAAACTGCGGCTGGAATGCTTAACTCAATAGGTCTTGAAAACTGCGGCTCTGAAAAATTTCTTAACGAACCAAAAATTGCAAAGTATGATACCGGAATTATTGTGAATTTTTATGCTTACACAGAAGAGGATTTTATCAAACTGGCAGAAATTCTTTCAGAAAACGAGAGAATAGATGCACTTGAAATGAATCTTAGCTGCCCGAATGTTAAAAGAGGTGGAAGTGCTTTCGGCTCTAATCCGGAACTTATTGAAAGACTTGCCAAATCTATAAAAAAAGTAAGCTCCAAAACACTTATTATAAAGCTTTCGCCAAATGTCACAGATATTACAGAAACCGCAAAAGCAGCAGAAGCTGGCGGTGCAGATGCTGTTTCACTCATAAACACACTAATTGGAACAGCAATAGACCGGGAGAAAAAAACATTTATTTTAGGCAATAAAATCGGCGGATTATCAGGTCCATGCATCAAACCTGTCGCTCTGAGAATGGTTTATCAGACAGCAAAAGCTGTTAAAATTCCTGTTATTGGAATGGGCGGAATCTGCTCGCTTGAAGATGTTTTAGACTTCCTGATTGTTGGAGCAAAGGCTGTTCAAATTGGTTCCTACAATTTTATAGACCCATCAATATCTGAAAAATGTGCAGACGGACTTTCTAAATATCTTGAAGAAAGAAAAATTGATATTGACAAACTGATTGGCTCGATCAAGGATTAAAAATGAAAAAACTCCTTTTAATTACACTACTATCTCTCCTCGCTTTTTCTTGCGCAACGCCAGGTTATGGAATTTATTACAAAATTGAATCAGCGCAAAGCTTTTCCGACATATCGGCAAAATGCGGCATACCTGAAAATGAACTGAAAAAAGCGAATAACATACCAGAAACCGAGTTGCCTCTTGACGGAGAAACAATATTTATCCCAGGCATTTCTGAATTAAGCGAATGCAAGAATCCTGTGCCTGCAAAACCAGCTCCAGCACCAGAAGTTACCCCTGTTGAAACAGTCAAACTATCTGAAGATGAAATAATTTCAAAGTTTATCTGGCCGGTTAAAGGTGTTGTTGTAACAGTTTTCGGGAAAAGCGGGAACACCAAAAACGATGGAATAGATATTGCGATTCCGGCGGATTCGCCTGTTAGCGCAGCGGCTGATGGCAAAATTCTTTTTGCAGAAAATCATGGCGGATTTGGGAACACCATAATAATTGAGCATAGTGAAGGATTTATTACAGTTTATGCCCACAACAATATTCTTAAAGTTAAATCAGGCGATCTTGTGAAAAAAGGAGACATTATTGCGTTATCGGGCATGACTGGTTCTGCAAAAATCCCTTATCTTCATTTTGAAATCAGACAAGGGAGTGAACCGCTTGATCCAAAGAAATACCTTCCTCAAAACTAATTTTTAGGAATGTACAAATCCAGATTGGAAATCTCATTTCTTTTAACCTTAATGTTTTTAGTAACTTTGAGAATTTCTGCAGCATTCTCCACATAGCCTACAAAAACAAGCTCATAAGTTCCAGCTTTTAAAAAAGAGATACGGTAATAACTGTTTTCATAAATCTCTGCAGCACTGTACGCATTAGCAAAATCTGACTCCAGCTCCTCCTGCTCGTCAAATTTTCCTTGTTCATAAATAAGAACATCAAAGTTCTTAAAATCTGTCTTGTTGCTGACTTTTCCCTCTACCGATGCCATTTCGTACTCTGAAGGCATCTGCATACATCCAGCAAGAAGAAGCGCAATAAAAGAAATAATAAATATTGCGCTGAATTTAAAAGCTTTCATATCAACCTCCCTTCCATAATTTGGCATACTCTTATTATAACCAGAGGAAGACATTTGTAAAGTATTATATATATCGTATTAGATTAGATACAATATTTGCAGAAAAGAAATAAAAATCACTTTTTTTACAATCTTTTTCTAATATTTTGTTGACTTTCCGTGTTTCAAATGCAAGAATCTAAGTAAAATCAAGGGTGTTGCACTTTTCCCTAGTGCAGCAGGACAATTCTGACAGTCGGGCCGCTGTCTGGTTAATAAGATATTGTATTATTTTGTTATTCAGATTGGGGTATTGAATCATTCCATGAAGATTTCTTGAGATAAATTTTTTACTTTGTAAAAATTATAACAGATTTTTTTGTTTTTAAAGTTGTGCATTAGAACATTATTAGATGGAGATTTGTATGAAAAAAACTATTCTTTTTGTATCATTAGTTATCGTTTCCGCGTTTATTTTCACCGCGTGTTCAGATGGAAAAGTAAAAGAAGACATGAGTAAATACACAACTGATTGTGAAAAAAGTTGTGCAAAAACAAAAGACGGTTGTGTGAAGTACTCTGAAAAAGAAAATCAATTCAAAACATGTGATACCAATCTTGAAAAATGTCTTAATGCATGCAAGGAAAAAAAATAAACTCAAGTTAGTTAAAGATTTTCTCAACTTTAAAAATCCTTATCCTGACACAGTGACACAATCTAAATTATAATTATTCAGAGAAATCTCATCATCATCTGATTTCTTATCATGCAAAGCAGCGTTTATCCTGGAAAATGTTTGGAATTATTTATTTTTCAGATTTTTGATAGAGAAAGATATCTTAACCAAATTCATGGGAACATTTGCTGAAATAATAAAATATATATTGATGGAGTTAGTAGTTTTCCATAAAATATTTTGCATCTTCCAGAAATTTACATGGCTCAGAGGCACTCACCATGTGACCTGATTCTTTGTATTCAGGGAAAAAGATTTTAGCAGTCTGCCCTTCTACTCCTGATTTTTTCTTGAAATTTACAATAA
>CAZISX010000026.1:22698-24193 GCA_964542005.1 uncultured Spirochaetales bacterium
CGGAATTGCCGGGGAGTAGATACATCTGATATCATAATAAGCGTTTGTGATCATTGTTTTCGTATATCTAAGAGTTTCTGCAAAAATACTGGTAACTGTTTCCTCATATATATTTCTTGCGTCAACAAAAGATCTATAGTAAGAGTCATAACTGTTCAATGCGCCAAAAACAGTGCCCAAATCTGATGTTACAATCGTTTGCGGACTATCAAAATCTCTAAAAGCGTTTCCCCTGTTAAATGAATACATAAGCTCAATTTCTTCAATCGGATGACCTGCCAGCTTTTCCAGAATATCTGAGGTAGCAAATCCTTGAATAATATAATCTCCAAATTCTGATGACCATCCACTCAGTTTTCCGCTGTGAAAATAATCTGTAGCTCCCACTACAAATTCATACCTACCAGTGTCGCATTCTTCAACGGAATTTTCAGGATCGCATTTCACATATTTTTTTCCTGTTATCTCTTCAACTTTACTTATTAAATAATCATTTTCAGGTTTTTCAAGCTCTTCCCTAGCAAAAGCCTCAATCTCATAAAGAAACTCCGGCGAAAACAATCCTGGCTGAATCAAAATCTGATGCCCGAACTGTTTGGAGATAATTTCCGGAGTCAGAATTGCCTCTTTTTTATCCGGGAAAACTGATTTAAAGTGCTCTGATATCTCATTTTTAGGAGCATCATCAAGTTTGGCATAGTTGAAAACTGTATCCAGAATTTTTGCAGCTCTGGCACCGCCATAACTTTCTCCTACAAGAACGACCTTATTTTTCTGGATTGCAGGATGTTTCTTAAGAAATTTTATGATTGTCAGCGCAAAATCAAGCCCGTCACCACTGTAGTCTATTTTTGTTATGTTACCGAGATTGTCATTAAGTTCATAGGAAAATCCGGCCTGTCGCATATCAATAAACATAAGATTTCCGATAGAACTCCAGGAACATTTGTTTTCACCGATTGGGCTGTCACCTTCAATAAATTCTTTGTGGAGCGTTTTTTTTCCGATATTTAGTCCCCACAAAATCGTTGGAGCACCTGGGCCTCCGTTGAAAAAAACAAAAAGAGGCTTTTTCTCAGGCTCAACATCTGCAGCCTGAAAAGCGTACCACATCCTTGCTCTTGGGATAACTTTGCCATCACCGGGCACTCTCGCTTCAAGCTCAATAAATCCGGCCTCATCTTTAGGCTTTTCTAAAATTAAATCAGCATCAATATCTTCATCATGAAGAAGAGTGTCACTCTCCGGCAAAATATTCTCTTCATTCGACAAATCACTATTTTCATCAGCAAAATCAGAATCTTCCTGATTGTAATCATTGTTGTTGCTGATTTTTTCAGTCTCATTTTTACTGCATGAAAAAAGAATAAGTGAGGCTGAAATAAGGGCAAAAAGAATCAGGTTTTTAGAGAACATGCAAAATTTCATGACAGGCTCCTTTTTAATATTTAGAAAACACAATTGATAGATAGCCCGATTTCAAAACTCCATAATT
>CAZISX010000026.1:24203-29464 GCA_964542005.1 uncultured Spirochaetales bacterium
TGCAAAAAAAGATTTTTAGCTATTTTTTGTTAATTTTCAGATTTTTCATAGACAAAAAGCTCTTCGCCATACTCAGGAGAATTTCCGCTGAAAATGATTTTATCATCAATAACACCAAATATATCAAGCACTTCAAGCAGAGAATTATCCTCAGAAAGTTTATAAGTTCCTTCTTCATTACCGTCTGTAATATAGAGATTTTTCTCTGAAACAAAGTAAAGAAGTCCATGCTTTGAATAACTTGATGAAATATTCATGAACGGCTCTTTTTTCTCTCCGTCGTAAACATAGGAAGTGGCATTGCATGTTGCCTGACTCATTCCGCCTCCGGTGCATACATTTCTTGTGTAGAAAACTTTTTCGCCTAAAACCTCGGTTATTTCAAGAGGCAGAGCAGGAGCTTGTGCATCACCTAATATTGTATGAGACGCTGAATCAACAAGCATTGTCCCATCCTTTGTTCCGTCTGTTTTTGTAAGAGTAAATGTTGCATTTGCTTTGCCCGGATTATAGAGAGGCACCATATATAAATACTTTTCTGTTGCAAAAAATTTAGAATATTCAAAATCGCCTTTTTCTGAGATTATTTCTGTTCCCTCTTCGCTGCCATCTGTTTTTACAAGAGCTCCTGCATCTGTTATAAAAATGAGTTTTTCTTTAAAAACTTCGCCGGCAATCATTGTGAAATTTTTGAAAACCTTTTTTGTGCCATCAACCGTTCCATCTGTTTTCCAAATAGCAGTTTCATTGTTTTCCGATTTTGTGAAATAGACGGAATCATTAAACAGCTGAATGAAAGGTCCAAAAATGTAGCCAAAAAAAGAATTTTCAGGTTCTTTCAAATAGAGTTCTGACAACTTGTAAGTTCCATCCTTTGTTCCATCTGTTCGCCACAAATAAAACTCGGAGTTGGAGTTGGCAGATGTTACAAAATAGAGAGTATTATTATTAACTATGTATGGAGAGGAAGGCGAATTAGGAACATTAGCAAATCGCATATCCATACCTTCACTTTTCTTTATCAAAATAGTTTCTGAAATATTTAATATTTCATCAGTTCCAGATTTTGTTTCATCTGTTACCCACAAACCATATCCGTCTGTAAAAATAATTTTTCCGTTTTTAAGCGAAATAAACGATATCGCACCATTCAGGGAGTTAACTTCTTTTAAAAGCTCAGGTTTGTTTTCTCCAGATTTTTTCCATACTTTAGAATTATTGTCTGTTGCAAAATAAACACTCTCGTTCTCAACAAATACTGAACTTACATGATAATCCGGCTCTGATTCAAAAATATCAATAGGAAGAGTGTTTTCTAAAGTTCCATCTGTTGAATAAAGAAGATTTCCCGAATCACTGGTTTCTAGACCGAAATAAATTTCAGAATCTGTTTCTACAAGAACTGCTGGATTTGAACCTTTTTCCTTGTTAAAATCTTTCAAAATAGAAGTTTTACCATTAAGCCATTTAGCTGATTGATAAACTATGTCTGAATCGCTCTTTTCATCATCAGGAAGAATTTCATCATCATTGCTCTTTTCAGCGTCATTAAATAGCATCTGATCTCCGTCTGATTTTTCATCATTTGAAGTAGCGTCATCATCAATTAACTCATTTGAATCACTGATTTTGTCAGAATCTTCAACTTGTGAAACATCATTTTTATCATCGAAATCTCCCTGAATCTACGAAGTAACGATCTCTGCTTTCTAAAACAAAATGCAAGAACAAGGAGAGGAGAAACTCTTTTCAGATTAATCATTTTTTTCATGGTGGACTCCTAAAGTTTTGAAAACAACAGTTACCAGACATCTATTTTCCAAGAAAAGTTTCGGAAAATGTTTTTATTCAGTTATTTTTCAGATTTTTCGTAAACAAAGAGCTCTTCACCGAATTCAGGAGAAAATCCGCTGAAGATGATTTTGTTGTCAATCGTTGCTAAAATAGTATAAGGAACAACCTTTGACTCATTATCAACAAGTTCATAAGTACCGTTTTTTGTTCCGTCTGTCAGAAACAGCCCGCCATTAAATGAAATTAAATACTCTTCATTGATTTTGTAAAAATTTAAAGATGTGGCTGATGAACCTGTATCGTTTAAAATTTCTTCAGATTTTATTCCATCATAAGTAAAAAGACGAATATTTGAATCTGGATAACATGTGCTTTCAACAGCCAGGATGAGATTGTTTTTTACTTCACCAACAAGATACATACTAACAGAGCCTGAGAACATGCTGGGGCAACTGCCTCCTGCTTCCGTTATTAATATTGAATTAATTTTACCATTATTATCAACATAAGCCTTTATTTGGTTATAGTAAGTATAAGTATTTGATATTAAATAATTATTTAGTCCATAGATTCTCTGAACTCCGAATTCAGAAAAATACAATTTTGTCCCTTCATCAGTCCCATCGGTTTCCCAAATACCCTGTTGATCTGCAACAAAAAGTTTATCCTTCCATATCTCCATATCTTTGACATTATTAAATTTATTTGTAAAAGACTCTGTTCCTTCTATTGTTCCGTCACTTCTAAGAAGAACATTTTCATTAGAGCTGTTTTTTCCGTTGAAATAAACTTTCCCCTTAAAAAGTTGTGGTAGCATAAAATTTTCAATATCCAACTCAGCTAAAACATAAGTTCCTTCTTTCGTCCCATCTGTTCTGAATATTTTTTGAACAGATTTCTTATCAGGCAAACTTATACTTGCAAAAAAATATAAAACATTATTTAGGGTAAGAGTTGTAGACTCTGCAGCTAAAGCTGTAATTAACCACAATTGATCAAGCTCTATTCCGTCAAGAATAGAATATGTCCCATCTTTTGTTCCATCTGTTCTCCAGAGCTGACTTTTATTATTGCTCCTATCATAACTCGTAAATAGAAGAGTTTCTGAGTTTATGGGTTTTAAAATTCCAAGAAACACTTTATCGTAATAGCTATCGCAGGATATTTTGGAGGAGTTTTCACCCTCATTTGAAAAGATAACTTCATTACTGCCATCATCATCGTTTTTCTTAATTATTTTATAAGAATAGAAATCAGAGTCAGCAAAACAGGTTAAATAAAATATAGCATTATCACTCTTATAAATAGATGTAACCACTCCCAAACCTTCATTATTTAAAAGATCTATTGGCAAGAGAGTTTCCGGAGAACCTTCGGTTGTAAACAAAGTATTTTCTGAATCACTGAAAGTTGTCCGAAAATAGAGTTTATTGTCAATTTGAGAAACCAATCTTGGATAAGAACTGACATTATCCGGTTTACTTGCTGCAACTTCCTCAACCTCTTTTGTGTTGACATCAATCTTCCTCATTTTCATATTGTTATCAATATAATAAAGGTTGTTGTCGGAGATATTAAATATACCGCTTTGCTCCAGATCAATCTCTCCAACTGCTTCAACATTTGAATCTGTTCCTGTTTTCACAATTTTTGTATAATCAACAACCCCATAAACATTTTTGTTATCCGAATATTGGAAAATATCACTATTCTTACAAAAAACAGATTTGTTTTCAAAAAGAACAGGAGTCACGATATTGTTATCATCTTTCCACAAAGTTTCTTCTTGATTTATTGTAAAATACAAAACATTATCTATTAACGCTATTTTTTGTAAAAAGTTGATCTGGTCAAAATTTCGCATAGCACTCAATTTATCAAACTTATCATCATATTTCATTAGAGTCGGAATGTTTTCTTTGTTTTTAGTTCCAAAATAAATTGAATTATTGATATAAACAAGTGCAAATATATTTATATTAATTAATTCTGTGCTATTTGAAGTCCCGTCGCTCTTGTATAGTGAGGTTCTTGAAGTTGGTCCGAAAAACTCAGTAAAATATAAATTGTTGCCAGCAGCTATAAAATCTACCATTTTTCCATCGGAATCATATATTGTTTCAACCTTTCCGCTTATTCCGTCTGTTTTTAAAATAGTGTTAGTATCAGAAATAAAGTAGTAGTTATTCTTGAAAAAGGCAATATTGAGACTGACATTAACGGAATTAACAATGTCTAAGCTGTTTGGCAATCCATTTGATTTAAACAAGGGAGAGGAATCAGAATCGATAGTACTATGAGCCAGATAAATATTTGAATTATCTCCAATAACTTTTATAAAAGAATAATAACCATCTATTTCGGGAAGGTCTTCAAGTTTTATTAACTCCTCGGATTCTGTATTGTATTTCCACAACTCCATATTATCTATAAAAAAGATACTCTTCCCTGAAATCTGTGTTAAAGAAATCTCTTTTTCAACAACAGGATAAGTTCCCTTTCTTGTTCCATTTGATTTCCATAAAATATTATTGCTGAAAAAGAAAACTGTTTCCCCATCATCTTTCTGAATAAATGAAGTTATACCCCAGTTTTCATACAAATCAGGAAAAAATTCCAGAAACTCAGCGCCTTCACTTCCAATTTTCCATAAAGCATTGTCTTTTTTATCTATACAAAATAGATACTTGGATAAGAAGATACATTTCGGAGTGTTCCAGACAAGTTTTTTGGTATTAATATCATTCAGGATTGAAAATTTAACATTTTTCTCAATCCGATCATTGTCATCAAAAATTACATCAGAATCTCCTTCTGTATCAAAATTTGCAGAATCAGCATTATTGTCATCATCATTAAGATCACTATCATAATTGATGTCATGATCATCAATTAAATCGACATCCGGATTATTGTTTGAATCTAAAAACAAGGTTGCATCTGAATCATTCAATTCAAATTGCTGATCTCTGCTACCTTGCTTCTCTCCGCCACAAGAGACAAGTAAAACAAAGGTGAATAAAATAGAAATAAGAACGCTTCCCCAGATATTAATCATTTTTTTCATGGTGGACTCCTAAGGTTTTGAAAACAACATTTACTAGACATCTATTTTTCTGGAAAAGTTTCGGTTGTTTTCAAAATTCTTTTTTCCAATCCCTAAATGGAGAGGAGATGTTTTTATATACAGCGGCATTTTACACAGAGAGTATTTTTGTAAAATAGGCTCATAACTCCCAGAGTTATCTCAATTTTTTGTACAATTTCCGCTTAAAGAGAGAAATGTCAAACCTTAACTTGACATAGAGAGCCAGCCTGAACTATAATCAGCAGTCAACAATTAAAAAACAGATGATTGTGAAATATTTAGATATGAGAATAAACAATTGATTAAAACTGAGTTTAAAAAAGGAAAGTATAATGGAGATAATGGATATGATAGAATGTCAGATTCTAATTATAACTTT
>CAZISX010000026.1:29474-35592 GCA_964542005.1 uncultured Spirochaetales bacterium
TTTAGCTATTTTTTTGCCGTTTTTATCTTTTGCACTTAATCCGGCAAAATCAATCAATCAATATATTCATGAAATATGGAAAATTGAAGATGGGCTTCCTCAAAGTTCAGCTTATTCAATTGTCCAGACGCGGGATGGCTACATTTGGATCGGAACTGCAGAAGGTCTTGTAAGATTTGATGGTATAAACTTTACTGTTTTTGATAAGTTGCATGAACCTGAGCTTGGTAGCAACTGGATAAGAAATCTGCTTGAGGATTCATCCGGAAATCTCTGGATAGCAACATCAGGCGGTGGTCTGGTGCTTTACAAAAATGGTGTTTTTAAGAATTTTGGCATAAAAGATGGTCTTCCAAGTGATATTGTCCAATATATTTTTGAGGATTCCAGAAAAAGATTGTGGATTGGAATGCTTAGCGGCGGTGCAGCTCTTTTTGAGAATGGAAAATTCAAGATTTTTGATCTAAAAAATGGACTCTTAAACGACCGTGTTTACGGGATTATTGAAGATAATGCAGGCAAAATCTGGATTGGAACAAACGAAGGAATAACTATTTTTGAAAATGAAAAACCTGTAGCTCATCTTAGCGAAAAAGATGGACTTTCATCAAAAAGAATCAGAGCTCTTTTCAAGGATAAATCGGGGAAAATCTGGATTGGAACAGGTGGAAACGGCCTTAATTTATGGGACAACGGCAAATTAACTCTGTATGGCGAAAAAGAGGGATTTGGAAAGTGGATTATCTATGCAATTTATGAGGATAAGGCAAACAATCTCTGGATAGGAACTTCCGGCGGGGGATTAAAGCGGTTTTCAAACAACCAGTTTGCAAGCTACTCTGTTGAAGATGGCTTATCAGATAACATGGTTCGTTCTTTTCTTGAAGACACTGAAGGAAATCTCTGGGTTGGAACTTATAACGGCGGCGTAAATCTTTTTAGAGAAGGAAAATTCACACCCTACACCACAAAAGAGGGACTTGCCTCCAACATGATGTTTTCTATTTACGAGGATATTGACAACTCTGTTCTTCTGGGAAGCTATGGTGGCGGTCTGATAAAATGGAAAAATGGTGTTTTTTCCAATATTAATTCTAAGGATGGACTTTCAAGCAATCTTGTAGGCTCTATTTTACGCGATCGTACCGGAAAACTCTGGGTCGGAACCTATGGACAAGGGGTTAATCTTATTGATGATTCAGGCCATGTTACGATTTTCGATGAGATTGATGGGATAAAAACAGAATCTATTAGTGCAATTTTTGAAGACAAAAAACAAAGAATCTGGTTTGGAACCTACATCAAAGGGCTCTATCTTTACGAAAACGGAAAAGCAACAAACTTTTCTACTGCAAACGGACTTAAAAGCAACATGATTCGCGTTATTGGCGAAGACAAATCCGGCAATGTCTGGATTGGAACTGATGGAGGCGGTGTTTCTGTTTTCTCTGATTCGGGAATTAAAACATACACAACAGAAAACGGGCTTTCAAACAATCTGGTTTTCAGTTTTTATTGTGACAAGGAAGGCGTTGTTTGGGTTGGAACTTATGGCGGCGGAATTTCTGTTTTCCGCAAAGGAAAATGGAGTAATATAAGCCGTAAAAACGGGCTTTTTGATGATGTTGTTTATTCCCTTCTTGAAGATAAAAAAGGCAAATTCTGGATGTCTTCAAACAAAGGGATTTTTACAGCTTCAAGGCAGGAACTTATTGATTTTATTGATGGAAAAATCAAATATATAGAGTCGCTCTCTTATGGTATCTCTGATGGAATGAGAACAACAGAGTGCAACGGAGGATTCCAGTCAAGCGGATTAATCAGAAAAGACGGAATTTTATGGTTTCCTACAGTTGCGGGAATTGTGGAGGCAAATCCCGAAAATATTCCTGTAAATAGATATAAAATTCCTGTTTATATTGAGAAAATTGTCGCAGATGAAAAACCTGTCTCAATCCTTAAAAAACTTACACTTCCTCCGTCAACAGACAAACTTGAATTCCACTACACAGGATTGAGCTATGTTGCTCCATCAAAAGTAAAGTTCAAATATATGCTTAAAGGTTATGACAAAAAATGGGTTGACGCAGACAAGAGACGCGTGGCTTACTACACAAACCTTGCTCCTGGAAAATATACTTTTATGGTTATGGCGGCAAATGCGGACAATGTCTGGAATGAAACAGCGGCAACAATAAGTTTTGAGAAAAAACCTTATTTTTATCAGACACTTTGGTTTTATGGAGCTCTTATCTTACTGCTTTTAGAGCTTATTTATCTTTTAACAAGATGGAGGATAAAACAGATTAAACAGAGAAATAAAATGCTCGAAAATCTTGTCGAAAAAAGAACTGAAGAACTTAAAGGAGCAAACTCGGAGCTGACGAAAGCATACGCTGAACTGAAAGAAATTTCACTTCGCGATCCTATGACTGCCCTTAGAAACAGGCGTTATTTGATTGAAATTATTCTGGAAGAGACTCAAAATCACGCTATAACAAAATCTTTTGAACTGAAAAAAGGAGAGCCGAGAGGTCATATTTCAACAAATGTGTATGGGGTTTATCTTATTGATTTAGACCATTTCAAAATGGTTAATGATACTTATGGCCATGAATCGGGCGATATGGTTTTAAAACAGCTTGCAGAGATTTTCAGAAAAATCACGAGAAAAGATGATGTTGTAACCCGCTGGGGCGGCGAAGAATTTGTTATAATTTTAAGAGACACAAAGGCTGAATTTCTTCCTCAATTTGCTGACAAAATCAGAAAAGCTGTTGAAAATTACGATTTTAAAATTGCTGACGGCTCAACAATCAGAAAAACCTGCTCAACTGGCTTTCTTCAGTTTCCTTTTTTTGAAGATAAGCCTGAATTGATAAGTGTTGAACACTGCATTGCACTTGCCGACCACGGACTCTACTATGCAAAATCACATGGGAGAAACCTCTCTGTTGAGCTTATACCGCATCGGGAATCAAGAGCAAAAGAGTTTGATCTTACTAAACTTTTAAGCTCTGCTGACTATGGAATTAACGAAAAAATCATAGAACTCAAACCTCGTACTAAAAGCGAATAATAACCTCTGGCATTTCTTTTGCATTATAAAGAGTGATTTAGTTTATATGAGGTGCTTATGAGACAAAGTCTATTCACAATAGTTGTAGTAATTTCAATAAGTTTATCGTTTTATCTGGCAATTTCATGCGCTCCTAGCGAATGTGTCAGAAATAGCGACTGCGGCGTTGAAGAGGTTTGCAGAGAAAACCGCTGCTACACAGATTGCAGTCTAAATAACTGGTGTCCTGACAATTTATTTTGTGTTGATGGTGCCTGCATGTCAACCGAATGTTACAAAGGTCACTGTATTGACGATGATTCTGATTCAACTGATTCTGATGTTACAGATAGTGATTTGATTAATGATAATGATACAGACATTTATCAAGAGAATGATAACCTCCCTGATTCAGAAAATATTGATTCTGATAATTCAAGCGACCGCGATTATATTATAATCCGCAATGATTTCAATATTGTATGGCATGACATCAACATTATTGTTCCTGATATAGAATTTGATAATGATTCTATTTCTGATGATGGTGATTCAGATTTGACCGATTCTGAAGTGCTTGGTGATGATATTAATGATGATGATAGCGACTCAAATGATAGTGATGGCGGAATTTTTGATGACACTGACCCGGGATTTAATTTTTCGGGAATGTATGATTATAGCGGCGGCGTAACTTTTATTTCACCTGAGCTTTCATCAATGTTTTCTTTAGGAGATACAATTAGTTACACTGCTGAAATAAATAGAGGTGCTGATTCTTTTTATGATTACTCTGCTGATTTGAGTGATGGAACGCCTTACTATATTGCGTCTGACATTGATCTTGAGAGTCAGTTCAGCGATGACAACATTTACTCGATTTATTACAGTATAAGTTATGTCGAAAACCAAAATTGCAATGTCCTGGTTGGTGTAAAACAGGATGGAACCGGCTCCGATGTTACAGAAAACGGAAAAACTTTTACAACTTTTCAGGGTGTTGAATCTTACTGCTATGTTTTCAGCGGCACAGGATGTCCTGTTTCAAACTGCGGTTTAGGTGACTGCTCTACTGATAACTGCAAGATTGAAATAGAATTTTTCATGGAGGAAAAACATTGATAGTTACTGGATTTTTTATCTTCATCTGGGCTGCGACTGCCGGAGCAATGTTTCTTCAGAGCAGAGACCAGAAAAAAAGAGAGTACAGACTTTGCTGCAGACTTGAAATGCTTGAAACCCGCGTTGAACGGGTTGAGGCTGATGATCCTTCTGCCGAAAAAGTCCGTAAAATCAGCAGGATGGCGACAGAGCTTCTTGCTGTTATGCAGGAAAAAGAAGATGATATACGAAATCTTCTCGAGAAGGTTGAAACAAAAGCTGAGGAAAAGTTAGCGACTCCTTCAAAACCGGAGAGACAGTATGAAAACATAAGGCAGTTTGATGTGCGAAATGAACGGGAAAAAAGTTCCTATTCATCATCAGAACTCCACACAATCGAGATGCTTAAAGCGAGGAGGCAGGCATGAGTAATGGAATTTATGTTGCTCTTTCCGCCAATGTAGCGGCTGAAAAAAATATGGATGTGGTTTCAAACAATCTGGCAAATGCAACAACTGTCGGATTTAAAAAGGAAAAGTCCATATTTTATAATTATGTTCATAAATACAAAGATACCGAAATTCCTGAAAAAATGAAAATTCAGGGAACACCTCAGGATAAGAATTTTGTTGATCTTGATGATACTTACACCGACTTTCAGATGGGTTCGCTAAAAAACACAGGGAATCCACTTGATTTTGCTATTTCGGGAGACGGTTTTTTTAAAGTTGAGAAAGATGGAACCCAGTTTTTCCAGAGACAGGGCGTTTTTATGCGCGGAACTGATGGAACACTTATTTGTCAGGATGGAGCAAGTGTTCTTGACATAAACGGAGCACCTATAATTCTCCAGCCTGATAAAGAGGTTCATGTCACAGAAAAGGGGGAAATTTTTCAGGGAGAAGTAGCAGTTGCAACAATTGGAATGTCAACTGTTGACAATAAAAGCTGGCTCGAAAAACGAGGCGACACAAGATATGTCCTGACTGGTCAGGGAGCGGAAATTCCTTCTGAGGAGGCAATGATTCATCAGGGTTTTCTTGAATCGGCAAATGTTAATGCTGTGGCTGAAATGGTTGAAATGATTAAGGCAAACAGACATTATGAGGCAGCTGCAAAAGCTATAAAAACATATCAGAATATGGATGACAAAGCAATTAACAAAGTCGGCGTTGTAAGCTAATAAATGGAGGAATAAGATGTTTAGATCATTGGATATTGCTGCAACAGGCATGGATGCGCAACAGAAAAAAATTGATGTTGTCTCCAACAACCTTGCAAATGTAAACACTGCAGGTTTTAAGAAAAATCGGGCAAATTTTCAGGATTTGCTGTATCAGACAGAAAAAGCACCCGGACTTTCAAACACAGCCGGAAATCCGACACCAACCTCAACCCAGTTTGGTCTTGGTGTTCATGTCAGTGATACTACTAAAGAATTTGGTCAGGGAACGCTGAAGAATACTCAGAACCCTCTTGATATTGCGATTGAAGGAAACGGTTTTTACCAGATAACAAGACCTGACGGGACAACAGCCTACAGCCGTGATGGCGGTTTTAAGGTTGACAATCAGGGAAGAATAGTAAATCCGCAGGGTTATCTTTTAAATCCTCAGATAACTGTTCCACCTGATACAGTCAATATTCTTGTCGGCGAAGATGGAACTGTGAGTATTCAGCAGGATGGTCAGACTGAAGCAACAGAAATCGGAAATATCCAGCTTGCAACTTTTGTAAATCCGGCTGGACTTAAAGCTGTCGGCAGAAATCTTTATGAAGAGTCAGGTGCATCAGGCCCGGCAATCGTAACTGTTCCTGGCGAAAACGGAACCGGCACTCTGATTCAGGGTTTTCTTGAAGGTTCAAATGTTGATATGGTTTCTGAGATGGTTGAGATGATTGTAGGCCAAAGAGCTTATGAGCTTAATTCCAAATCGGTAAAAACAGCAGACAGTATGC
>CAZISX010000026.1:35602-36358 GCA_964542005.1 uncultured Spirochaetales bacterium
AATGGAGGATAGACCATGAATTTGCGTTTCGGTTTTTTACTCATTTTTCTTTTTATTTTGTGCAGTACAACTCTTTTCGCAAAAGAGAGCGAGCCTGCTCCGGAAGAAATAAGAACTATGGTTGAACTTATTATGTCAAAAAATTGTCATGATGAAATCAGATTTGAGGTGACAAATTTCAGCGAACCTGCAAAAGATATAGAGTCGCTTGATATAACCGGCGCGCAGCTTTGCTACTCCGGCACAAAAAAAGCTTATGCAAAACTGAATTCAGGAAAAATTAAAGTAGTCTCTTTTCAGATCAGAGTTTTTTCTAAAATCCCTGTTTTTACAAGAGATATTGGTCGAGGAGATACTTTAACCGATAGCGATGTGGAGCTTGTTGAAACAGAAATCAAAACCCAGAAAATGCCTGAATTCCCTGCAACTCTTATTGGCTATCAATCTCGAGTTCTTTCCAAAAAAGGGAGTCCGGTTCTTAAAAGTCAGCTTGAAAAAATAAAGCTGATAAAAAGAGGAAGCAAAATAACTGTTAAATACGAACAATATGGAATCTCAATTTATATGGAAGGTATTGCAAAATCAGATGGCGGAATTGATGATTCTGTAAGTGTTGTCAACGAGCTTTCCAAAAAAATGCTTTTATGTAAAGTAACCGGCCCGAACGAGGTTTCGGCAGGAGGTGTAAAATGAGAAAACACTTTATAATTATTGCAGTTCTTATTAACTTGCACTTTTTTTTTATTAACTTTTCAT
>CAZISX010000026.1:36368-39988 GCA_964542005.1 uncultured Spirochaetales bacterium
GGAGGGATGTGTAAAAAGAATCTCTTATTACAATCCCAAAATCAGAAAACTGAATGAAATAGAGGTAATAGAAAGAGAGCAAGGGTTAAGCGATGACAGTCTGTGGACTGAAAGAACTTCCAACACATCAATGTTTTCAGAGAAAAAAGCTCATAAAATTAACGACATAATTCTTGTAACTGTGCAGGAAAAAGATAGTGCTGAAAAAAATGCTGACACTTCTCTTAGCAAAAAAAGTGCGGCAAACTACAGCCTGACAAATATCTTGGGCGTCTGGGAAAAGTTTGCGAAAGAACACAAAAATATGGATCCTGCAAGTCTTTTAAATGCTTCTTCGCAAAACGATTTTGAAGGAAGCGGCAAAACAAGCAGAGATGAGGCGATTGATGCGGCTTTAACTGTGATTGTAAAAAAAGTTTTTCAGAGCGGCAACCTTTTTATTGAGGGCGAAAAAGTCACGCAAGTAAATGGCGAAGAGCAGCATCTTTATGTTAGCGGAGTTATAAGACCTGAAGATATTTCAAACGACAACAAGGTTGGAAGCGACAGAATCGCAGAGCTGCAGGTCGAATTCACAGGAAGAGGAACTGTTTCAGACAAGCAGTCTCCTGGATTTTTTGCTAGAGTTGCTGACTGGTTGTGGCCGTTTTAAAATCTCAGAACAAATCAAAAAAGAAACTTTCACCAATATTATCAGAACAATATTCCCTGTCATATTCCCAGATAATGTTTACAGCGTGTAAAATCGGCCGGACACTTCTGTTTTTACTTGTCATCAAAACTTCGACTTCGTATTTTTCACCAATAAAAGCTTCGGTGTAATCTTCAATCAAAATCTCGTTTTCAGACGCATTCAGAGGATAATCAACATATTCATCGCCGTTCAAATCTATGTCGGGAAGCCAGGTATCAAGAGGTGTTTCATCTTTTTTAAGCGCCCTAATTCTAAGTCCTGCGGTTGTATTTTCAGGAACAAAAGCTTCCCAGTCAATGCGAATCGGTCTTACACAATCATAAGGCGGCACAAAAATATGCCTCCAAATTCCTCGTGGAGCTGTAAAATTAAACGCTGTCGAGCCTGTAAAATCCGAATATGTGTAGTGAGAACCAACTCCGATAGATTTTCCAAGAGGAAGATCGGCCGCCCGCTCATTTGTTGCAGGATCAAGCTTAAAAACTTTGTCGCTCCCCTTCCCTAATGTCCAGGCATAGCCAAGCGCATCAAAACCAACACCTCTTAAATCATTGCCTGCATCAGGAATATTGTTCGCCGGATTTTCTTTATCTTTTACTGTTGCAATAAAAACCCAGCTGCTTTTTGACAAATCAGTTTCATCAAGCATAAGTCTGCCTGTGTAACCCTTATTATAAAAAGAAGTCCAAACATGATTGGAGCGCGGCTCAACAACTATTCCGGTTGTATCCCACCCAGATTTTCCTCCGCTAGCTCCTCTTTCCTTAAACTCAACCGGAGAGATTGATTTCGGGCTGATTTCTGCATTTGAGGGAACAAGAAATGAGTACATCTTCTTGTTTTTATTATCAAACATTGCAACACCTTTACAGTCTGGATATCCGCCGAGCCAGACTCTATCTTTGTCATCAACAGCGATTCCGTAGGAACACGCGCCATCTTTTTGAAAATTTCCTACCCATGTTTCAGTTTTTGTATCAAAGCATCCAAGATTTTTTCTTGTAGTTGAGCTTATCCAGAGAAGTCCGTTAGCATCAATGATTAGACCATAAACACCTCCAACATTTGAAAGTTCACCAGTATTTTTGTAAATATTGCCATCGTTAAGATCTGGCTTCCACAAAGGAACTTTATCAATTTTATAGAGATTTCCAACACTCTTGGTTTTTGGATCTATTGATAAAATCCCGCCTTCTGTGTAGCCGACCCAGATTTTTCCGTCAGGCGCAACAGCCATGCCGCGGATTTCCTTCATCTCTGCAACAGGTTTTGCGTGATAAGAAATACACTCATCATATTCAGGAGTTGCACCATTATTTACAACAACAACCTTGCCTGTGTCATCAATGTAAGAAGTCTGAATACCCGCATCACCATTTCGTTCTTTGCATGAAGTTGTATCCCACAAAACCTGGGTTACTCGACCATCTTTTCTTGTTCCAACCCACATATTTCCGTCAAGATCAACAGCGGTTCTGCTCGGATCATCACCAACCCAGTATCTTGCCTCTTCTATATGAGTTTCTGTGTTGAATTTTGAAACTGTGTCATTATCATGATTTGCAGCCCAGAGATATGGAAGAATTTTTGAATCTTTAGCAAGAGAAATCCCCGGTTTTCCGGTAGGATTGTCGGGATCATCACCAGAAATAACATCAAGACCTTCATCAACGGTTCCATCTGTAACCGGATTTATAAGACCATCATCAATCTTTCCGTTGCAGTCATTATCAATCTCGTCAAAAATTTCTTCTCCAGGCACTTTCGCATCACATTCGCCCCATCCTACAGCCGGATTACATATTTTCACACCAGTACACGAACCGAAATCATTATAATTATAACACGAATCTTCCTCATCTTTTTGAGGAGCTGTGCAATTTTGCCAAACACCATCAATCAGCGTTTCTTTTCCTTTACCGCATTCATTTGAACAATCTCTTGTTTCTATTTGAATGTTATCGGCATCTGCTGGCGCAACCTCTTCATCATCTTTTTGCACATTTGCATCATCTTTTTGGAGATTTGCATCATCGGTCAGCTCGCTGCCACCATCTTTGTCACCTGAAACAAAATCATCTTTTATTTCACCGCCTCCAGAATCGGGTTCATTTTTTTCACTGTCTGAAATTTGAGCACTATCAGAATCGTTTTCAACTTGGCTGCCGGAGCCGGCATCACTTTTTTTTGTTGATTTTTCAGATTGGCAGGATAAAAAAAGGAATGAAAAAAGAACCAACAAAAGAGTTTGCAATAATGTTCTAATCATAATAGCCTCCATTATTATCAAAAATTGAGAGATTGGATAAAATTGTAATCCGTAAAAGATTTCAATCAATACATTTTTAAACAAAAGAGTTCTTTGAAGATTATTCTCTAATAATATCAAGATGTTTAAGAGAATAAAATCTCTAAAAACCTGTTGCTGCAAAACACAATAATTACTCTTGTAAAATCTTGTTTTATCTCAACAAATTCGGAAACTTCTGGTTATTAATTTACTGGCAATCTTTTTGCATAAGTAACTTGAAATTTATTGAATCAGCCAAGGAGGCACTGATGAAAGAAGAAAAAAGAGCAGAGTTAAGCCAAAATCCTGAAGTAAAGTATGGACTTCCCGAAAAAGTGGTTTTCTGTCAAAAATGTGTCATGTCAAACCAGAGGCCAGCTTCAGCTATTGAATTTAAACACACTAAAGATTCAAAAAAAACTACACTCAGAATTGATGAAGAGGGAATCTGCGATGCTTGCAGAGTTGCTGAAGAAAAGGAAAAGCTGGACTGGGAAAAACGAGAAAAGGAGCTTTGGGCACTTTGTGACAAACACCGCAGAAACGATGGTAATTACGACTGTCTTGTCCCTGGAAGTGGCGGAAAAGACTCAGCTTTTCAGGCTCACATACTTAAAACAAAATTCGGAATGCACC
>CAZISX010000027.1:0-1824 GCA_964542005.1 uncultured Spirochaetales bacterium
TTGTCAATCCTTTTACAGACTTTGGATTTAAGCGGCTTTTCGGCGAAGAGCCGAACAAAGATATTCTGATAGATTTTTTGAACCAGCTTTTAGTCGAAGAACAGGGCTTAATCACCGATTTGACCTACATGAAAAGTGAAAAACTCGGCTCACTCGACAAAGACAGAAGAGCGATTTTTGACCTTTACTGCGAAAACGAGCGCGGCGAAAAGTTTATAGTCGAAATCCAGCGGGCAAAACAGAAATATTTCAAGGAAAGAACCCTATTTTATTCAACATTTCCGATTCGCGAGCAGGCAGAAAAAGGAGATTGGGATTATAACTTAAAAGCAGTTTACACAATTAGCATCTTGGATTTTATCTTTGATGAAAACAAAAAAGAGCCGGAAAAACTGCTCTACAAAGTAAAATTTTCCGAAGTTGAGACAAAAGAAATCTGGTATGACAAACTGACCTACATCTATCTTGAAATGCCGAAATTCAAAAAAACAGAAGACGAGCTTGAAACAAAGTTTGATAAGTGGCTCTATGTACTCAGAAATCTGCAGAATCTAACCAGCCGCCCCGCAAAATTGCAGGAAAAAATCTTCTCCAAACTGTTTGAACAGGCAGAAGTTGCAAACTTTACGCAGGAACAGCTCGAAAGTTACGAGGAAAGTATTAAAATCTATAGAGATTATGTCAACACACTCGAAACAGCAAAAGAAGAAGCAAGAGCTGAAGGCGAAAAAATCGGGATAAAGAAAGGAAGAGCTGAAGGGAGAGCTGAAGGAGAAGAAATTGGAGAAAAAAGAGCCAAAATCGAGATTGCGAAAAATCTTCTTTCCCAAGATATTCCGGCTGAAGTAGTTGTAAATGCTACCGGATTAACAATCGAGGAAATTAAAAAACTGATTTAACCGTAATCTCGGCAGAATTCCATAAAGTTGAAAACTGGAATATAACCTCACAAACTTTGAAATTAAATATTCTGACGGCAAAAGACCAATTTTGTTGTCTTTATTCTCAAAAAAAGGTATTTTTTCTAACCAACTATAAGGAGTCAACCAATGTCAGAAAGATTTCAAGTGCCGAAAAAAAAAGTCAATGTCACAATCGCTTTTGATTTGAAGGGAAACATTGTTTTAGAACCTTACTCAATCTTTCTTTCAGAATACTCCTCAAAACACCGCGGCGAAGAGTCGCTAATTGAGTTTTTGAACGAAAAATCACTTTTTTTTCCTGGGGTAAACAGAGAGACAAACGAGTTTTTTTTAATAAACAGCGCAACAGTTTTGTTTGTTCTGGAAGAGACAAAAATCGAAGAGCCTGTGATTGATAATATTACGATAACCTTTCTAAATGGAGAAAATCTTATGGCCGGACTTGATGAAATTCTTCCGACCTACCGCTCCAGACCGCTCGATTATCTCAATCAGGAAGATGTTTTTATAAGCTTTATTCATCAGCAGTCACAAATTTTTATAAACAAACATAAGATAGCAAAGGTATCAGGATTATGACAAACATAGAAAAACTTCTCTCCGCCTGTGTAAGTTCCGGCGGTGAAAAACTTGTAATCGAGGTTGGTGAATCTCCTTACATTGTGAAGCCTGACGGCTCAAAAAGTAATATCTCGCAGCAGCTAATTACTGAAAGAATTCTCCTTGTCCTGAAAAGTGAATTTCTTACAGTTTTTAACAATCAGACAGAGTTTGTTTACCAGTTTAAAGAGTTTGTACTTCAAAAGTCACCGACTTCATTAATCTTTTCCCCGAAATTCCCTCTTGAGAAAAGTGCCGAAGCCTCTAAATTCCCTCTAGAGAATAGTACCGAAAGCGAAGT
>CAZISX010000027.1:1834-10127 GCA_964542005.1 uncultured Spirochaetales bacterium
GAAGTGCGCAACCCCGCAAAAGAAGAGGCAAAACCTGAAAAAATCCGTGAAGCTGCAAGCAAACTTCCAGAGAATTATTCAGGAAACGACTCGAATTTCAGCATAATTGCCATGCTCCACGAAATGATTGAGAAAAAAGCATCAGATCTTCATCTCACCTCAAAATGCAAACCAGTTATGAGAATTGACGGCGATATGATAATTCTGGAAAATAATCCTCAAATTTCTGAGGAAAAACTCTGGAATGAACTGAAAAAAATTACCCCGGAAATCAATATCAATGAGTTTTCAAAAACAAACGATACCGATTATGCCTATGAAATCGAAGGCTTAGCCCGCTTCAGAAGCAATATTTTCAGAGACAACAAAGGAATAGGTGCAGTATTTAGACAGATTCCATCAAAAATCCTGTCGGCAGAACAGCTTAACCTCCCGAAAATAATACTCGATATTTGCAGCGTGCCAAAAGGGCTGATACTTGTAACAGGCCCAACCGGCAGCGGAAAATCAACAACACTTGCGGCAATGATAGATTACATCAATGCAAATTTTAAAAAGCATATAATAACAATCGAAGATCCGGTCGAATTTGTCCACCAGAACAAACAGTGTTTCATCAACCAGCGCGAAGTCAAAACTCACACAGAGTCATTCAAAAGAGCATTAAAAGCCGCGCTCCGTGAAGATCCAGACATTATTCTTGTCGGCGAACTTCGAGATCTTGAAACAATCGCAATCGCAATAGAAATGGCAGTAACTGGCCACCTTGTTTTTGGAACACTCCACACAAATACAGCAGTTGGAACAGTTGACAGAATTATAGACCAGTTTCCGGCAGATCAGCAGTCGCAAATCAAAACAATGCTGGCAGACGCGCTTCAGGCTGTTGTCGCCCAGATGCTTTGCAAAAAAAAGGGAGGCGGAAGAAGAGCAGCACTTGAAATACTTCTTACCAATATGGCTGTTTCAAACCTGATTAGAGAAGGGAAAACATTCCAGATTCCGGCAATTATGCAGTCAGGAAAAGCGATGGGAATGCGGCTTATGAACGATTCTTTTCTTGAAATGGTAGCCTCCGGCGAGGTAGAGGCGGAAGAGGCACTCTCAAAATCGGCAGACAGAGAAGCACTTAAAAACTCACTTAAAACAAAAGGATTATTATGAGTTCATGCAACGGAAAATGCAGCTGCGGCGATAATCACCAACATCATCACAAAGAAGAGACAGAACCTAGCAATATCCTGAATTTTTTCAGGTTTTTGCTTGCTATACTTTTTTTTACAGCCGGATTTTTCTTCAAAAACTATGAAATTATTCTTTTTGGTATAGCGTGGCTGGTTGCGGGATACGATGTTCTAATCAACTCTTTCAACAATCTAAAATCGCTAAAAATCAGCCAACCGTTTGATTTATTTGACGAATTTCTTCTGATGAGCATTGCAACAATCGGTGCGTTCCTTATTCGGGAATACGAGGAAGGTGCGGCTGTAATGATTTTTTACCAACTTGGCGAAATTGTTCAAAATTCTGCTCTAGGCCGTTCTAAAAAAGCAATCTCAAAACTCATGGATTTACGGCCAAACATAGCCCATCTTGTTGAAAAAAGCGGAACAATAGATTTAAGCCCCGAAAATGTAGGAATCAATCAGAAAATCGAAGTTCGTCCAGGCGAAAAAATCCCGCTTGATGGCAAAATTACTCAAGGATTTTCGATGGTTGACACAAAAGCATTAACCGGAGAATCACTGCCTGTCATAAAAAAACCGGGAGATGAGGTACTTTCCGGCACACTTGTTCTTGACGGAGTTTTGATTGTTCTGGTGACAAAAAGCTTTGAAAACTCAGCATTTTCAAAAATCATTGAAATGGTTGAAAACGCATCGGAAAAAAAAGCGAAAACAGAAAAATTTATAAGAAAATTTGCCAAATATTACACTCCATCAGTAGTTTTTCTGGCACTAATTCTTGCAGTTATTCCTCCAATAATTCTTGGAGAAAACTTTTCAACATGGATTTATAGAGCACTTGTTTTCTTAGTAATATCGTGTCCTTGCGCACTAATTCTTTCGGTTCCGCTCGGATTTTTTGCCGGAATCGGAGCCTGCTCAAAAGAGGGAATCCTTATAAAAGGTGGTTCATACCTTGAAGCTCTTGGCAATGTCGGAAGCGTAGTTTTCGATAAAACCGGAACACTTACAAAAGGAATTTTTACAGTTTTTGAAATAAGCTCAAACGGAATTGTGAGCGAAGAAAAAGTGCTCGAATACGCAGCTTATGCAGAAAGCTACTCAAACCATCCGCTGGCTCTTTCTATAATTGAAAGATACAAACAACCAATATTGAAAGAAAAAATCACTAAATTCAATGAGATAGCTGGTCATGGCATAAAAGCTGAAATTGATGGTCACCAGATAACAGTCGGAAATCATCATTTAATGGAGCTCGAAAAAATAGATTTTAAAACTGGAAGCGACAAAATCTACTCAGAAATTTTTGTTGCAGTTGACGGGATTTTTGCCGGAGCAATCAGAGTCGGCGATGAAATAAAAGAAGATTCAGCAGAAACAGTAAGAGAACTTCAAAAAAGAAACATCGCAGTCACAATGCTTACTGGCGACAGCTTTGCAATAGCTGGCGCAGTTGCCAAAAAACTGGGAATTTTATCATTCAAATCAGAGCTTCTCCCCGGCGAAAAAAGTAGTGAATTAGAAAAAATCATAAAAAATTCAGTCGGTTCCAAGGTTTTATTTGCCGGAGACGGAATAAATGACGCGCCAGTAATAGCAAGAAGCGACATCGGAATTGCAATGGGCGGAATCGGCTCTGATGCAGCAATTGAAGCATCTGACATTGTTATTTTAAACGATTCACCATTATCAATAATAAAAGCTCTTGAAATTGCTAAAAAGACAAAAATCATAGTAATTCAGAATATTTCGCTCGCTTTTTCAATAAAAATTTTTGTCCTGATTTTAGGTGCATCCGGCTTTGCCTCACTTTGGGCTGCGGTTTTTGCAGATGTTGGAGTTGCTCTTCTGGCACTTTTCAATTCGCTAAGAATTTTGAAAAGATAAATTACTTAATAAGTGCTTGCGTTGTTGCGCATTCTTAAAATAAGCAGGGTTTCATCTTGCATTTGTTTTATCTTCGGCTATGATGTTTCACAGATTTTCCGGAGTATTTGTTTGAAAAGATTTGCTTTTCTTCTTATCAGCTTTATTTTTGCCATCAATTCACTTTTCACATACATACATCTGGCAACAGAAAATCATATTTTTTCGGCTGATAAAAATCATTTTTTTCATCCTGAACATTACTGCCAAGAAAAAGAAAGCAAAGCAGATAATTCTATATATTCAAATAGTTATCCACACAATCATTCCGACAACGAATGTTTTTCACTTCTTTTCACATCTCGTTTTGGAGGCGGTTTAAGCTCTCTTTTTGCGATTCCAGAGACTTTTTTTGCTCTTTTTGACACTCCTGTTTCTAAAGAATTTTTACTATTTTTCACAAAAGAAATATTAACCTTTGCTCCTAAACTTTCTCCCCCCCTATTCTCTTAACAAACAAAAAAATCTAAAAAAATTAATTAGTTAGGAGAAATTATGAGGCAAATTTTATATATTTTCCTCATTTTCTGGACACTTGCGGTTTTTGCTGAAGAAATTCCGCCGCAGGAGAATGAAATTGAGGCTGCAATAAATAGAGATAGCGTTCAAAAAGATGAACAGATACAAGAAGTTGCTGTTGTTGACAAAAGTTCTGGCAGCTCTTCGGAAAACCCTGATATGGCTGTAATCGCAGATGTCGGGCTTGGATATTTTTCAAATGATAAACATTTCAGGCAAGGCGGTCATGCGATTGATGACAATGGTTTTGCACTTCAAGGTTTAGAGCTTGTAATTGCTGGAAATGCTGACAATTATTTCAGATATGATATGAGTTTTCAGTTTGTTGGAATGCATGTTGAAGAGGCTTACATAACAACTTTGTCGCTTCCATTTAATCTTCAGTCAAAAATTGGTTATATGGCAGCTGTGGCAGGACGCGAAAACAGAAAATGTGTTCACTCGCTCAATTTTGTTAATTATTCGCTGATGCACAACCGTTTTATGAGTGCTGAACATTTCAGCGGACTTGGCAGCGAAGCAAGCTGGCTTTTGCCGATGCCGTGGTATTCACTTGTTATTGCTCAGGTTTTTGACATAAAAGAGTCGAGCCATCTCCGTTCAAGCAGCTTTGCAAATGTCAGCTACACAAAATTGGGCAAAAAAGATGGTTTAGAGGATTTTGTTTATATCGGCAGAGTTGAGAATTTCTTTGATTTTTCGGATAATTTATCGCTATACATTGGAATTAATTCAGCTTTTGGACAGAGTGAGTACACGCCTGACAATCGGGTTTCTCTTTATGGTGCTGATTTTCTTCTCAAATGGCGAGACATAAGCGGAGCTAACGATGCTGCCAGCTTTGCTCTTTCCGGCGAATATTTTCTCCGGGACACCCAAATTCCTGAAGATTTTGTACGGGATCATGGCGGTTTTATTGACGCAACTGCAACTTTTTCAAGACAATGGCAGGGAGGAATCAGAGGTGATTACGCAGCCATGTTAAAGGGGAAAAGTGTAAATCCTGAAAAAATGGCTGAAAAAGAGTGGCGAGGAAGTGCAACTATTGCCTACACGCCGACCCATTTTTCAAAAATCCGAGTTCAGTATGATTTAAGCAAAAAAGATGAGTGGGATAAAATTTCTCACGCAGTTTTTTTACAGCTTGAAACTGTTATTGGTGCACATCAGGCACACAATTATTAGGAGGTTGATATGAAGCTTATCTTATTGTTTTTACTGTTATTTCCAGTCATACTTTTTGCAAGGCTGAATGTTGTCGGAACTATTCCTGATTATGCTGCACTTGCAAAAGAACTGGGCGGCGAAAGAGTTTCTGCCGAATCCTTAATTCGCGGAACGCAGGATCCACACTTTGCAGATGCAAAACCGTCACTTGTTTTAAAAGTAAATAAAGCCGACATGCTCATCTGCACAGGTCTTGGGCTTGAAAGCGGTTGGCTTCCGGCACTTTTAACTCAGGCAAGAAACAGCAAAGTTATTGTCGGTGCGCCAGGCTATCTTGAGGCAAGCCACTTTGTTGAGCTGAAGGAAGTGCCTGAAAAAGTTGATAAAATTATGGGAGACATTCATGCTGGCGGCAACCCCCATTTTTACACAAGTCCAGATAATATTTACAGAATTGCTTATGGAATCTATCAAACACTGGTGCAAATTGATTCTGATGGAAAATCTTACTACACACAAAAATGGAAAGAATTTTCAGCAAAACACACTAAAAAAAGTGCAGAGTGGAAGAAAAAAACTGAAAAATTAAAAGGCTTAAAAGTAATTGAATACCATAAAAGCTGGATTTATCTGATTGATTGGCTTGGCTTAAAAAGTGTTGGCGCACTTGAACCAAAACCAGGAATTCCACCATCAGGCTCCCATATCGCCGAGCTTCTTTCAAAACATAAAGATGTTAGCTTTGTTTTTCAGGAAGTTTACAATCCCAAAAATTTATCAGAACTTTTTGCAAAAAAATCGGGAGCAAAACTTGTTCTTTTGCCTTCAATGACAGGAGCTCTTGAAGGAACAGACAATATATGGTCAAAATTTGATAATATTATAGAAACACTAACAAAATAGGAGATTAAAATGAAATACTTAGTAGTTATGATTGCAATATTTACAATTTTTTCATGTGCATCAAAAAAAGGTGATTCTGTTGAGTGTCCAGTTTGCGACAACAAAACAACTTTTTTAAAAGGAACTAAATGTGTTCCGATTGCAGAAGTTGAAGCGTGCGGACCAGATGGACATGCTCACGGCACTGATTGTCACTGTTTTAGCGGACAGGCTCCAACAGAAATTGACGGAAAAGAGTATTGTATTCAGAAAGATTGCGGCGGAAACACAGATGAAACACCGGAAGAAGATGTTGACGCTCACGCTTGCGAAACTGTAAAAGCAGGAAACGCAACCTCTGTTGAAGGAGTAGCAACAATCGATGAATTTGAAAAAGCACACCTTGAACTTGAAACACTGTACGAAATCACACTAAAAGCAGGCGCGGAAACCTATTTCCACACAGGCCCGGCAACAACAGGCGACTGGGCTGTTTACTTTAGTGAAGCTGGTGTTTTTGACAGTGCATACAATGCAGAAAAAGTAAAATTAGAGAGTGAATCACTTGGTGCAAATCCTGACTGCAAAGAAAATCTGAAAGACCTCTACAATGTTCTTTACACAGAAAAAGAAGGCATGGGACCTGCAATTATAATCAAACTTAAAGCACAGACCGAGGATAAAAAAGTTGTTGTTTTTGTTCATGAAGCTGGGCATGAACATGAATAACGAGCTTATTCGATGTGAAAATCTTGAAATAGGATATGACAGGGGGCTTTTGCCCCCTTTTAATCTTTCGATAAAAACGGGGCATTTCTGGGGAGTTGCAGGCCCAAACGGTGCAGGAAAAACAACATTAATTAAGACACTTACAAAGATTTTGCGGCCACTCTCCGGCAATGTTTCACACGCTTCAAATCTAAGTTTTGGCTTTGTTCCACAACGACATTCACTGCCTTATATTTTTCCGCTCAGTGCTGAAAAAGTTATTGAAATGGGACTTTTTGAAAACAAAGTTTTTGTGAAAAAAGCTGGAAATTATAAAAAAAGAGTTGAAGAAGTTATGGAACTGCTTGATATTGCTAATCTTTCATCGAGGCTTTTTTCAAGCCTCAGCGGAGGCCAGCAGCAGCGAGTTCTTATCGCAAGAGCACTTTCAAAAGAGCCCGATATTTTAGTGCTTGATGAGCCTGCATCAGGCCTTGATATAGTTGCGACAAAATCAATTCTTGAACTTTGCAAAACGCTGAATAAAGATAAAAATCAAACACTTATAATGATATCACACGAAATGGAGCATCTGAAAAACTATGCAGATTCAGTAATTTTGATAAACAGGGAAAAAAACTTTTTTCAGTCAGGCACAACAACTGAGGTTTTAACAGAAAAAAGTGTGAGAAACCTTTTTGGAGTAGCGTAAATGGATAAAATCAAACTCTTTATAGATAGTTACGAGCTTTGGCGGGAGCCTGTTACCGCATTTTTAATTAGCGGTGCGATTTTGGCGTATCTCGGTGTTTGGGCTGTATTAAAAAAAGCTGTTTTTATCCCTTTAGCTGTTGCTCAAAGTTCTTCTTTAGGTGTTGTTGCATCGTTTCTAACTCTTGATATTATTGGATATTCTGTTCATCCGTCAGCCGCAGCCCTTATATTTGCGGTTGCAGTTTCTCTCTATTTTGCAGTCGGCAAAAAAGATGCAGTCTCAGCCTCAGCCGCAATTTATATAACAGCTTCGGCCGGAGTTTTGATTTTAGGTTCATTTATCCGTGCCGACATGCACGATGTTGAGTCAATTTTGTTTGGAAACGCAGTCCTAGTAATGCAGGAAGAGGTTGTATTTATTGGATTATCTGCTCTTTTAGTGGCAATACTCCATCTTTTTCGCTACAACGCTTTTCTTTTTACAGGTTTTGACGAACTTGGAGCTGCAGTTTCTGGATTCAGCCCTCGGAAAAATACAGCTCTCCTCTATTTTTCTTTTGCTCTAATGATTTCAGTCTGTGCAAAATCGCTTGGAGCAATGCCTGTTTTTGCACTAATGACACTTCCGGCCTTAAGCGGATTTGCTCTCGGCAAAAACATGAAAAAAGCAATAATAATATCAGTAGCTTGCGGGATTTTTTCAGGTGCAGGCGGTTTTGTTTTTTCATTTATGTTTGATTTGCCGACAGGAGCAACAGTTTCCGCAGTTGCGGGGGCGATTTTTGTTTTTACCAGGTTTAAAGGAAGGGAAAATTTATAAACTTTTGTAAAAACATCGAAAGTTTATCCATAAATTTTGACAAATTTGTGGAGTTGTAATAGTTATTTTGATTGCATATAAAAAAGGAGAACTTATGCTCATAAATGTAAAAAATGTATATAAATCATTTGCTTCAAACAATGTTTCAAAGGCTGTACTTGAAAATATTAGTTTTGAAGCAAATAGAGGCGATATTGTTGTTTTAAAAGGTGCAAGCGGCTCTGGAAAATCAACCTTAATGAATATTTTAAGCGGACTGATGCTTCCAGATAGGGGAAGTGTAACTATTCAAAATCATGTTGTAAACACTCTTTCTGAATCAAAAAGAGATTACTTCCGCGCTTCTGAAATCGGATATATTTTTCAGACT
>CAZISX010000027.1:10137-14844 GCA_964542005.1 uncultured Spirochaetales bacterium
GTTGTGTTGATACAGCAACAGAAGGCACAGTTCTTGTATCAGAGAATGATACATCAAAAATGACTGAAAAAGCACTTACTAATTTGAGACTTTATAAACTCGGATTTATTTTTCAGACTTTTAATCTTATTTCTCCGCTGACAGTTGTTGAAAATGTTTTAATGCCCAGAATTTTGTGCGGAAGAAACAAAGCTGATGACAAAGCAAAAGCGATGCAAATACTTGATAACCTTGGTCTTTCAGAGCACATTAACAAATTCCCGTATCAGCTTTCTGTCGGTCAGAGGCAAAGAGTTGCAGTCGCAAGAGTGCTTCTAAACGAGCCTGGAATTGTTTTAGCTGATGAGCCTACCGCAAGTCTTGATAATGATTCAGCAAATCTTGTGAAAGAATCACTAATTTCTCTAAAAAATCAGGGAACTGTTCTGATTCTTGCTGCACATGACACAGTTTTTGCCGGAATTAAGGCAGACACAATAGTAAATCTGGGAGGCACTCATGGCTAAGTTTTTGTATTTATTTAAACTATCAGTCAGATATATGAAGCTGAGAATGTTTGCAAGCGTTGTTTCAATTTGTGCCATTGCAATATCGCTTCTTTTTCTAACAGTTATTGGAGCTGCAAATTTTTCACTTAAAAAGAGCGCGTCTGAAAGCTCAATCAAGTATCCTCTGATTCTGGGCTCAGCCAAATCGAGCGCGACCCAACTTGTTATGTCAACCCTTTTTCATCTTGATAAACCGGCTGGCACAATTCCTTTTGAAATCATGGATGAACTGATTAAAGATCCAAAAGTTTCGGCAGCTTACCCGATTGCACTTGCAGATTCTGTCGGCTCTTATCCTATTATTGGAACAGATGAAAATTATCTGAAACAGCTTTCTTCAAAAATTTTGGAAGGTGAAATAAATCTCTCAAATCTTGAAAATGGAGTTTTGGGCTTTGAAGCAGCTGAAAAAACAGGTCTCAAAATTGGTGACACATTTAAAGGTTCTCACGGAACTGTAACTACCGAAGGAGCGCACGAACACGGCGAAATTACTTACAAAGTTGTTGGAATTCTCGGCAAAACCAACTCTCCTGAAGACAGCGCAATTTATATCAATTACAAAGCAGTATGGTTTGTTCACAAAGAGCACAAAGAAGAAGAACATCATGAAAATGTTGATGACAAAGAACATCTTAAACATGGTGAAGAGAATAATGAGCAAAAACATAGAGAATGTGAAAAGTACGCAGAACATCATCCTGAAAATATTGATGAAAACAAGCATCATGAACACAAAGAGAGCGATCACGAAAATCATCTGACAGAAGGGAAACTCACAGCAATTCTTGTGAAAACAAGAAACCCTGCATTTACCGCACAGCTTGAGCAAAACTATTCCGCACAATCGGGAATTCAGGCAGCAGACACAGGAAGAACTGTCCGCAGAATGATTAATTACATGAATAAGGCAGAGAAAGTTGTTACAGTTTTTAATACAATTACCATTTTGCTGATAAGTGCAATGATTCTTGTGACTATGATGATGAGCCTTAATGAACGCAAAAAAGAGCTTGCTCTGATGCGAGCTATCGGAATAGGCCGTTTTTCAATTGCAATGCTTGCAATGATTGAATCATTTATTGTGACTACAATCGGCGTTTTAGCTGGAATTTTTTCGGGACACGCACTAATCTGGTGGGCAAAAAACCTGATTGACTCAAAACTTGGCGTTGCAATTGAGCCGACAACATTCACCTCGCTGGAGCTTAATGGCGTTATTATCACAATTCTTGCCGGACAACTTGTTGCTCTTACTGGAATGATTCAGATTTACAGAATGAATTTGACAGAAGAACTTTCTAAAGAATAATTGATTCAAAATGTTTTGAATTAGAACAAAATATCTGTTGCTAAAAATTCTTAAAAGAGTATAATATTTGCGGGCTTATAGATTATTGGCTGGAGGCTGTTATGAAAAAACCTGTAATCAAAAAAGTTACAAAAGAAACAACTGGAAACTTAAATTCTTGTCAGTACTGTGCCGGAAAACCAATTTGCTGAATTCACATTTCTTCTGTAACTATTTCAATTCCCGGATTATTTTTTCTAATCTTATCAATCTGGGAATTTTTTATCTTTAAATTTATGACAACCAGTCTTTTAAGCTTTTTAAGATCAAAAAGTGGAGACAAATCAGTTATTTGAGTGTTCCACAAATCAAGTTCAGACAAATTTTTCATCTTTGAAAAGATAGAAGCATCTTTTATTGGAAGTCCCCAAAGCTTTAGTCTCTCCATATTTTTAAATCTTTCCAGTTCTTTAAAATCTCTGAATTCAGTGTTGCACAAATCGAGGTAGGTTATCTTCTCTGCAATTTTGTAAAGCACTGAAATATCTTTTACTTTTGTGGAACAAAGGATAACTTCCTTTAGATTTTTCAGCGTTTCCAGAGGTTTGATATCTGAAACCTGAGTCATCAGCAGGTCAAGTGATTCAAGCGATTCTATTGATGAAAGCGGCGAAATATCTGTAACAAAAGTCATTTTTGCATCCAGCGATTTCAGCTTTTTTAAGTTTGACAGCGGAGATAAATCGGTTACAGCAGTTTTCCAGATGTTTAAATATTCAATATTTTCAAGATTTTTCAGCGGAGACAAATCTTTTATCTGAGTTGAATGTCTAAAATCAAGCTTTTTAAGCTTCGTCATTCCGGAAAAAGGTGTCAGATCCTCTATTTTCATAAATCCGGCAAAGAAATTTTCTGTATCTGAACATTTTGCAATCTCTTCTTTTGTGATTTTTGCCATTTTAGGCATTGTTGAAACAATCCATTTTTCAAATTCGCCAGAATGTGTTTTTGCCCAAATTTCCCAGTGTTCTTCGCCCCATGGCGGATAAAAAACTGAACAGTCAGCTTTTTGTTCAACATTAACTTTCTTTTCAACTGGCTTTGTTTTCTGTTCTGCTGATTCCTTCTGACATCCGGCAGCTATTAGAGCTAAAAAAAGAATAAAAACAACGGGTTTTTTCATTGGCAACTCCTATTTTTTGAATTTATTGTAAAACGCCTCGGCTAAAATACAGTCTGACGCCGCATAATCCAGAATTGAATGATTTTGAGAAACAGCAAATCCAGCACACCTGTTGCAGAATTCTTTAAATTTGCAGGTTGGACAATTGCTCAAATCCTTAAATTTTATGTCTCTTAAATTTTTTAAGACACTGGAATTATTCCATATTTCAGCCAAAGATTTGTGCCTGACATCGCCGGCTGTTTCTCGTATTTCAATGCAGGGATAAACAATTCCGCAAGGATTAATAGATAAAATCGAGTTTCCGGCACTACACGGATTTTCATCTTCAGAAATATTCCTGAATCTTGGTTTTCCTGGCAAAATAGAATCAACGCATTGAAAAATCTCATTTTTTGAGATATTTAAAAGAAGTGGAGAACTCTCGCCATTTCTTTTTTTTATCATGTTAAAATTAAAAACAGGAATCAGGCTGTTTTCCATACAGAAATTTTTTATTGAATCAAACTCATCTATGTTGAGTGTGGTAATATTTATTGCAGCATAAAGAGAAACACCTCTTGATTTTAAAAACATAACTGTTTTCAAGATATTAGAGAATGAACCTGATTTGCCTGCAAAAAGGTCATGCTTTTTTTCATTTGTGCTGTGTATTGAAATCTGAAAACTCATAACACCGTAATCAGCAATAGTTTCAAGCACTTTTTCATTGTAAATAAAACCGCTCGACATAATTGAGACTGCAATCCGTTTTTTTCTGGCATAAAGAAAAACCTCTTCAAAATCTGTTCTGAGGAGAGGATCTCCGCCGGTAAAAACAATGTAAAATCCGCCAAGATTACTGAATTCATCAATAATTTTAATCATTTCTGGAAAGCTAAGTTCTTTTGATTTTTCGCACTCGCTTTTATCAACATAGCAGTAACTGCATTCAAGCGGACACGAATATGTTGTCTCCCAGACAATTGAAAGAGGAATTCTGTTTTTTTTGCAATATTTTTTCAAATCATCAAAAACACTCTCCTCCTCAACTGGCAACTCTTTTTTTTCTGGCAAAAGCGTTGTTTCAGCGTTGTTTTCAACAATCCCTATTGATTTAAGTTCTTCAATAAATTCAAGCTCAATTTCGGTAAAGCTACCTTCTTCGTGGTCAATTTTGCTAATTATTTCGCCGGCATAGCAATCCATTTCATACTCTGTGCCATCTTGATGATTTATCACAATTGTAAAATCAGGATAGATTTTATATGAAACTTTTTTGTTAAGAACAATTCTCATAAACTTTCTGCCTCCAAGTTTTATAAACCATAACTAATTCTAGTTTCAAAAACAATAAATTTATTTGACATAATGGACTATGGTTCATAAATTGATAAAGAATTTTTTTTGGAGAATTATTTTGAACAACATAACCTTCAAACCTCTTGGAATTATAAAGACACCATTTAAAGACCCTGTTTCAATGCCTATTCAGCCAATTGGAGCCAAAGAACACACCGGCAAAATAGAGATATTTCCTGAATATTTGGAAGGACTTGCTGATATTACAGGATTTTCTCATATTATTCTGATTTATCATCTTCATCAGATAAAATCGCCAAAATTGACAGTCACTCCTTTTATGGATACGGTACCTCACGGGATTTTTGCGACCCGCTCGCCAGCCAGACCAAACCCAATAGGAT
>CAZISX010000027.1:14854-15876 GCA_964542005.1 uncultured Spirochaetales bacterium
AGTGTTGTAAAAATTATTGAAGTCTACGGAAATACTATATTTTTTGAAGCTCCTGATATGCTTGATTCTACTCCACTCCTTGATATTAAACCTTTTGTTCCTGATTTTGACTTTCCTGCCGGAAAAATTGAAACTGGCTGGCTTGAACACAACAAACATAAAGCTGCAACAGCAAAATCAGACAACAGATTTGCAGATAACCTGAGCAAAACCTAATTTTTTCAATTAAAAGACAAAAATTAATGGCATAAGCCAGAAACTTCTTGACAAACTGTTCAAAAAGAGTTATTAGCATAAGCCAGAAACTTTTAGGGAGATTTTCATGCCGCGACCGCATAAATGCAGAAATATTGGCTTTGTTCCTGATTATTATCTTTTTAAACCAGCCGGAATTCCAGGAAGTGATTTAGAGGAGATAGTTCTTTTGATAGATGAGCTTGAAGCTATGAGGCTGGCTGATTTTGAGGAGATTTATCAGGATGAAGCTGCAAAAAAAATGAATGTCTCAAGACAAACCTTCGGAAATATTATTAATTCAGCACACAAAAAAATTACTGACGCTCTTTTGCATGGCAAGATGATTAAGATTGAGGGAGGAAATGTCAATCTTGATTCTCAGCGTACTTTTGCGTGCGGAAGATGCAGGCACGGATGGGAAGTTCCTTTTGGCGAACCAAAACCAAATGAATGTCCTGAGTGCAATTCCGAAAAAATTGCTAGAGAAAAGGGAACATCTGACCGAGATAAAAAATGATAAAAAGAAACACATTAAATGCAGCTGTAAGCAATTATTTTTTAGATAAGGCATGGTAAAAAACAAACTTTAAAGGAGAAAATTATGAAAATTGCAATTCCTGTTTCAAACGGAAAACTTAGTGCGCATTTTGGTCATTGTGAGAGATTTGCGTTAATTGATGTATTTGCAGAGAAAAAAGAAGTTGCTTCAATCAACTTTGTTGACGCTCCTCCGCACGAACCAGGGCTGCTTCCGCGATGGCTTGCAGAAAAAAATGCTACCATAA
>CAZISX010000027.1:15963-24632 GCA_964542005.1 uncultured Spirochaetales bacterium
TTTTGAAGCTGAGGGAATTACTGTCTTGGTGGGTGCGCCATCTGAAACTCCTGAGATTATTGTTAAATCTTATTTGGAAGGAACTCTGACTACTGGTGAAAATGTTTGCGATCATTAAATCTTAGGATTTTATGATATGTTTTTAAGTTATTAACCATTTATGGAGAGAATTATGCCTTTTAGAGATGGAACAGGACCTTTTGGTGATGGAGCTTTTACAGGTAAAGGAAATGGAATGTGTGCGGTTGAAATTCAAAACATTGGCTATGGCTTGGGCTTTGGGAGAGGCCGTGGCATGAGGTGTTTGATGGGAAGAGGCAACTCAAACAGATTTAGAAATAATTTTTTAAATCAGTCAAGTACAGCTGATGAAAAAAAAATTATTCAAAACCAGATAATATCTCTTGAAAAAGAGCTTGAGTTGCTGAAAAAAAAAGTTGAATTTTTGAAAAATTAATTTAAAGGCTGGTTAAGCCAGCCTTTTTTAAGGAGAAAATTATGTTGATAGCGATAACTTCTTGTGGAAATGGCCTTGAATCTGCTTTTGATGAGAGATTTGGCAGAGCTGCTTTTTTTGTTGTTTATGACACAGAAACAAAACAAATTCAAGTAGTTGACAACAATGAAAATGTGAATGCTGCTCAGGGTGCGGGTATTCAGTCTGCCCAAAATATTATTAAACTTGGGGTTCAGCACCTTATTACAGGGCACTGCGGACCAAAAGCGTTTCCTGTTCTTACGGCTGGCGGTGTTTCAATTTACTACTCAGAGTCAGCAACGGTAAAAGATGCGCTTGATGCTTTTATTGCTGGCAAATTATCAAAAGCTAATATTGCTTAAGGTGTTGATATGATTAAGATTGCTGTTGCTTCAGGAAAAGGCGGAACAGGCAAGACAACTGTTTCGACAGCACTCGCAGAGGCTCTAGGAAGCGAGTGCAGTGTTTCATTCTTTGACACAGATGTTGAAGAACCTAATGGCTCAATTTTTCTCAAAACAGAATTTGACAAAATTTCGCCAGTTTTTGTTAAAATTCCGGTTCTTGATGATAAAAAATGTTTGAAATGCGGTGGCTGTGCAAGTTTCTGTAAATTTAAGGCAATCATATTTTTTGGTGATTTGCCTATGATTTTTCCTGAACTGTGCCATAGCTGCGGAGGCTGTGTTATTCAGTGCAAAGGTCGTGCACTTACCGAAATCAATAAAGAAATCGGTGTGATATCTAGCGGAAAATCAGGTAAAATCAATTTTTTTGAAGGCAAAATAAATATTGGTTATCCAATGGCGACACCTTTAATAAAAAATTTGCGCAATATTCATACAGAGGCAGATATTGAAATAATTGATGCGCCGCCCGGAACTTCATGCTCAATGATTAATGCGGTTAAAGATGTTGATTTTGTTATTCTTGTTACAGAACCGACTCCTTTTGGTGTGCATGATTTAGGGATTGCTCTTGAAACAGTTCGAGGGATGTATTTGAAGTGCGGTGTAATTATCAATCGCTCAGAGTCCGAAAAGAATATGGCATTACAATTTTGTGAGAAGAACAATGTGCCTATTTTGCTTCAGATTCCATTTTCTGAAGAAGTTGCAAAAAACTATTCTGTCGGAAAGAATATTCTGGAAACAATGCCGCAATTGAAAAAAGAGTTTTTGGAAATTATAAAAGAAATAAAGAATCAGACAGGAAAACAATAATGGGCAACTATATTTTTGGTCCTGTTCCATCCAGGAGGCTTGGGTTTTCTCTTGGCATTGATGTTGTTCCTTACAAAATATGCTCTCTGGATTGTATTTACTGCCAGCTTGGCAGAACAACTGAAAAAACAATTGATTATATTGACTTTGTTTCTATTCCAGAGCTAATTTCAGAACTAAAACAGGTACTTATCAAAAAAGAAAAAATTGATTTCATTACACTTTCAGGGTCAGGAGAACCAACGCTTTACAAAGATATTGATAAGTTGATTTCTGAAATAAAAAAAATCACCACAATTCCGGTTGCTCTTATCACAAACGGCACTCTGCTGTGGAAAAAAGAGGTCAGGGATAAAATTATGAAGGCAAATCTTGTTATTCCTTCGCTTGATGCTGGAGACAATGAAACTTTTCAGAAGATAAACAGACCTTGTCAAAAAATAGATTTTAATAAGTATATTAAAGGTCTTGTTGATTTTTCTCATGAATTTGCAGGCACTTTGAAGTTGGAAGTTTTTATTGTAAAAGGGATAAATGATACAGAAGAATCTATAAAAAAAATTGCAGCTATAGCGGAAAAAATCAGTTGTGATGCTGTCGAATTAAACACGCTGGCAAGACCGCCTGCAGAATTATGGGTTGAATCTGTTGAAAACAAAAAACTCCATTTTCTGGCATCTTTTTTTAAAAACAATGTTGTAGTTATTGATGATTTTTCAAAACCGGAAACTGAAAACTTTAAGATTGCTGAAAAGGATGAAATTGTTGCTCTTTTAAAAAGAAGACCTTGTAGCGAAAAAGATATTGCTAATTCTCTCCAGATTCACCGGAACGAACTTGTCAAGCTCCTGGAATTGTTAACAAATGAAGACAAAATTATCACTGAATTAATAGATGACAAGCTTTTTTACAAATATAAAAGGGTTTAATATGAAAGAAATAGTAATAATAAGCGGCAAAGGCGGCACTGGAAAAACATCAGTTACAGCGGCACTTGCCTCAATTGCGGAAAAAGCTGTTTTTGCTGACTGTGATGTTGATGCAGCTGATCTCCACCTTATATTTTCTCCTGAAATAATCAAAAGAGAGCGGTTTTTAAGTGGTAATACTGCTGAAATTATTAATGAAGAATGCACTTCCTGCGGTGTTTGTCAAAACCACTGCAGGTTTGATGCTATTTATTTGCATAATCAAAATTATGTAATAAATCCGGCATTTTGTGAAGGCTGCGGTGTTTGTTCTTATGTTTGCCCTGCTCAAGCTATTCGCTTAAATCAAAGAGATTGCGGCGAATGGTTTGTTTCAAAAACACGATTTGGAACTCTTGTCCACGCAAAACTTGGCATAGGAGCTGAAAACTCAGGGAAACTTGTTTCTCTTGTCAGAAAAGAGGCAAGAGAGCTGGCAAAAAAAGAAAATATTGAGCTTATAATTATTGACGGACCTCCAGGAATCGGATGTGCTGTTATTTCATCAATAACAAACTCGAATGCAGTTATTGTGGTCACAGAGCCGACCTTGTCGGGCATTAATGATTTGGAAAGGGTTTTATCACTTACAAACCATTTTAAAATAAAAACATTTGTAATTGTCAACAAGTATGACATAAATTATGAAATGTCTAAAATTATTGAAGAAAAAGCAATATCTGCGGGTGCAAAAATTTTGCCTTTTCTGCCATTTGACAAAGACTTTACAAAAGCACAGATTGAAGGTAAAAATATTGTGGAATATGGAAGCGAGATATTAACAAATAAACTAAAAACTATTTGGAGACAATTATGGGAGAACATGTAAAAACATCAAACTGCTCTTCATGTCAGGACACCTCATGCAGTGCAAAAACTAAAAAAAATGATGAAAATTCGGAAGAATTTATTAACAGACAGGCAATCAAGCAAAATCTCTGCAAAATCAAAAACAAGATTATTGTTATGTCAGGAAAAGGCGGTGTCGGCAAAAGCTCTGTTGCGGTAAATCTTGCCACCGCATTGTCGCTTGAAGGAAAATCTGTGGGACTTCTTGATATTGATATTCACGGGCCAAGTATTCCAACAATGATGAATCTCAAAAATTCACCAATTATTTCAAATGGTGAAAAAATGATGCCAATTATTTTTGGGAGTATGAAGGTAATGTCTGTAGGTTTTTTTCTTCAGGATAACGACGATGCTTTGATTTGGCGAGGCCCGATGAAACATGGTGTTGTTGAGCAGTTTATCCGTGATGTTGAGTGGGGAAATCTTGACTATCTTATTATTGATTCACCTCCTGGAACAGGTGATGAGCACCTCTCTTTGATTCAGACAATTGATGATATGTCGGGTGCAATTTTAGTTACAACTCCGCAGGAAGTTGCGGCAGCCGATGTTAGAAAATCAGTCTCTTTCTGCGAAAAAACTAATCTAAAAATAATTGGAATTATTGAGAATATGAGTGGATTTGTTTGCCCTCACTGCGGAGAAATCACCAATATTTTTAATTCAGGAGCGGGGCAGAAAATTGCTGATAAATATGGCTTTGAGCTTCTCGGCAAAATTCCAATTGATCCTTCTGTTGGAGAATCTGGAGATGCTGGAACTCCTTTTGTTTACTCAAAACAAAACACAAAAGCTGCAGAGGTTTTAAGCAGTATTGCAGCAAAAGTTATTGATAAAACCAAATAATTTTAGGGAGATAAGATATGGAAGAAAAATTTAAGACACCTGAAAGCCATAACTTTTGTATTGCGTGTGGAGAAAAAAATCCTATTTCATTAAAACTCAAATTTTTTGAAGAAAATAATAAGGTTGCGGCATGGTTTAGACCTTCAGGAATTCATCAGGGCTACAAAGAGACGCTTCACGGAGGAATAACAAGTGCTATCTTAGATTCTGCAATGACAAATGCTTTGTTTTTTAAAGGAATTGAAGCATTTACAGGCGAGCTAAATGTAAGATATTTCAAGCCTGTTCCAATTTACTCTGATTTAAAAGTCACCGCATGGCTTGAAGAGGAAAGGCATGGCATATTTTTCATGAAATCAGAAATGAAGCTTGAAAATGAAATTATGGCAAAAGCAACTGCAAAATTTGTGAAAATAAAAAAATGAGGGCATTTGTTGGCTTATGCCAAAAAACAACTTGTAAAATTAGAAAAGATGGTTATTCTATTAAATGTTTTTTATAAATTAAAGGAGTTAATCATGAAAAAGCCTGAAATCAAAAAAGTGACAAAAGAGACAACCCAGACAACCAATGCTTGCCAGTATTGTGCCGGAAAATCAATCTGCTAAAATTTCTTAAATTTTTCATCAAAAACTAAATTTCTCAAGATTATTCTGTAATTTTACAATTTTTTGAATAAGCTGAAGTTGTAAAAATTTTTGCTGAAAAGTTATTATTGTTCTTTTAGAACAAAACATAATTGACCTGACACATTAAAAAAAATTTGTGATGATTTAAACTGATTGGAAAAATTTATGGCAGCTTACAAAAAAGCTACAGCAATTCTGATTGTTGTTGGATTTATTTTCTTTAATTTTATTGCTGTTTTTCATTTTTCATCAACAAATCATATTTACTCCACAGCTGAAAAAAGATTTATAGATTTTTTCCCCGCACTGTTTTTAGAGCATAAAACAAATGTAAAGGCTGTTTTTTCTAAAAACGACCACTTGCTATCTTCTGATATTTGTCCTTTTTTGGATCATATTACAAGAAATATTTTTTCTCTTTCGTTTTTATCCGAAAGAATTGTTTTATCTCTTCCGTTTTTTTTGGAAGCACTTGTTTTTTATAGAAGTTTTTTCTTTAATTTTTATTCGATTCTCTTTTTTTCACCAAAACATTCACCTCCTTTTTTATTTTAAAATATTCCGATTTTGAACTGTGTTTTTATTATAGGAGAAAAAATGTCAAAAATTAAGATAGTTTTAGTTGTTTCGCTATTGTTAAATCTGTTTTTGTTAGGAATTATTATTGGACAATGTTCTGGGTGCAAGTGTGAAAAATCTAGTAAAAATGAACTCTTGCCAAAACCCGAGACTGTCAAAGAGGAAGTTGAAAACCTTCCTGAAAAAAATATAGAATCAATAAAATCAGAAAACGCAGCCGAGCAACCAGAAAAAGAGGCTGAAAATAAGCAAAAAAATCAAGTTGCAGAAAAAGCTCCAAATAGCGGAGAAGAGGTTCTTTCAATTGAGCTTAAAAGCAGTTTTTTCAACGCATTCACAAACAATTCTGAGATAGAAAGACTGGAACATAAGCTTGGAATTAAAAAACTGGGAGAGATTTTGAGTGCTCATATTTCCAGAAATCTTGTCTGGCAAATTGATGTAAAAACAGATGTTTATCCAAAAGATAGAATTGTTATTGTTTTCAGAAAAGTTGAGGAGGCTGAAAAAGCTGTCAGAAAAGATATTCCTGATGAAATTGAAATTCTTGCGATGCGCTACACCTCAACTAAACACCAGAGAACATACAACGCCTATTTCTTTAAGGAAAACGGCAGAAATTTTGGAAGGTTTTATGATGAAAACGCCACAACAATTGAAAAAATATTTCAAAATCCGCCAGTTAAAGAATACATCCAGATTACTTCTCTTTTAAAAGATAGAAGACCAAAACATGATGGCGTTGATTTCAAAGCACCAGTTGGAACCCCAATTTATGCACCATTTAGCGGTAAAGTTACAAAAACAAACTGGAATTACCGTTATAACGGCGGAAGTCTGGAGTCTGAGATTTTTGGAAGCGATATTGTTATGATTTTGCTGCACTGCGAAAAATTGAATCTTAAGCAGGGTGATGCTTTTAAAAAAGGAGATATTATAGCCTATGTCGGAAACACAGGCCGCTCAACTGCTCCGCATCTCCATTATCAGCTTCAGCACGGATTTGGTCGCGGGCAAAAAATTATTGATCCTGTCAAGCATCATAATGCGGCTCATGTAAAAATGAGTGGAGAAAACATCGCAAATTTTATGACTCTTAAAACAAAATATGAAAGTTTGCTGGAGAAGTTGTAACAAAACAATTAAGACAATCCTAGCAAAATGTTTAATCATAAAAAAAAGATGAAAGTTTCAGCCGTTCGGCAGTGTTCAAATTAGTCCAATCATAAAACCTGCGTGACAAATTTTCAGACCAGATTTTTTTCTTGACTTTTGCAAGAAATAATTATTAAAATGATGCGGGTTATTTCATTTTAGTTTTGTTAATTATTTTTTTCAAGGAGATTTTCATGGAAAACACAGAAACAATCAGCATGCCTAGAATTGGCGAAAAAGCACCGTCTTTTAAAGCAGTTACAACACAGGGCGAGATTAACTTTCCAGATCAGTACGCTGGAAAATGGGTTATCCTTTTCAGTCATCCTGCTGATTTCACACCTGTTTGCACTTCAGAATTTATGACTTTTGCAACTCTTGAAAATCAATTTAGAGAACTTAACTGTGAGCTGGTTGGTCTTTCTGTTGACGGACTTTTCAGCCACATTGCATGGCTTAGAACTATTAAGGAAAAAATCGAGTACAAAGGGATGAAAAATGTTGAGGTAAAATTCCCTTTAATTGAAGATATTACAATGGATGTTGCTCATAAATACGGCATGATTCAGCCAGGCGAAAGCTCAACAAAAGCAGTTCGTGCTGTTTTTGTGATTGACACAAAAGGAATTATCCGCACAATTCTCTACTATCCACTGAGTCTTGGTAGAAATTTTGATGAATTAATCCGTATAGTTACAGCACTCCAGACTGCTGATGCTTTTTCTGTTGCAACGCCTGCTGACTGGAGACCGGGAGACGAGGTTATTGTTCCGCCTGCTGGTTCCTGCGGTGTTGCAAAAGAGAGAATGGAATCAAAAGATCCTTCAGTTACCTGCCATGACTGGTTTTTCTGCACAAAAAAGATAGACAAAGAAACTGTTATGAAAACTATTAAAAAGTGAGGGTGAAATGGATGATAACAAAAAACTCACCAGAGTAAATGGTTCGCCCGTTGCAGACAACCAAAATGTGATGACTGCCGGCAAAAAAGGACCAATGCTTTTGCAGGATGTGTGGTTTTTAGAAAAACTTGCCCATTTTGATCGCGAAGTTATTCCGGAAAGAAGGATGCACGCAAAAGGTTCTGGTGCTTTTGGCTCGTTTACTGTTACCAGAGATATCACAAAATACACAAAAGCAAAAATATTTTCACAAATTGGCAAAAAAACAGAGCTTTTTGTCCGTTTTTCAACCGTTGCCGGAGAACGCGGTGCAGCTGATGCAGAACGGGATATCCGCGGATTTGCTATGAAATTTTACACCGAAGAGGGAAACTGGGATTTGGTCGGCAACAATACACCGGTGTTTTTTCTGCGTGATCCGCTTAAATTTCCTGACTTAAATCACGCAGTGAAGCGCGACCCGAAAACAAACCTGAGAAGTGCCAAAAATAACTGGGATTTTTGGACATCTCTGCCAGAAGCATTACATCAGGTGACAATTACTATGAGTGATCGCGGCATTCCGTTTTCATATCGCCACATGGATGGTTTCGGCAGTCACACATTCAGCATGATTAATGACAAAAAGGAGCGGGTTTGGGTAAAATTTCACTTTAAAACAGAGCAAGGAATAAAAAATCTTACCGACCAGGAGGCTGAGGCAATTATTGGAAAATGCAGGGAGAGTCATCAACGCGATCTTTTTGACAGCATTGAAAAAAAGGATTTTCCGCGCTGGAAAATGTATGTTCAGATAATGCCTGAAAAAGATGCGTCAAAAACGCCTTACAATCCGTTTGATTTAACAAAAGTTTGGCCTCACAAGGATTATCCGCTCATTGAAGTTGGTGTGATGGAGCTTAATCGCAACCCTGAAAACTATTTTGCAGATGTTGAGCAGGCAGCGTTTAATCCGGCAAACATTGTTCCTGGCATTGGTTTTTCACCTGATAAAATGCTGCAGGGAAGACTTTTCAGTTACGGTGATGCACAGCGTT
>CAZISX010000027.1:24642-39478 GCA_964542005.1 uncultured Spirochaetales bacterium
CAGCTATCACCGTGACGGTCAAATGCGCGTTGACGGCAATCACGGCTCAACACTCGGATACGAGCCTAACAGCTATGACGAATGGAAGGAACAACCTGATTTCAAAGAGCCGCCGCTTTCACTTGAGGGAGCAGCTGATCACTGGAATCACCGTGAAGATACTGATTATTATTCACAGGTTACAGCACTTTTCAACCTTATGTCGCCAGCTCAGCAGAAGGTGCTCTTTGAAAATACTGCGCGGGCAATGGGCGATGCACCTGAAAAAATCAAAATCCGTCATATTTCAAACTGCATGAAAGCACATGAAAATTATGGAAAAGGAGTGGCCAAAGCACTTGGAATCAGTTTAGAGAAGGTTAAATGAAAAAACAACTGCTGACAGCAACTGGGTTTTTATCGCTTTCGCTTGGTTTTGCGGGAATTTTTATTCCGCTTTTGCCCACAACGCCATTTCTTCTTCTTGCGTCAGCATGTTTTTTTAAAAGCTCAGAAAAGCTTCATTTTTGGCTTATAAATCACAAAATATTTGGGCGTTATATAGAAAATTATGAAAAACATCGGGCTGTTACTAAAAACGCAAAAATTTTTACGCTGACAACGCTCTGGCTTGTAATCAGCTATTCTGCAATTTTTGCGGTTACCTCTGCTTGGATTTCAATACTTCTGTTACTCACAGCTTTTTGTGTTACAATTCATATTTTAAGAATGAAAACAGCATAATTTCAACAACCTTTAGCGCGACACGAAGCTATTTAATTTTTTTTAACCTTTCAATCAAGAATCGAACAAATTAGATTGACATCAAGAAGAGCTTTCTTTATTATCTTTTCTGTAAAAAGTTAATTTATATTTATGGGGTAACTAAATGAAAAAACTACAAAAAATCATTGTTTTCACCGTGCTTTTAATCATTATTTCTGCGTGCGGCGGGAATTCTGATAATGCCGCAACAGCAACCAATGATAAGGACGCACAACAAACCGACACAAATCCTCAGAATGATTCTGATATTTTATCAGAGCAGGATGCAAACTTGAATGACTCTGAGACAGTTCAATCAGATAATAATCAGCAAAACGATTCAGAAGCTTTGCCAGAGCAGGATATTATTGATAATTCTAATGATTCAGATGTTGTGCAGAATTCTCCGTGTACAGATTATGCGACCGAATTTCCGCTAAAAGCAGGCGATTGTGTGCCTGATTTTACGCTGCCGGCACATGATGGAACAGCAGTAAAACTCTCTTCTTTTCGCGGTAAATTTGTTCTTTTAAGCTCGTTTCCGATGGTGAACACTCCTGTTTGCACCGGACAGATGCAGAAGCTTGATGCAATGTATGATCAGTTTATTGAAGCAAATGCCCAACCTTTTGGATTTAATAACGAATCTCCTGATAAAAAAGACGAATGGTGCGAGACTATGGGCGTGAAAAAACTTTTGATTTTAAGCGACCATGACCCGAAAGATGCTGTTTCAAAAATGTTTGGAATTAATGGCTCAACCACCAAAAGAGCAAACACCTTTATCGGACCTGATGGCAGATTTTTAAAAATGGAGCAAATTGCAGGCTCTGCAGGAATTGAGCCTGCTCTGGAATACATTAAGTCGCTTGAAAAGTAAACTTTTAGAACCAATTTTTTTGCAATGTTTTTAATTATGGTTTGATATGTGGCGGGAGTAGCTGTTTTTGCAGTTGCAAGATTAATCCGGATTTTTTCTTTTGCAACTTGATCTGTTAATTTCTTTTTGCTCAAAAGAGACATTTTTTTTGAAAACAGTAATATTTTTAATTTTTTTAATTTTTCCTTGCTCTTCAAATTAATTTGGAGTATTTTGTATCAAAAAAAACTAGGCCTGAGCAAATTGTTTGATTAGAATTTATAGAAATACAGAAAAACAACAAAATGAATTGCAGGGGGAAATCCAAACAAAATTATTGGAAATGATTTTTAAAAAGCTTAAAAAAGCTATTCTGCAAATTAGCTATTATTAAAAAAAGGAGAAGCAAATGGTAAAAAAGTTATTTATTTTTATTTTAATCGCAATGAGTTTTTTGATTTTAGGGTGCAGCGGAGACAGTTCTAAGTCAAGCACATCAAGTGATAATGATTCAACATCAAGCACATCAAGTGATAATGATTCAACATCAAGCACATCAAATGATGATGATTCAACATCAAGTACATCAGGTGATAATGACTCCCAAACAACGCTGACTGTAACTAAAATTGAGGTAACGACACCTCCAACAAAAAAAGAATACAGAACCATTGACACTGCTCTTGATCTGGCTGGCATGGTTGTCACTGCAACAATGTCCGATAACAGCACAAAAGCTATCACAGACTACACGACCAGCACACCCGATTTTTCAACAGCTGGAGTTAAAACAATTACAGTTACTTATGAAGAAAAAACAGCAACTTTCACAATAACTGTAATGGCAAAACCAGGAGGCGGCGGACAACCTGCAGATACTACATGGATAAAAACAAAATACACAGATGTAGCTTATGCTTCAACATCAACTGCTCAGATAATGGATATTTATATTCCAAATGAAGGAACAGGTCCATTTCCACTTATAATATCTATTCATGGCGGAGCTTTTAAATCTGGAGATAAAGCTGACGGAGAAGAGTCTGCAATGATTGGAACATCTACTGCGGGAGGAATTGCAAGCGGCTATGCGGTGGCATCAATAAATTACCGACTTAGCACAGAAGCAAAATGGCCTGCACAGATAAATGATATAAAAGCAGCAATAAGATTCTTGAGAGCAAATGCAGCAAAATACAACCTGAATTCTGATAAATTTGCAACTTGGGGCGGATCTGCAGGCGGAAATCTTGCAGCTCTTGCAGCTACATCAGGCGGGGTTGCAGAACTTGCGGATGATGCTCTTGGAAATGCTGGTGTATCTGATGCAATACAGGCAAGTGTAGACTGGTTTGGACCAATTTATTTTTCAACAATGGATGCTGAGTTTGCAGCACTGGGACAGACTCCTGCTATGGGTGCAACAAACTCAGAAACATCGCCAGAAACTGCATACCTTGGAAAAACAATTGGAAGTGCTGAGGCAGAACCTCTGGTAAAAGCAGCAAGTCCTCAAACTTATATTACAAATGATGATCCTCCGTTTTTTATTCAGCATGGAACAGCTGACAGAAATATACCGATTACTCAATCAGAAAATTTTGCAAACAAACTTATAGCTGTTTTAGGAAACGATAAAGTAACTTTTGAGAAAATTGAAGGCGCAGGCCATGGAACATCAGAATTTTCAGCAGCGTCAAATATTGCCAAAGTCATTGCTTTCCTGAACAAATCTCTGACAAACACAAATCCAAATCTTAAGAAGAAGAAATAAAAAAATATCGGATTAAATGCTAATTTTTTTGCATCGAGGACATTTAATAGCGTTCCCTTCAAAAGTTACATTTCCACCTTCAACAACAAGTGAAAGTCCTTCTATTAAAAACTGAGCACTTTTATTTCGGGCTTTTTCTATTAATCTTGTAAAAGTTGGTCTCGAAATATTCATCATTTCAGCAGCCTCGGAATGTTCCATGCCAAGATAATCTGCAAGCCTGATTGCTTCAAATTCATCCAGAGTAAGATTAACTGTTTTAATTTTTGATATTGGAACACCACAGGGCTTGAATCTTGTAAAAACTGGAGAGCTGCTTATTTTTCTTTCTTTTTCCGGTCTGCTCATTTTTCACCTCTTTAAAACAGTGGAATAGTAATTTTTATTGAGATCAAAGTCAATATTGCAAAAATTCTCTTGACAAAACTATCCTTCAGAGTTAGATGTTTATGAACTTATGTTCATTAATAACTTCTAAACAACCACATTGGAGGCAATTATGTTAGTATGTTTTCCGGTAGAAAAAAATAACGGTCTTGAGAGTACAGTTTATGGGCATTTCGGCTCTGCTCCGATATTTGTAATTGCAGATACAGAGACAAACACTCTTCGCGAAATTGGAAATCAGAATCTTAATCACGAACACAGCAAATGCAATCCTGTTCAGGCATTAAACGGAGAAAAAGTTGACGCAATAATTCTGGGCGGAATTGGCGGCGGCGCACTCACTAAATTGCAGGCAATGAATATTGATGTTTTTAAGGCAACAGCTCCAACAATCAAAGAGAATATGGAATTACTCAAAGAAAACAAACTCTTACCAATGACATCAACTTGTAGCGGTCATTCTCACGGCGGCGGCTGCGGACATTAAGCCAGCATTTGATTTTTTAAAAGAACCATCTTAATTCTGATTCATTTCAAATTCTTACAACTTTTTGTTAAAAAAAACGATTTTAAAAAACAATTTTACTTGAATCAATCTCTCTTTTTCATATAATTTCGGCGTCTTTTGTTTACATTTTTTATTAACCCCCCGAGCTTTCTTGCCTAAAGCATTTTGCCATGGTTTTTAAGCCTAGGTCTGTACCGAAAGGTTATGGCCTCCCGATTTGGAAAGGAGGATTTTATGAACACTATTTTTTCATCTATTGGTTTATTTAAATTTTCATCAGTTTTTTTTCTTTCACCGCCTTAAATTGTTTTGACTTGGTGTTTTATTCAGGCGTCAATTTAAAAATTTAACTTTTTTAGATTTTAAGGAGAAAAAATATGAGAATTTATGTAAAAATGTTATGTGCTGCAACAGCAATGGTTTCAATGTTTATGTTTGGAGAAGAAATTCCGCAAAAAGTTTCAGAAGAACAGCAAATTACTGGCGAAAGCAAAAAAGAAAACACTATTCCTAAGTGGGCGGAAAATCTTTCTATAACAAGTGATTTCAGAATGCGCTATCAGCATCAGATTCAAGATACTCTCCCTGATAACGGTGAAGAAAAAGAGACAATGAACAGAGACAGAATAAGGTATCTTGGAAGAATTGGATTTGATGCAAAAATCAATAACAATGTAAAAGGTTTTTTTGGTATTGCTTCAGGAGAAACAACAACAACAGCCGGAGGAATACTTTCTCAGGATGCCAGAGGTTCTCAACAGACAATGACAGATTATTTTAGTCATAAACCTCTTTGGCTTGACTATTTGTACACAGAAGTTACACCAGTTAAAGGAATCTCTCTGCTCGGCGGAAAAATAAAAAATCCTTTTTTTAGAGCTTCTCAAATGCTGGTTTCTGACTCAATTCGTCCAGAAGGCGCTGCTTTAAAGGTTGAATACGAGATGCTTTCTCAACTAAATTTATTTTTTAATGCAGGATTTTTCATGCTGGAAGAGGTTGAAAAATACAGTAAAAATAGTAACGATCCTAATCTTACAGCATTGCAAGCCGGCGCATCCTTTAAAACAGGTGATATTAACACAAAATTAGGGACACTTTTTTATATTCCTGCAAAGCTTAAAAATTCGTCATACATTATTAAAAAGGAAGAAAAAGATAGCAATGGAACTGTTGTTTCTCCTAAAGTCACATTGGGTGAAAATGCTTCAGAAAAGGGATTAAACTATAAAACACTGGTTCTTGATTTTGACGGAGGATATATTTTTGGCAACTTTACAGCAGGTGTTTTTGGAACATTTGCGTTAAACACCGCAGATTTAGAAAAGCTGGGAGAAAACAACAAAGATGAAAAAAAAGCAATTCTTGGCGGTATAAAATTCGGAACAAAAAAAGTTTCAGCACCAGGAGATTTTGAAATCAGGGCTATGTATAGAAAGCTTGAAGCATACGCATGGCTGCCTATGTTTTCAGAAACAGATGCTTTTGGTGGAAAAAGCAATGTAAAAGGATTCAACCTTAACTCCAAAGCTGCTTTGTATGAAAACTTTTTTGCGGGCATAAATTTTTATATGTTTGAGGTTGCGAATACTAAACTTACACAAAATACAAATATTGTTGAAAAGTTATTTCAATTTGATGTAAGCTATAAATTCTAGTCAGAGGTGCTTTTATGAAAACTCTTTCTTTAAAAAACTTTTTAAGTACATTGCTCGCAATCTCTCTTTTTTTTATGCTGGCAGCGTGCACAAAAACAAAAAACACCACAGAAATTACAGTCGCTTCAGGCGCAACTTTTACCGATTCTCTTAAAAAATGTGCTGAGCTGTATGAAACAAAACATCCTGATATAAAAATCCGTTTAAGCTTTTCCTCGGCCGGAGTTATTGCCTCCCAGATTGTTGCCGGAGCGCCTATTGATATTTTTTTGTCAGGCACAGAAAAACACGCAAATATGATAATGAATAAAGGTTTTGGAATAAAAGAAAGTGAGCGGAAAATTATCTCAAACAAAATAGTTCTTATTACAAAAAAAGAGTTAGCTGCTGAGGTTAAAAATCCAGAAGATTTACTTAAAAAAGAGATACAAAAAATTGCACTTGGAAATTTTGAAACAACCGCGGTAGGAGCTGCAGGAAAAGAAGTCTTTGAATTTTATAAAATAATAGAAGATGTTAGAAAAAAAGCTGTATTTGGAGAAACCGTAAGACAGGTTCTTGACTATGTAGCAAAAGGAGAAGCTGATGCCGGAATTGTATCTTATACAGATTATCTTACAGCAAAAGAGAAGGTTACACTCTCTTTTGTTTTTCCGGAAAGCAGTCACACTCCTGTAGTTTATCCTTTTTTTATTCTCAAAGCATCACAAAAAAAGGGGCTGGCAGAAGATTTTGTGCAGTTTCTTGAATCGCAGGAATCTTTAAATATATTTAAAAATTATGGTTATAAAGTTAAGGAGTAAAGGCTGTAATGAAAAATGATATTTTAAAAAATACGCTTGAAAAATTTATTGAAATTGTTGAAAAACACAACCTTTCAGAAAAAAACATTTGTGTAAAAACAGGATGCTTAACCCCTGAAGAAGCTATCGGAAATCCTGAACGGAAAGATTATCCGATTATCGAAGGAAAAGAACAAATGATTCAGGCTGATTTTATGGGCTCAAAAGGTCAGTCTTTTACAGATTCTCCATCTGAATTTTGCGGAACACTTCATCAGGTTTTAAACCTTGATATAACAGTTGTTAAAAACAGAGCTGTTGTTATCGCTGTAATGAATGCGGTTCTGAGATATTTTGGCTATTCAGACAGCACTGTTCACTGTAAAAATGAAGAGCCTGAGAAATGTTCAAAAGAAATAGCTTCTTTAATTGCTGAAAAATATGGCAAAATTAACATTGGCATAATTGGATTGAATCCTTCAATTCTCGAGGCTCTTTCAAAAAAATTTGGAGATGAATCTCTTAAAATAACAGATCTCAACAGAGAACAAATCGGCAAAATAAAATATGGAGTTGAAATATGGGACGGAAGAGAAAAAACAGAAGAACTTGTCAAATGCTCCGAACTTATCCTCATAACCGGAACAACGCTTATAAACAACTCGCTCAACAACATACTAGAACTTGTTGAAAAGTATAAAAAAGATTATTTTATTTATGGAACAACAATTGCCGGAGCAGCTTCATTGCTGAATTTGAAAAGAATATGTTTTTTTGGAAGCAATTCATAAAATTTTTAGAAAATCACTATGTGAGATAGGGATATTTAGTTCAGCAATTTTAAACACTAACCAAAGAGGTTTTTAGATGTTTTATAATCTCAAATTATTTAAACAAACAGTTTTGTTTGCAGTTTTTGTGCTCCTCTTTTTTTCCTGTGAAAAAAAAGAGAGTCAGCAGGAAATAACAGTTTCTGCTGCCGCTAATTTTACCAATGTTCTTAAAAAATGTGCTGCTCAATATGAGGCGGAAAATAAAAACACAAAAATCTCACTCAATTTTGCAGCTACCGGAGTTTTATCTTCCCAGATTGTTGCTGGCGCGCCTGCCGATATTTTCTTTTCCGCTACAGAAAAACACATTGATAATATTATAGAAAAAGGCTATGCAATACCTGAAACAAAAAGAATTTTTGCATCAAATGAAATAGTTTTTATTACTCCCAAAAACTCAACGCTAAGTATTTCATCACCTGAAGAATTGGCAAAAGATGAATTAAAAAACATAGCTTTAGGAAATTCAGAAACAGTTGCAGCAGGAATTGCAGCAAAAGAATCTCTAGTCTTTTATGGTGTTTACGAAAAAATAAAAGAAAAAGCTGTTTACGGCGAAACCGTAAGACAGGTTCTTGACTATGTTAGAAAAGGAGAAGCTGACGGCGGAATAGTTTTTTATACAGATTTTCTGATTGCTCAAAATGAGTTGAATCTGAAATTTAAATTTGACAAAAACTCTCATAAACTGATAAATTATCCAGCTGTTGTTATTAAAAACTCTAAAAAAAGAGTTCAGTCTGAAGATTTTATAAATTTTGTGACAAGTGAAAAGGGAAAGAAAATATTTAGTGAATTCGGATATATAGTTAAATGATAGGAAATATTTCATTTCCCCTCTATCTCTCTTTAAAGGTTGCTTTTTTTTCCACAATACTTGCCGGAATTTTTGGGATTGCAGCAGGCTATTTTTTGTATTCCAGAAAATTTTTCGGCAAAGAAATTATTGATACCTTAATTACAATTCCGATGGTTCTTCCGCCAACAGTAACAGGTTTGTATCTTATGATTATTTTTGGGAAAAACGGTTTTTTGGGCTCGATTTTATATGATTTAACAGGCTTTACAATAATGTTTTCGTGGCAGGCAGCAGTTCTTGCATCTTTTATTGTTTCAATGCCGTTAAGTTTTAAAACAACCAGAGCTGCTTTTGAAGCTGTTGATAAAAGTTTTATTGAAATTTCTTATGTTCTTGGGAAAAGCGAGCTCAAAACTTTCCGAAAAGTTATTCTTCCTCTTGCATGGAAGGGTATTGTTTCAGGGCTTGTCCTTACATTTGCAAGAGCTCTTGGAGAATTCGGAGCAACCTTAATGTTGGCAGGAAATATAGAAGGTAAAACAAATACAGTTCCAATAACAATTTACTCTCTTGCAACTTCAGGAAAAGAATCAGAAGCCCATATTCTTGCGCTGATTTTTACTGTTTTTTCATTCTTTGTTCTTTTTCTTGTAAAAAAATTGGGGGGAAATAATGCTTAACGCTAAATTAACCCGTAAATTCAATGACTTTTCTCTTGATGTCGCATTTGAAATAAAAAGAGGAATAAATATTTTCTTCGGATTTTCAGGCTGCGGAAAAACTTTAACGCTTAGAATGCTTGCTGGTCTTGACAAGCCTGATTGCGGAATGATAAAAACAGAAAGCAGAATAATTTATGACAGTTCGAGTAATATTTTTACAAAACCGCAACACAGAAAATTCGCTTTTGTCCCGCAGCAGAATTCACTTTTCCCTCACATGAGCGTTGAAAAAAATGTATTGTTCGGCATTCCTGAAAACGAAAAAAAAGAATCGAAGGATCGAACTGCCTATCTTCTTGAAATATTTAGACTTGTTGAACTTAAAGATCGTTTTCCACACCAGCTTTCAGGCGGACAAAAACAGCGGGCTGCAGTTGCAAGAGCTGTTGCGTCAAAACCTGAAATACTGCTTCTTGATGAACCTTTCAGCTCGCTTGATTCTCTTATCAGACGAAAAATGTGCCGCTGCATTAACCACTCAGTCTATCAAAAACTTGGTATTCCAATAATAATGGTAACTCACGATGTCACAGAAACCCTTGATTTTGATCATCTTTTTGTCTTTTCTAACGGGCGAATCATAAAAAATGGCAGGCCTGAAGAGCTTAAACCGCTGCTTGCAGAAATGCTAGGACCTCTAAGATTTGAAAACCCTTTTACAAACAATAAAACTGGCGGAGATTTTAATGACTAATAATGCTTTAGAACAAAAACTTATCTGCGGACAAACGATTGAAGAGTATGAGCAAATGATTGAAAAATTCCATGGCACAAAAGCACCAGGCCTTATAATTGGGGGATTTATGGTTGATCTGGCACAAAAAAATCTGCCAGAGGGAGAGCTTTATGATGTAATTTGCGAATCCATGAAGTGCCTTCCCGATGCAGTCCAAGTCCTGACACCATGCTCAATTGGCAACGGCTGGCTGAAAATCCTTAAAATCGGAAGATTTGCACTCACTTTTTTCAACAAACACACAGGTGAAGGGGTCAGGGTTTATCTCGACACAGAAAAAATGAGACAATATCCTCAGATTTACAACTGGTTTTTCAAAGTTACACCAAAACACGAGCAGGATACAGACGCACTTTTGAATCAGATAAGGGAGGCTGGAAGCTCGCTTCTTTCACTTCAAAAAGTAAGTGTAAATCCCGAAATTTCTAAAAAAAAGAAAGGCTCAAAAATTGCGATTTGTCCAGTCTGCAATGAAGGTTATCCTGCTAAACATGGCGACAAATGCAGAATCTGCAGCGGAGAAATCAGCTATCTGCTGTAGCTGAACTTTTGCGGTCAAGGTGAGCTATAATGGTCAAGTTTTTCTGGACAAAAAAATCCAAGTATTAGTGTAAAGGTTCTTTTTCAGAATCCTCAACGAAGAAATCTCTCTCTCTTTTGTTTGAGACAAGAAAAAAATTTACAACAAATTTAACTTTGCTATAATCGCGCCAGTTTATGTTTTTTAAAACTCTGAAGTTCTCCGGACTAAAACATTTTTGTCATGTCTGCTGAACCTGTGGGCTTGTTCCGAAAGGAATTAACCTCCCGTGCTTGGAAAGGAGTTCTGGATTGAATTATTTTTTTCTGTTTAACACAATCAAAAAATCTCGTTTAATCTTTCCTATCACGGTTTTTCATCTACTTTTATTTCAAATTCTGATAGGAGGGGACTATGTACAATTTTTTGAAAAACCTTGGTATAAACGAGGTTAATTATGGAGCGACAACCGGCTCGTCCAAAGGCTGGCTAAAAACTTCCGGCAAAGAGCTTTCCAGTATTTCACCGATTGATGGTAAAGTTATTGCCACAGTTATTCAGGCTACAAAAGAAGAGTATGAAATTATTGCGAAAAAAGCTCATGAGGCATTTCTTAAATTCAGAATGATGCCGGCGCCGAAAAGAGGTCTTATTGTCCGTGAAATTGCTGAAGAACTCAGAAAACACAAAGATGATTTGGGTGCTCTTGTCACTCTTGAAATGGGAAAAATCAAGACTGAAGGTTTGGGCGAAGTGCAGGAAATGATTGATGTTGCTGATTTTGCTGTTGGTCTGAGCCGTCAGCTTTACGGCCTCACAATGCACAGCGAAAGACCAAATCACAGAATGTATGAACAGTGGCATCCGCTTGGCGTTGTTGGTGTTATTACTTCCTACAATTTTCCGGTTGCTGTCTGGTCATGGAATTCGCTTCTTGCTGCTGTTTGCGGCGATTCAATTATCTGGAAACCAAGCTCAAAAACACCGCTTACTGCTATTGCAGTACAAAATATTATTGCTCCGGTTGTTGACAAATATGATATTGACGGAATTTTTTCACTTGTTATTGGAAAAGGAAATGATGTTGGCGACACACTTGTAAATGATCACCGAGTTCCTTTAATCAGCATGACAGGCTCAACAAGAATGGGTAAACAGATTGGCCAGAGTGTTGCGGGAAGACTTGGCCGCTCACTGCTTGAGCTTGGCGGCAACAATGCTGTAATTATTACGGAAGACGCTGATATTGATATGGCTCTGCGTGCTGTTCTTTTTGGCGCAATTGGAACAAGTGGCCAGAGATGTACTTCAACAAGAAGAGTAATTGTTCATAAATCTGTCAAATCAAGATTTGTTGAATCGCTGGTAAGTGCTTATAAACAGATTAAAATCGGCAATCCGCTTGATGATGGAATCAATATGGGGCCTGTTGTTGATGATTCGACTATAAATGATATGCTTGCAGCTATTGAAAAAGTTAAGGCTGAAGGCGGCAGAATCCTCTGCGGTGGCAAAAAACTTTCTATTCCGGGTCTTGAAAACGGTTCATACATTGAGCCAGCTATTGCTGAAGTTACAAATTCTATGAAAATCGTGAAAGATGAGACTTTTGCACCTCTTCTTTACATTATTGAATACGAAAATATCGAAGATGCGATTTTCTACAACAACGATGTTCCTCAGGGTTTAAGCTCAACAATGTTTACAAATAATATCCGCTACTCGGAAGCGTGGCTTTCACATATCGGCTCTGACTGCGGAATCGCGAATGTAAATATCGGAACAAGCGGTGCAGAAATCGGCGGCGCGTTTGGCGGTGAAAAAGAGACTGGCGGCGGCAGAGAATCAGGCTCAGATTCATGGCGGGTTTATATGCGCCGTCAGACAAACACAATCAACTGGGGAAAAGATTTACCGCTTGCGCAGGGGATAACCTTTGATTTGTCTGAAAAAAAGTAACGGAACAATTACATAAAAAGTTATGCAGATTTATTGAAATAAATACAAAAAACTTAACCAAACTGTTAAAGGAGAAAAAGATGACAAACTCAGTTTTCAGACTTCCTGATGCGTACAATGAACCAATTTTAAATTATGCACCAGGCTCAAAAGAGAAGGCACTTCTCAAAAAAGAACTTGAAAGACAGCTTTCAATACAGCTTGAAATCCCGCTGATTATTGGAGGAAAAGAGGTTTTTACAGGAAAAACTCAGAGAGCTGTTTGCCCTGACAATCACAAACACACACTTGCAATTTATCACGAAGCTGGCGAAGCAGAAGTTAGAATGGCTGTTGAAGCTGCGCTTGAGGCTAAAAAAACATGGGAATTCATGCCGTGGGAAGAAAGAGCTGCGATTTTTCTTAAAGCTGCAAGCCTTATTTCAACAAAATACCGCTATATTTTGAATGCGGCGACAATGCTTAACCAGTCTAAAAATGTTTTCCAGGCAGAGATTGACGCGACTTGCGAAGTTGCTGATTTTTTCCGCTGCAATGTTAAATTTATGGAAGAAATCTATTCAAACCAGCCAAGAAATGATATTCACACCTGGAACAGAATGGAATACAGACCGCTTGAAGGTTTTATTTTTGCTGTAACTCCTTTTAATTTCACAGCAATTGGCGCAAATCTTACAGTTTCTCCAGCTATGATGGGAAACACAATTGTATGGAAACCTGCGTCAACTTCTGTACTTTCCAACTACTATTTGATGCAGCTTTTCAAGGAGGCTGGACTTCCAGACGGTGTAATAAATTTCATTCCTGGCAGAGGTTCTGTTCTTGGAAAAGTTGTTATGAATCATCCGGAACTTGCAGGCGTTCACTTCACAGGCTCAACCGGAGTTTTCAACCAGATGTGGAAAACTGTTGCTGAAAATCTTGAAAAATATAAGGTATATCCAAGACTTGTCGGCGAAACAGGCGGCAAGGATTATATATTTGTTCACAATTCCGCAGATATGGAAGCTGCCGCAGCATCAATAATCAGAGGTGCTTTTGAATATCAAGGTCAAAAATGTTCAGCATGTTCAAGGGTTTATGCTCCAAAATCAAAGTGGGCTGAGTTGAAAGATCTGGTTCTTAATATGGCATCTAAAATTAAAACCGGAACTGTTCTTGATTTTACAAATTTCATGAATGCATGCATTGATGAATCAAGTTTTGACGCAACAATGAAATATATCAATACAGCAAAAGATTCTTCAGAAGCTAAAATCATTTCCGGCGGAAATGGCGATAAATCTGTTGGATATTTTATTGATCCGACAATTATCGAAACAACAAATCCTCATTTTGTAACAATGGAAGAGGAGATTTTTGCCCCTGTTCTTACAATTTTTGTTTATGATGATACCAATCTTGACGCTGCAATCGAAACTCTTGATAAAACATCTCCTTATGCTCTTACCGGCGCAATTTTTGCGACAGATAGAGGCGTAATAAATTACCTCACAAACAAGCTCACTGCAACTGCTGGAAATTTCTATGTAAATGACAAATGTACCGGCGCTGCGGTAGGTCTCCAGCCGTTTGGCGGAGCAAGAATGTCAGGAACAAACGACAAAGCTGGCAGTTTCCTCAATCTTGTTCGCTGGACAAGTGCAAGAACAATCAAGGAAAACTTTGTTCCTTCAAGAAGTTTTGAGTATCCTTTTATGGAAGAAAAATAGTTTTTTTTGATCTCTGTCAAAAAACCGAAAAGTTTTAAGGTTTTGTTCTATTATTTCTATTGTCAGCCAATTGATACACAGAGGTGTGGTAATTTTTTTTCTCAAAAAACTTGACCATAAATATCTGATTAAATAGACTCAGTCTGTAATCTGGAGAGGACGGGCCTGGTGGCTCAGCTGGTCTTCAAAATCAGCAGCGGGCGGATAAAACTGTTTGTGGCAGGTTCGATTCCTGCCCTTTCTGCCATAGATTTCTCCAACTCACGACAGTGCCGAATTAATTGACAGTAGTTACCGGACAAGGCATGTCTTGTCCCTACCAAATCCTGTAAATTCACGCCACGGCAGTTTTGACATTCCCTCTTTCCTCTGATATAATCATGGCGATTTTTTTAAGGAGTCAAGAATGCTAAAAATGCTGCCCATCGGAATACAAGATTTTAAAGAGTTACGCGAACGGAACTGTGTTTATGTTGATAAAACAGAAGTTATCCACAAATTGATAACTGAAGGAAAATATTACTTTTTATCCCGTCCGCGTAGATTTGGTAAATCGCTCACAATATCAACACTAAATGAGATTTTTGAAGGAAATCAGGAGCTTTTTAAAGGCCTCTTTATTTACGACAAAATCGAGTGGAAAAAGAGACCGATAATCAGGGTTGATTTTACTTCAGGTAGTTTTAAGCAGATGCCGCTGATTAAAGCAATTGACGAAATACTTAATAAAAATGCAGAAAAGTACGAAATTACCCTCTCAAAAGAGACAAATCGGGGCAGACTTGGCGAACTAATTGAAAAACTTCATAAAAAATTTGGCGAAAAAGTTGCTCTTTTAATTGA